>JBLIOG010000001.1:0-65477 GCA_047639625.1 Gammaproteobacteria bacterium
TCTATCACCGACACCATTGGACTCAAACTACCAATCAAATCGTTTAACCTCAGTGCCTTTGTCTCCGAACCGGTAAAACCGCTGATCGATGTTGTGGTTAATTGCCCTGACATCGGTGTGTATTTAAGCCAGTCCGATAAAGGCGAGCTGGTCATAGGTGGCGCTGGTGATCCGGGGCAATCGTTCCGTCGTGATATCCGCCAGAACGTCTTTGAAGATGCGGTTGCATCGATGCTCGAATTGTTCCCGAACTTCAAACGACTTAAGTTAATGCGCCAATGGGGAGGAACTCTTGATATTGCGCATGATGCTACACCAATCGTCAGTAAAACCGAGATTCCCGGTCTCTTTGTATCGGCAGGCTGGTGGGGTGGTTTTAAAGCCGTTCCTGCTGGGGGTTATACCCTGGCGCATCTGATCGCGAACAACCAACCCCACGATCTCGCCGCTGCATTTACCCTCGAACGTTTTAAACGGCTTGATTTTATACTCGAAGCCGGAACGACCACGGCAACCTGAATGATGTCGCTATGTTATTAATTGCATGTCCTTTTTGTGGACCGAGAAATGAGAGTGAGTTCGTTCACGGTGGGCCTGTAAAACCTCGTCGCCCCGATCAACCCGATAAAATGGGTGATCAGGAATGGGTCGAATACCTAACGGTGCCCCCCAACCCAATTGGACCGGTCGATGAATATTGGTGGCATGTTCGGGGTTGTGGTAAATGGGTA
Source organism: Gammaproteobacteria bacterium (assembly GCA_047639625.1). Taxonomy (GTDB): domain Bacteria; phylum Pseudomonadota; class Gammaproteobacteria. The sequence continues at coordinate 732 of JBLIOG010000001.1, forward strand.
AAAATCAGTCGCGATACACGGACCCACGAAATAATTGCTGCACCTGGAGATGATTCATGAGCGCCCGTTATAGAAACTCAACGGGTGGTAAAATCCAACGTAACGAAGTGATTTCATTTCGTTTTAATGGAAAACGATACGATGGATTTGCGGGAGACACGCTGGCATCAGCATTACTCGCAAACGGTGTTCATTTAACAGCTCGAAGTTTTAAATATCATCGCCCACGAGGCACCATCGGCTCAGGCTATGAAGAGCCATCAGCACTGGTTGAACTGACTGGCGACGAATCCTCGGCCAATCAACCCATCACAACCGTTAAAATCAGAACCGGGCTGGAAGCTCGATCCGTCAACTGCTGGCCTTCTCCAGGTTTTGACCTTATGGCCATTAACCAACTTTTTGCGCCCTTAATTCCAGCTGCTTTTTATTACAAAACCTTCATGTGGCCAACCTGGCATCTATTCGAGCCATCCATACGCAAAGCAGCAGGACTCGCCGCAGCACCAAAGTCTGAACAACACGAAGGCCATTACGAAGTCAGGAATGCGCATTGCGACATTCTTGTGGTTGGGGCCGGTCCTGCCGGTCTGATCTCGGCTTTGTTAGCCGCAAAAAATGGATTACGCATCATCCTGGTGGATGATGGTTCTGAGCCCGGCGGCTCCCTATTAAACGAATCAACTTTAATCAATGGCAAACCGGCGTTCAACTGGATTGACTTAATGGTCGAACAACTCGATCAACTCGACAATGTTCAACGGCTATCGAACGCAACAGCCTGGGCCTACCGCGAACAAAATCTGATCATAGTCAACGAGCGTAAACCCCAAACCAGCGGTATATTTCAACGTGGTTGGCGAGTTCGAGCTTCAAGGGTCATACTCGCTACTGGTGCGATTGAACGTAATCTGGTTTATCCCAACAATGACCGTCCAGGTATCATGCTGGCATCAGCGGTGCGTAGCTATGTAAATCGTTATGCGGTCTTGCCCGGTAAAAAAGCCGTCATCTTTACCAACAATAATAGTGCTTATTCGTTAGCCACAGAACTAGAGTTAGCTGGTATTGAAGTAGTTGCGATAGTGGACAGTCGTTCATCGCCCAATATTGATTCGGATAGTAAAATCACCGTTTTAAAGAATCACGTCATCGAAACTACAGCTGGGCATAAACGAATTAAACGTGTTTCGATAAAAGACCTTAATAACGGTCAAAAAGCATCAATTGATTGTGACCTGCTCTGTGTATCAGGAGGGTGGAATCCCACGCTTCACCTCTTTTCGCAGGCACGCGGCAATCTTCAATGGAATAAAAAACTAGTCTGTTTCACAGCAGGTTCGGTCGATCAACATTGTCACTGCACTGGATCGGCAGCCGGTTTTTTCAATCTGGACCAGGTCATCGAAAATGCACTGGAAACAACTCAGGAAATCATTCAACTGGCAGGGTTTACGACAAAAGAATTGCTGGACCTTCCCGAGATTAGCCCCCAAAGTCGGTATGACATTGCAGCCCTTTGGCAAGTCGAGTGCGAAAGCAAACTACAGCGTAAAAGTTTTGTCGATATCCAAAATGATGTCACCGTTGCTGATATTCATCTGGCGCTACGCGAAGGTTTCGAGTCGGTAGAACATGTCAAACGATATACCACTGCCGGTATGGGAATAGACCAGGGTAAAACCGGCAATCTAAACGTTATCGGTATTATCGCCAATGCCACCAGTGCCCAACCCGAAGAAATCGGCACAACAACCTTCCGTTCACCTTTTTCACCGATTGAATTCGGTTCTATTGTAGGCAGTCGAGAAGGTGTAGTTTTTCTACCCTATCGCCATACGCAGGTAACTCAATGGCATCGCGACAAGGGCGCTACGATCTACGAATCCGGTGCAAGATGGCGACGACCCGGATTTTATCCTCGTGAAGGCGAAGCCTTTCAACAAACCGTTGACCGCGAAAGTTTGGCAGTTAGAAACCGAGTCGGAGTCTATGACGGAGCGCCTCTTGGTAAATATGAAATCAAAGGTCCGGACGCCACAAAGTTTCTTAATATGCTCTATACCAATGAATTCGGTAATTTGAAAATTAATCGTGGCCGATACGGATTGATGCTTACCGAAGACGGTAGAATTCTCGACGATGGCGTTAGTTTTAAACTCGCCGAAAATCATTACCTCATGTCAACGTCGACAGGCTATGCTGATTTAGTTAACCAGCATATGGAATATTTTCTGCAAGTTCATCGCCCCGAGTGGCAGGTGAAAATATCTACCGTAACCACGCAATGGGCGAACGCAACAATCTGTGGACCAGATGCACGTAAATTATTGGAGGCAATAGGGACCGATATAGACCTATCAGCTGATCAGTTCCCATTTATGTCGATGCGTAATGGCACGGTGGCAGGTATTCCAGCGCGTATCTGTCGGGTTAGTTTTACGGGTGAGCTAAGTTTCGAAGTTAATGTCTGGCCCCGATATTTCCGCCAACTATGGGACACCATTATCGATGTTGGAAAATCCTTTGATATTACCCCGATCGGGTCTGAAGCCAATCATGTCCTTCGAGTCGAAAAAGGGTTTCTGTCATTAGGGCATGAAGCTGATGGCGTTACCGATCCCTATGATCTGGGAATGGACTGGATAATGTCTTCCAACAAGGATGACTACATCGGTAAAACCAGTGTCAGGATAAGACGACAGGGGGGTCATCCACGTCGCGAGCTGGTTGGCCTGATGATTGACGACCCGCAACGCATGGTCGAAGAAAATGCACCGATTACACCGGGAGGAAGACGTGAAGCATCAGAAGGGTTCGTAACCGCCTGTGTCTGGAGCGTGGTATTAAACCGCAGTATTGCACTCGCACTTCTTACCAACGGCCAAAATCGAATGGGGGGAAAAGTCTATATCCGAATGAAAGAAGATATCGTCACAGCCACGGTCACTAAACCCTGCTTTCACGATCCTCAAGGTCAAAGGTTGAGAAGTTGAAATGAGTTACGACGTCAATATTCAACGCCAGGGTATATCCACCTTAATTGAAATTCAGGGTAAGTCCGATTCGGTTTCCGACTGGATCAGCGGATTATTTAATCATTTACCTGTGTCACCCAATACAGCCGTCAGTAAAGGTCATTCGTCAATTTATTGGCTCGCACCCGAAAAATGGTTAATTCGGGGGCCAATTGAACTGGAATCGGAGCTTCAGCAATCAGTCCGGTTAGAAACTGCACCCATTGATATGAGTATCGTGCTTGTCAGCGATACCCTCACTTTTTTTAGCATTGAAGGCGAAGATGCCGCGCAAATCATGGCTATCGTGAGCCCACTCGATACTCATCAAACCCAGTTCCACAAAAATGCCGGTACTTATACCGAAGCTTTCGGATTAAAGTCATTCATATTACGAAGCCGGAATGGTTTCGAAGTAGCGGTTGAGTCGAGTTTTGCGGATATGTTTGAAACTTATTTTTCTAAAATATGTGCCGATTGAGCGATCATCGCCAGGGTTTCTCCACGCTCTATCAAACCTCGATTGTTATGGGCAAAAATAACACCCGAACAGGGAAAATATAAGGGCACAGAATTACGCTCCGGTTCTTCAATAAAGTGGATAAAACCAGCAGGATCACCCGCGTTTACTTTGTCCCCAATATTGAAATTCCGATCAAACAATCCCGCTGACGGTGCCAGATAATTCTGTTCAGGTGCATTAAATTCCACCCACTGTGAGTCAGAACTCTCTTCGGCAATCGATTGACTGATAATTCCCAAATGATGAAGGCATCGTCTAATAGCGCGCTCGGCAAAGTCTGTCATTGCTGGATCACAACCACCACCGCCACCCAACTCAGAAGCGATCATCGATACACCGTGTCGACCCGCCGCTGCATTTACCGAACGATTGTCATTTTGGGCCCCTGCTAACCAAACGTATGGCGCCGCAAAAGCCCCGGCTAATGCTTTGTTTCTATGACCCACTTCGGTTGAGTTATCAACGCTGGTTAAAACACAGGGTGCGAAAATTGAGGCTTTACCACCACTGTGCAAATCGATCACGGCATCGCACTGAGATATGAGTATATCTTCAATAAACTGAGCCAGCATATGCGTCGGTCCTGCATCCATATCCCCAGGAAACGCCCGATTCATGTTGACTTGATCCAGCGGCGAAACCCGACTTGAAGACATCAACGCAGGTGCGTTCAGGGCTGGAATAATCAGGACTCTACCTTTTATCTCATCCAGACTGAGAGTCTGCACAAGACGCATAAGAGCCGCGGGACCTTCGAATTCGTCGCCATGAACTCCTCCAGTTAAAAGCAGGGTTGGGCCCTCTGCATTAGAAAGACAAATAATGGGAACCGGATAAACGCCTAATGGCCGGCGATTATCCGACCACTTAATTTGCAAATCGCCAACCTGGCGTCCTTGTTGTTCCAGGTCTATTGTCATTCTAATTCGAGTAGGTGTTGCCGTTTTTATCATTATTTTCTCAATGAATCATTATTTAACAAGGTGATTAGCAAGCACACTCAGTTCAAGCAGAGAATTAAACATCAAAGTATTGAATTCAAATGGGTTGTATTGCCTGCTTGTTATACACTTTTCCGCACCTAAATGATCAGTGTATTCCATAGTGACTCCTCTATGGGGTACGAAACCATTGAACATGATTACCGCGAGTGACAATTAATTGTATCCTACTGAATTGTGTTGCTAATCACCTTTAATAATTGAACTTATTATTAATCACAACAAACCATAATATTCCTGGAATTGAGTTACGGTAATTCACATCATGTGTGATATGGTACTTTAACCCTCTTACAGACACCATGCACCGAAAAATCACCTCCATGTCAGCTTTACGCCCCAAAAAAAGTATTGAGAAAATTAAGGCACATATGCTGTTGGCAGAAACTGATCAATATCCAGCCCCGCGAATTTTGCTGAATTCGAACGAAAGTGCTTTTGGCCCTTCAGTTAACGCTGTCAATGCAGCGACTGCTGCGGCTGCCGATTTATTTCGATATCTCGAAAATCCGGCATCCCGTTTAGCCCCTGCTCTGGCTCAACGTTATCAGGTTGATCAAAAACGATTAACGGTCGGCAACGGATCAGATGATTTACTGGCACGGTTAGCAAGGGTCTATCTCGAGCCCGGAACTGAAATGATCCGCAGCAAAAATGGTTATCTCAAGGCACCAAACTATGCCTTTGCCAACGGAGCTGAGCCGATTTCGGTCGAAGACGACGACTTGAAGCCTTCGGTTGATAACATTCTGGCCGCTGTTACTGACAAAACCCGAATGGTCTATCTGGCAAATCCTGAGAACCCTGCAGGAACCTATTTGAGCGGTTCTGAAATCAGACGATTGCACCAGTCGCTTCCAGGGGAAGTTTTACTCGTACTCGACTGCGCCTATGAAGAATACGTCGATGCCGAAGATTATGAGTCAGGTCAGCTGTTAGCCAGTATCGCCGACAATGTCGTAATGACTCGAACCTTCTCAAAGATTCACGGACTCGCGGGCGCCCGGGTTGGCTGGATGCTGGCCGCACCCGAAATCATCGACCTTGTTAATCGCATCGGCTTAACCTTTCCGTTGGCGAGTTGTTCAGTGGCCGCCGCATTAGCAGCATTGAAAGATAAACATCACCAGAAAACTGTGTTTGAAATAAACCGAAAACTACGCCAGCAATTTTCAGAAAAAATGACCCATGCTGGATTAAAGGTTTACCCAAGCCAAACCAATTTCCAGCTTTTGAAATTTGAAAACCCAGACAAAACCGCAATCGGGTGTGAAGACTATTTATTAAAGCGAGGCATTGTTATTCGGCGATTGGCTTCTCCGGCTTATCAAGACTGCATTCGGGTAACCATTGGCCTCGAATCACAAATGAAGATAGCCACCGAAGCCATAACGAGTTATCTCAATGCATAGCCATGGACAGCACTATGCCTTCTGCTGAAATCTTGTATCCCTCCGGACCTGGCATTATTGCCGAAATCAAAAAGGCAGGCGTTGAGTTCGTTATCTCTGTCCCTGATATTGTAACCAGCGAAGGTTTACTCTGGCCCCTGTCGAAAGATAATGAATTAAATCTGGTCCGTGTTTGCAAAGAAGATGAAGGTGTCTCGATTTGTGGTGCCATGTCCTATAACAACACACGGGCCGTGTTACTCATGCAGCAAACGGGTCTGATGGATTCGCTAAACGCAATTCGAGCCATAGGAATGGACTATCAACTCCCTATATGCATGATGGTTGGCCTACAGGGTAAAGAACCCGAGCGTAAACCCGCAGAGTCAAATGCCTACGGGGTTTGGATCATAGAGCCGGTACTAAAAGCGATGGGAATAGAATATCGTCTCATTGAAGAACCCGATGATGTTAATCACATTGCTCAAGATATCGACCGTGCCTATCGAAATTCTTCGGTATTCTGCTTCTTAATAGGGCGGTCACCAACACCATGAGACGCGATCATGCTCTGGAAATACTGAAACATCATGTTAGTGATGAAATCGTCGTTGCGGTTTATCAAACATTGTTCGACTGGATGGCTATTAATCCACGCGATTTAAATTATGTCGCCACCGGCGCCATGGGTCAGGCTTCTTCGCATGGTTTAGGGCTTGCTCTGGCTAATCCTCAAAAAGAGGTTCTGGTTTTTGACGGCGATGGAAGTTTACTGATGAACCTGGGTTCGCTGGTCAGTGTCGCCAATGCCAAACCTGCTAACTTTCATCACTTTGTATTTGTTAATCGGGTTTATGAAGTGAATGGCGCGCACCCGATACCCGGTGCTGAATCGGTTGATTTTTCAGCCATGGCATCTGCTGCTGGCTACAAACAATCGGTTTCTTTCAGTAATATCGAAACTTTCGAATCAAACATCAGCGACTTCCTCGCGACACCCGGGCCATCATTTGCAGCATTGTATATAGAAGCCGGGGATCCCTATCCGAGGGACTACGATTATATTCACAGCGCCGAGGCGAGGGATAAGTTTAGGCTGGCACTTGCATCGAGCTGAATTCTGTCTCGACCAACTCCAGAAATTCGTTCGCGACCGCAGTCATTGATTTTTGACGCGACCAGATTAAACAGCCGTTAAAACCAATATTGAGTGAAAAAGGTGCTGAAGATACTTCTTCTCCCGACCCGAATGAAGACCCCATCGAGACAATAATTGAAACGCCCAGCCCCTGTGCGACTAATCGACAGATGGCATCGGTTGTTCGGGCTTCATACTTCAGGCTACGATCAACACTCGATTTTTTAAAAATATCATCCACTTCAAACCGAAACTGTGAATCGGGCATATAGGAAACAAAACTTTCACCGGCAAGATCTTCCGGAGTAACCACGGCTTTACCTTCAAGTCGATGGCCAGGCGGGAAAACACAAATCGATTCTGTGTTCGTTAAAGGGTGACTGTTAACAGACGGATTGGCCAGGTTCGCCGGCGCTATGCCGAAATCAAAATTTTGCGAGACCATCCATTCGATTGCAACGTCGGTAGACTGGATTTCCAGTGATATCATTGCGTCTGGCTGCTTCTCGGAGAATTTACGAATGAGCTGTGGCGCGATTAACGTTGAAAATGCAGGTGTTGCGATCAATCGCAATTGCGCATGTTTGAAATTCTTGATGGCGGTCGCGGTATGTTTGATTTGCTCAAGGCCACTCAGAGCCCGTCGTACTTCTTCAACCAGTAATAACGCTTCCGGGGTCGCTTTCAAATTTCGACCGGAACGGGTAAACAATCGAAAACCAACCTGGCTCTCCAAATCCGATATCAAACGGCTGACGGCCGGCTGCGAAATATTCAGCATTCGAGCTGATTCGGTAACCGTACCGGTCTGTACGACCGTTTTGAAGGCGTCAATCTGGCGAAAAGTAATTTTCAAATGATTATTCCATCACTCGTTCGATTTCTCAGCTTTAATCCGAGCGGCCAGTTTCTTACGAAACATTTTTGAACCAATATCAAGCCGTAAATCCAGATTACCCGAACGGTTTTTGGACATACCCCGATGAACCGCTTCAAGGATAACCCGGTCTTCTTCAAATGCACCGCGCGCACCTTCATTCAGTTTTGCACGCGTTACTTCGTTATCGCCATCGGTATTGTAATTCTGAAACCAGTGGTACCGGGTATTTTCATGATCAATTGGCGTTATGAAGTGGTAGGACCGCATTCGATAACTGCCATCGGGTAAATCATTATCATTTCCGCCATGTCCTGATGGAGCATAACTACTCATATTAATCGCGATCGACGGCATAACCGCCTCGTAATACTGAAGACGATCGACCTTACCTGAAAACGGCAACATGTCAGCATAGTAGGGCGGTGGATCAATATCATTAATCCAACGTGATACCAACACACCCGTATCGGTATCCTCGATTTTCAGCGCCACATCGTCGGTACCGGCAGAGGCAAACGAAGACTGATGAACCCATGCGACATGCGAAGGGTCGAGTAAATTATCGACCAGGTACAGATAATGGCATCGACATTCGATCATGCCACCATCGGTTAAACCCCAATGAGGATTATCGTAATCAGGCACGGATAAAATGTGGTTTTCATCGGCCAACTCAGGATCACCCATCCAGATCCAGATTAGCCTGTACTTTTCGATGACCGGATATTGTCGAACCCAGGCATTGCTGGGGATTTTGCACTGTGTTGGTGATTCTACACATTTCCCTTTATGATCAAACTGCATACCGTGATAACCACAATGGACGACATCTTCAATCAGCGTTCCCATCGAAAGCGGTAATTTCCGATGCGGGCAGGCATCTTCCAGCGCAACCGGAAAGCCGGTGGAATGCCGGTACAGAAGAATATCTTCACCAAGTAACCGGACGGATTGCAGGTTCTCACCTAATGCATCAGATCGAATCGCAACATACCAGGCGTTTTCGAGAAAAAGGGAATCCCGGTTAATATAATTTGGACTGATACGCGCCATAACACTCTCGCAGGACATATAATATTTTCTAAACCTGGACGCATGATATCATTGACAAAGCTATAGGTGTTGCGCAAACTGAATCCATTATTGAGTGTTTTATTCAATGTTTGCTCAATAGGTTCCAAAGATAAAAAATAAATAAGGAGGGGCCTGATCTGTGTCTTTAGACACCAGAACTGATTCGTACGATTTAGAAAAGCGTCGACGTCCTGTCGAAGTTTTCAGCCTGCCTCGTTTCTTTCAAATCGTTAGCCAAATCGGTTGGGCTATTCTGACCTTTGCAATCATCGGCTGGTTAATATGGAAAGGTGCATTGGCAATGGAGTACAACTGGCAGTGGTATCGTGTCAGCCCCTTCTTTTATCGAATCATCGATGACGAACTAATCTTTGGACCACTTTACTGGGGGCTGATACAGACCCTGAAACTAGCCTCTGTTGCCGGAATTCTGGCGATCATAATCGGGTTCTTAACCGCCTTTGCGCGTATGTCGAATTCACGCGCTGGTGGTACTATTGCAACCTGGTATCTCGAAGCAATACGTAATACCCCGCTGATTGTTCAGTTATTTTTATTCTATTTTGTACTTGCGCCCATTTTAGGCATAGACCGATTCTGGTCCGGTGTGCTGTGTCTTGCATTCTTTGAAGGCTCTTTCGCCGCAGAGATTATTCGGGGTGGAATTCAAGGTGTTGATCGAGGTCAATTTGAAGCCGGTGATGCGATCGGGCTAACCACCTTTAACAAATACTGGCACATCGTCATACCGCAATCCATGCCTTTAATTTTACCACCCTTGACCGGTTTGCTGATTTCCCTGATTAAACATTCAGCCATCGTCAGTGTCATTGCCGTTTCCGAGCTGACAACCACAGGTTTGAATTTGATTTCAGATACCTTTATGGCATTCGAAATCTGGTTCATTATTGCAGGCATCTATCTAGTACTGACCATTTCGCTTTCTATCGGCGTCGGTCAACTGGAAAAGAAGCTCAACGTTACCCGAACGAGTAAATAAATCCTAAGGAGGACAACACTCATGACCATTAGTAAAATTTTTAAAACCTTAACAATGGCCGCTGCGATGCTGACGGTTTCAGGCGCTGCTTCAGCAGACCTGCTTACCGATATTCAGAAACGTGGTGTTATGAAAGTCGGCATGGCAACTTTTGTTCCCTGGGCGATGCGTGACAAAAATGGAAACCTGATCGGTTTTGAAATCGATGTCGCCACTAAAGTTGCCGAAGACATGGGTGTCAAAATCGAATTTGTTCCGACCGCCTGGAGCGGAATCATCCCCGCTTTGATCGCGAAGAAATTCGACCTGATCATCGGTGGTATGTCGATTACTCCCCAACGTAATCTAACCGTGAACTTCACTGTTCCTTACGCGCATTCAGGGCAGCAAATGGCTGCTAATACAAAGTTGGCCAGCGGATTTGATTCGTTGGAAGATTTTAATAAGTCAAACGTTACTATCGCTTGCCGACGTGGTGCTACTCCCTGTAAAACCGCAAAAGATTTTTTCCCGAAAGCAACCGTTCGTCGATTTGACGACGATGCACAGGCTTTTCAGGAAGTTGTTAACGGTAACGCGCATGGTATGCTTTCCAGTGCTCCCAAGCCCCGTTTCTGGTCTGACGCTTATCCAGGCAAGGTATTCCTGCCTTTTGGTGAGAAAAACCTGACCAGAGGTGACGAAGCATTCGCAATGCGTAAAGGTGATCACGATGCGCTTAACTTTTTCAGCAACTGGATTACCGTTAATACCAGTAATGGCTGGATCGGCAAAACGCATAATTACTGGTTCCAGGACCAATCTGCGTGGAAAGATATGGTTGCGCCTCAGTAGTTAAATAGATAGTTGATTAGAATTATGGGGCTGGAAGTGGAATTTTCGCAACCAGCCCCTGATTTTTCACCATCAATCACTAAATAAATTGGACAGAAACTCTCCCCCACCTGCAAAACCAAAACAGCCTCTTACGATCGTTGATTACCTGGTTTATGGTTTTGTCGCCCTGTTTATTTTTTATGCGGTATACCGGGTTAACGACGTTCTGGTTTACAACTGGAATTGGTCGAGGGTATTTGGATTTCTAGTCAAGTTTGACGAAGAAACTCAGTCCTGGGTTTCTAATCTGTTACTACAGGGGCTATGGACTACCTTACGACTGGCTGTCTGGGCCACAGTCTTCGCGACCATCGTTGGCGTCGTCATGGGATATTGGCGCACTTGCCAAAATCTGACACTACGCATCGTCAGCCGTTGCTATGTTGAATTTATTCGCAACTTGCCCCCACTTATTTTTATATTTATTTTTTACTTTTTTGTATCAAGTCAAATCTTCCCGGCCATGGGCATCGAAGACATCGATGTTGATGGTGCGATTGCATCCAGTGGTGTTTTCGAATTTATGTTTGGTGATCCGCGTCTTTTTTCAAATTTTCTTGCCGGCATGATCTGTCTGTCGCTTTTCGAGGGTGCCTATATCACCGAGATAGTTCGAGCCGGAATTCAGTCCACCGATAAAGGTCAATGGGAAGCAGGAAAAGCTATCGGGTTGTCTCATTTTAATGTGCTGCGCGATATTGTTATCCCACAGGCAGTTAGAAAAATCCTTCCCCCATTGGCAGGTCAATTCATTACACTGATCAAAGACTCTGCGATCATTTCACTCATTTCAATTCAAGAGCTGACTTTCGTCGCGACCGAAGTTGCGGCCACAACCACGCGTGTTTTCGAAACCTGGATTCTGGTTGGATTTATGTACTTTGTACTTTGTTACAGTTTCGCCGTGTTTTTTGCCTATCTCGAAAGGCGCGCAAAACGAAGTCAACGATAACCGGATTTCATCAATGTCTGAAAATAATACCTCGCAGCCGCTCGTAGAAATCACAGGATTGTGTAAGTGGTACGGCGATTTTAGTGCGCTATATGACATAAATCTTAAAGTTGCCCCAGGTGAAAAGGTGGTAGTTTGCGGGCCATCCGGATCGGGTAAGTCCACCATGATCCGCTGTATTAATCAGCTCGAAGAACACCAGGTCGGCACGATTATGGTTGATGGTCGTGAGGTTAAACCCGGGATGAAACAAATTGAAGAAATACGTCGTGAAGTCGGCATGGTATTCCAGAGCTTCAATCTGTTTCCGCATATGTCGGTAGTCGATAATTTAACCATCGGGCCGATGCGTAACAAAGGCATCTCGAAAGCTGAAGCGACCGAAAGCGCAATGCACTTTCTAGAGCGTGTACACATTGCTGAACAGGCAGATAAATATCCTCCACAACTATCCGGAGGCCAGCAGCAAAGAGTAGCAATTGCCAGAGCTCTTTGTCTTAAACCCAAGATCATGCTGTTTGACGAGCCAACTTCTGCACTCGACCCGGAAATGATTGCCGGAGTTCTGGATGTCATGATCGAATTGGCCGAAGAAGGTATGACGATGATTTGTGTCACTCACGAGATGGGATTTGCACGCCGGGTTGCTGACCGTATTGTGTTTATGGATCATGGTGAAGTAGTAGAAGTTGCTGAACCGGAAGCCTTCTTTTCGAATGCACAAACCGATCGCGCAAAATTATTTTTGAGCCAGTTACTGGCTCATTGATATTGCTAACCCGATCAAATTACAATTAACTCAGGATATTTTGGGCCGCGGAAATAAGTAGTAACCCCATCTTGTTTGTTTGTTTTTTGACCCAGCTTCTGAGTTGTATTGGCTGTCTGTTAAACATTTTTCCGCACCCAAATGATGACTGTATTCCATAGTGACTCCCTCCATGGGGTATGTCTCACTTTTGAAGCCCCAAAAGTAAGCAAAATGGCTCACACCATCGAGAGCGGCCTACGGCTTCCCGTCAAGAGAGTTGCTATAAATTGAGGCCTGCTGAATTATGTTGCTCATCAACATTATTCATCACCCCGACCCTTAACTGACCCTCTATCCACTGCGCCGCTGCCAGTAATTTGTCGTCCTGATTAATCGCGCCTACCAACTGAACTGAAAGGGGTAGTCCATTTGGCCCCTGTCCAAACGGAACCGAAATACAGGGCACCTGTAACAAATTCCAGGCCCGACTGAAAAGAGGATCACCCGTTGCCCCCAGCCCTGCAGGTGCTTCACCCGGAGCTGCTGGCGTCAAAATAACATCGGCTTCAAGAAACATAGTTTGTAATATTCTGTTTGCTCTATCTCTCGCCAGGCAGCCATCAACATAGTCTGCACGCGAAACTTCCAGACCGGTTTCGAACAAGTCTCGAAACTGAGGGCTAATTTCATCTCGATAATGGTTGTACTCATATACGCGAGACCTCGCCACTTCAAACGCCATTACTGTTTTTTGATGCTCAGTTAATTCTAGAAATGATTCAGGGCAGGCAAGTTCACCGGTCACAGCGCCCGCATTTGAGAGTTGTTTCATTGCCCTCTGGCAGACATCACGCATTTCCATCGAACCTTCATTCCAATGGGGACCACGAAACAACGATATTCGTAATGGTCGGTTTTCATGATCAATCGCATCGGCAGGCTGGCTTTTACACAACACAGAACGTGCGAGTTCAAAGTCTTCAATTTGTCTGGCCAAAAAACCCAGAGTATCCAGACTTGGTGATAAAGACATGATCCCCTGTAGATCAAAACTTCCATGACTGGCCTTATATCCTGGAATACCACAATAAGCAGCCGGCCGGATTAACGACGCAGCGGTCTGTGAGCCGAATGCAAACGGTAGCATACAATCCGCAACTGCCGCTGCTGAACCGCTGGATGATCCACCAGGCGTATGTTCCAGCTTATTCGGATTCGCTGTTTTTCCCGGTTTGAAATAGGCAAACTCGGTGGTCACTGTTTTACCGACCAGAATGGCACCCGCCTGCAGGAATAATTCGACACAACTGGCATTACGCCCAGCACTATATCCCTTGTAAAACTCTGTGCCCCATTCAGTCGTGAATCGCTCGGTGTCGATGATATCTTTCGCGGCGAAAGGTATCCCGTGAAGTGCTCCCGTAATTTCCTTTCGATCAGCCCGTCGGGCAGATTCCAACGCGGCCTCTTCATCAATATCATTAAATGCACCGACATCAATTTCCCGCTGCTGGACGCGATCAAGACAATCTGTCATCACTGCTTCGGCAGAAATTTCTCGGGTAGAAATTTTCCGCGCTAGTTCGGCCATCCCTAATTCATTCAGTTTTGTTTTCACTATTTAATGACCATCCAGTTCGGCAATCGCCGCTTCAAAAACGGTAGCCGGCATATCGTAAATACCTCCACCCAAACGGCCTACAGCCCCCTCGTTATCGAGTATGCCCAATGCGATCACCGGTCCACGCCCATAAGCGACTACAGATCGAGCAGATATCCCCAGTCGACAATTAAGTGATCCAAACGCCGGATGCTGACCCATCAATAGCGACTGCGTTCTAAGGTCAAAATCTTCGGGTAAAAATTCGCCAAGCGCATCGAGTTGTCCGGGAGATAAACGAATAGCCATGGCACCAAGACCCAACCCTTCCACTACCGCACTATCTCCAATCGCTGGCAAGCCTCGACTGACAGGCAAATCGACATCAAATCGACCAACCGGAGCGGTTGCACTAGAAGAAAACCAATGTCCGGGGAGAGCTGAAATCTGAATCCCCGTTTCAACACCGTTACCACCCGCAGCAATAACAAAACTGGAGCCGCCAACCCCGGCAGCACGGGTCATAATGCATTTGCTGGCAGCCATCCACAAATTAAGAAACAGGCTGGGGGACCGTCCTATAAAATCACGGGTTTTTTCATCAAACTGCTTACCGGGTATCGCCTGTTCAACTTTCGCCATTAATAATTTTGTGGCATGCGGCGTTCGGCCATGACAGTCATCACCTTCTGCTAACCCGGCAGCGGCTAATGGCAACATTTCGTATGAACTTGTTAGTGCTTCGTTCAATAAATCAGCAAAGAAACTGTTCAACCAACGTATATGATTCAATACTGATTCAGATCTTAAACCCAATCTGAGAGACGGTGCGCCTCCTCCATTAATAGGAGCATATATTTTGATATCAGATTGATTTTCATCAATAACCCGATGAAGTGGCATAGAGGCACTGACGACGGCCGCCAGCGGCGTAACGACTGAATGATCCTGAGCCGGTTTAAGTTGAATTTCTCCAGCCTTTATCATCGATTCGGCCTGGCCGAAGTTCTTTGCCAAACCTTCAAATACTGCCGCCACGCAGGCCGAATTTAAGATCGGCATAGAAATAGCATCAATAGATTTAAACGCTGGCCCAGCATGTAATAAAACATGTTCGGGGATCTTGAAAGCATGAGCACCCGATTCGATTCCATCCCAAACCGGATCGGCTAATAGAGCCTGTTCGAATGAAAGTTGATCGGCATTATCTAAAACAGAATTACTCATCTGATGGCTCCTCGGGGGACGTTACAATTTATATAGGGCTCAATAAATCACGAAAAATTAATTTCCTGAAAACTTTATATTGTCAAACAGTGTTAAATATTATCCTAACCGGCTTATTGCATAAAGGAGCATTAGGGCTACGGAAATAAATAAAGTGAATAGCAACAATATTCAGCGGGATACAATCAATTGTCACCCATGTGCAATCGTTTCGCACCCTTAATGCTACTTCATTTCATAGCAGGGCTCTCGGCAGGGTACGCCTTACTTTTCCTACAGCAGAAAAGTAAGCAGGGTTGCTCCTGCGCAGAGCCTGCCCCGTGAGCACAGCGAATGCTTTGGGTATCCCTGCGTCCACGACATGCCGTTCATCATAGAGGGAGTCACTATGGAATATAGTCATCATTTGGGTGCGGGAAAATGTTCAGCAAACAGATCATGTAACCCAGTTGAATTCTATACATGGATATTTAATGTCCAGCTTGAACTGGGTGTTCTTCCCAATCACTTAAAGTGTTATCCGATCTTGCTTGTTGTCCCTTAAACTTCTACGTATACGACTGCCCTGTCATCATGGGCGAGACAGTATTAAGATGGTTACTTATTCCAGAAACAATGTTAATACGAAGGCAAGATACAAACTATGAGTGAACGAGATCCACGATACGACGTTCTGTTTGAACCCGTTAGAATTGGCCCAGTTACGGCCCCTAATCGATTTTACCAGGTGCCACACTGTACTGGCCTTGGCTGGCTTCGACCTCGCACCGTTGCTCAGGTCCGCGGAATGAAAGCCGAGGGCGGTTGGGGTGTTGTCTGCACCGAATACTGTTCGATTCATCCGGCTTCGGATGACTTGCCTCATCCTTATGCGTCGCTCTGGGATGACGGTGACATCAAGGCACACCGGCTAATGACCGACGCCGTACATGAACATGGTTCGCTGGCTGGCGCAGAGCTCTGGGTTGGCGGCGCACGATCAACTAATCTGTTTACTAATGAAGTTTCGATGGATGTCGCCCATATGCCGAATTCAATTGGCATTCCGTATCAGACCCGGGCGATGGATCGATCCGATATTCGTGAATTACGGCGCTGGCATCGAAATGCTGCCTTGCGGGCAAAAGCAGCAGGCTTTGATATCGTTTATGTCTACGCCACGCATCACTATCTTTTATCTCACTTTTTATCCGCTGAGACCAATACTCGAACCGATGAATATGGCGGTTCACTTGAAAACAGGGTTCGACTCATTCGTGAATTAATCGAAGAAACAAAAGATGCGGTGGGCGATACCTGTGCTGTTGCGGTCAGATTTTCTGCCGACCAAACCAAAAATGGGAGCGGTGATCCGATTATTGGTGAACACCGTGACATGATTGAAATGCTGGCTGAACTCCCTGACCTGTGGGATATCAATATTCAGGACTACTCGCGTGAGATGGGCGTATCCCGGTTTATCAAGGAAGCTTCGCTCGAAGCCTATATGTCTTACGTCAAAACGATCACCACAAAACCTGTCGTATCAGTTGGGCGGTTTACCTCTCCGGATACCATGATCTCGCAGATCAACCGCGGAATTGTTGATTTTATAGGTGCTGCAAGGCCATCCATCGCTGATCCTTTCTTGCCTAAAAAAATAAAAGAAGGTCGACTCGATGAAATTCGAGAATGTATCGGCTGCAATAACTGTTATGTTGGTGACAGTAAAGGAACACCTTTTCGTTGCACCCAAAACCCGACTATTGGAGAAGAGTGGCGACGTGGCTGGCACCCTGAAAAGATAGCCGCAAAAGGATCTGACTCTACAGTTCTGGTTGTGGGTGCCGGACCTGCAGGACTCGAAGCAACTCGAGCACTTGGATTACGGGGATATCAGGTTTTACTCGCCGAAGCGGAACGTGAACTTGGAGGACGAGTAACGCGTGAAGCGAAGTTTCCCGGACTAAGCGAATGGGCCCGGGTTCGCGATTATCGAGTACAGCAAATTCAACGCATGCCCAATGTAGACATTTATCTCGAAAATCGAATGACGTTAGAAGATGTGCTGGCAATGGAGGCCGATCATATCGCGATTGCGACGGGATCGACCTGGCTCAGAGACGGTAAAGGTTTGCATCACACGGTGGCCATTGAAAATTTTGGCCCTGCGGATCAAATCTTTTCACCTGACGATATTATGGCAGGGCGATTGCCAACAGGATCCACCGTTATATTCGATGATGACCACTATTATCTGGCCAGTGTTATTGCCGAAGTTTTGCGTGAGAAAAACATCCCGGTTACTTTGGTAACGCCCGAAGTCAAAGTATCGGCCTGGTCGGCCAATACCTCTGAGCAGTATCAAATTCACAGAAGACTCGCCGATGTTGGTGTAGAGATTGTCACTGGACACGGCTTAGTTTCATTTAATGGCTCACAGGCCGAGATCCAATGTGTTTATACCGATTCACCCAAAACAATTAAAGCTGAAGCCGTTGTCACGGTTACCATGCGAAATCCGAATGATGCTTTGTTTCGGTCGCTGAAAAATCATTACGCAACCAATGCCGATACTGGGCCAATTTCACTCAGTCGAATAGGCGACTGCGAGGCACCCTCAATCATTGCTGGCAATGTTTTTTCCGGTCATAGATATGCCCAGGAACTCGATGCCGACATTGATGTTGATAAGCGCATTAAATTCGACCGGATATTTTTTAACGATGACTGAAGTAAGGGCGGCGGCATGCCACGCTATCCAAACAGTGAACACAGAACTCGGGTCACGCCAGCCAGACGGTGACTATCAGTATCTTCTGATGGCCCACCCAATCCGTGCGTCTTCTCAAATCAATTTTTTACTTTTTTAATATTGGCGCGTATTAATTATTTTGGGCGCTACAAACGCCGGTTCATTGGTTCTGAGTTTTATACCTTCTATCGCTATGCAGTTAACCGGAAACCAGTGACTCCTTATACTCAACATAGGGTTAAATTTGAAGAGATCCATATTGCATTTACATAATGAATACGTGGAGCGGAGAGCTTAACAGTTGATTTCGTTGGCCAATCTAAGGTAAAAATAAAGAGGATCACAGCGCTTAATCTGTAATCCTCTTCAACTTACTTTTTCCGTCTAATCTCTAAACATCTAGAGAATGCCTTAAATCTATTCGCAAGCGGTATTAGTTACCTTTCTGTCAAGCGAACACTGTCCAGCGCCAGCGCCTTCCGTGTACGTTGTTGTTGTATTGTTATTCCCGCCAAAACACGCGGTAGCACCCAGCGTTGACGTCGTTGCATTCAGGTCGTTTAAGACGCGCGAGCCTGCACCCATCGTTACCGTCACGGCGTCTATGTTGTCATCTCCGAACGCACCGGCACTCAGTGTTGCTGATGACGCCGCTGTTGTTGTTGTTCCCGCAATCTCACCTTTGGCGCCCACGGTTACGTTTGAATGTGTGGATTCCAAGTTACCGGTCACTTTTGCGTCTGCACCTAGTGCTACAGTCGTTCCAGCTATCACATTTCCCGTGATCTTCGCTCCGGCACCCAGCGCCACTGTTGAGCCCGAGTTCAGAGTCCCTTTTAATTTGCCTTCTTTAACTAAAATGGCCTTAGCCGCGTCAAGGGTGCCGGTTCCGATGTGAGAGGTATCGTTTTCCCCCAGTGTGTCCACCTTGGACGTTAACAGCTCCATTCATATCAACGGTGTAATCACCGGCAATGTAAATGTCGTCAAATGTGGTGCTTTGAGATCCATTACAATAGTATGTATTGTCATAGAGCAGGCATTGGTCCACTTCGCTGCCGTCAAAGTTAATGCCGACTGCATTCGCAGCTAGCGAGAAGGTGCTGGCAAGCAGCGTAGTAACAAGTTGTTATTGTATCGGTATCATCTGAAGTTTCTCTTGAGGTTGAAAAATAAAGCCATGAATGATCTTGCAAATGCAAAAGTCTTGCATCGTACAGATTGTCGAAATTGTTTAAAGCGGCAATCATTCATTACGGAATGCACCTCACATTTTGGGTCTGAAATAACACCAGATAGATGCCAGAGAATCTGACCGGTAGGCTCGGGCCCATCAATCGCACAAGTATTTCTCAAAGATGCCCCCATATTAGTTCTCGCCGAGGCAACTTGTGCGTTGGATTCAGAAGTTGAAGCAACCATCCAGTAAAGCCTTCTCGAATGCATAGACAGCAAAACAGTAATAGCTATAGCGCATCGACTTTCTACCCTTTCCGCTCATGACCGCCTGATGGTGATTGATCAGGGCAGTATTGTTCAGCAAGGAAACCATAAACAACTATTCGAATCCGATGGACTCTATTCTGAACTATGGCAAAGTCAGAGCGAAGGATTCATTGATTAATCGAGCCAATATTTTGGACCAATACCCATGTCTTCAAATTTAAACCTCGCCACGAGCTGGAAGATTCAACCCGTTCTCGACTGGTTATTTAATGCTGGATGTCTTGAAAATAACAGCACAAAGTTCGTTGATTCTCTTGCCCATGAGCTAGTCCGACAAGGTGCCCCCATCGATAGAATGCAATTGACCATAAGAACCCTCAATCCCGAAATTGCAGCTACCTCCAATACCTGGCAATCGAACACGAACAAAACGCAATACATCGAGGCACTGCACCATATCATGGACACCGATCGATTTATTGGCAGTCCGATGCAGAAACTATATGAAAAGGGACAGTTCATTCGACAACGTTTATTTAACTTACCCGCTGACACTCATCTTGCTTTCACCGAGTTAGCCGAAACCGGATATACCGATTACGTCGCTTTTCCGGTTCATTCTGCTGAAGGTGTTTTTGGTGCCTGTATATTCGTTACTACAAACTCATCAGGATTTTCAGAGCATGACGTAGGGTGTTTTCTTAAACTGAAAACTTACATGATGCCAATTCTCGAAGTGCAGGCTTACCGGCATCTATCAAAATCGGTGCTCAATACCTACGTCGGAAAAAGGACCAGCCAAAAAGTATTTTCAGGAATGATTAAACGAGGTGATGCTGAAATCATCAACGCCGCACTGTGGTTTAGTGATCTTCGAAATTTCACTTCCATCACTGAAACTTTACCTGCTCATCAAGTTCTAGATATGATGAATGAATATTTCGAATTTGTATCCGATGCCGTTTCCGCCCGTGGTGGAGAAATATTACGATTCATAGGTGACGCTATGCTAATAGTATTCCCGATCGATGATAAAACCTCAGCTGAGTCCGCCTGCACGGCTGCAATTGATTCGGCGATCGATGCGCAAAGTACCCTGGCCAGCTTAAATCATCGTCGTAAACGTCAGGGCCAGCCTCAAATAGAATTCGGGGTCGGACTTAACATGGGAGAGGTGGTTTATGGCAATGTTGGTGCTCGTGACCGGTTGGATTTTACGGTTATGGGCCCGGCGGTAAATCGCACCGCAAGATTGGAATCGCTTACTAAAACTTTGGATGAGAAAATTCTGTTTTCAAAATCGTTTTCTAAACTTATCAATGAATCATCAAAATCGTTGGGGTTTCATGCGATGAAGGGGATTAGTGAGGAGCAAGAGGTATTTGCGTTACGTGATGCGTAGATTGGGAATGACTGCATGGATGCAACGCTCCGGCGGTCCGGCGCTCCGGCGCTCCGGCGGTCTGGCGATCCGCAGGTAGAGCACCAAAAGTAGGCGCTCTTAGGCGACGCATTAGGACAGGATGTCCGTAAGTAGAATAACGCAGGAGCAGCTGCCGAGAGCCTCGCGAAATCCAACAATACAGACATTGCTATGCCATTTGACTCTGATTGAAAAACCATTATTCGTGGACTCATATTGATGTAATATCTTCAATATTCACCTGAACCGCCCAATATTGGTGCGGTAAAAAAAACCTGGCCCGCATCCTGCTAAGGAAAACAACTATGGAATGAATATCGAAATCAGGTGTCAAACAGTAATAGAAAATAAATTTCAAAAAATTGATATCATCACCAAATCCAGATTCAACAACCCGATAAAATCACCATGAATACGCTCATCCAAACTAGTTTCAATCTATTCATTCTCTGCCTGCTTGGTACCATTACTTCAGTACAGGCAAGTACAAGTTCAGATACTAAATTCAAATATATTCCAACCCAATTCATAGCCGTCCTTGGGGATCCACATGCGTCAGCAGGCGGTGGAGCCGAAACCTGGGGCTTCTGGCCGGTGGATCCTGGCCCGCGTGGCGTCGGTTTAAAAGACTATGATCAGCTCGTGGAGGACAATGGAATTGCACATTCCAACTGGAAGCTTGATCAAAACGACTGGTGGCTGGATGAAAATGGCATTCTGATGGAGAATCCAAAGTTTCCAATTTCACCGGGAAAATATGTGGTTACGGGAGACCGTAAAGTGATGTCTGTACTTACAATTCATTCAGAAGATGACACAGGCGATCGTCGTTGGGAACTGGACTACGGTGCCACTCTTTACGATGTTACACATCTTCCCTGTCGTTCAGCACGCTATTCACCGATCGATGTTCAAAACAGCTGTTTACCGGGTAGCGCCAAAATCGGTGATTTTCCTGTTTCCCCTGGCGAAAACATGCCTGTCGTCAAAGGTTGTTCGAAACTGGACTATGCTGTTTTGTTTATTATTGGTGTGGCTGTCGAAGATTAATTGTGGGTCAGAGTGCTATCGCTATTCGGTAGGCATCCAGTATTGCTGCATGCAGTGATCGGCTACTGACATCATGACCGATTCGATACAACCTGAATGTGCTGGACTCATCCGTTTCATGAGGTTGAGCACTGGCTGACAGCAAGGCGTCGATATCGGTCACGCCACTATTAATAGATCGATTGCGTAGCTCGGTAAATACTTCATCAATCGGCGCTGTGCCCTGCTCAACTACGACCTGATCCGTTTCAATTTCAATTAATTCATTGGTTAAATCATTTCTAAAAGTTGCTAGCAAATGATTAGGTTGCGATTGAACGGATGGTAGTTTCATGTCCAGCTTAAAGTCTACTTAAGACGGTGCAGTTCTTTAAGGTGCACCGGACGCTCGGCATAGCCTAATTCGGCAGTGGATACTGCTTCTTGGCGTCCCGTTCCGTCATACACTAATACGCTATTTGCTGGCTTTACATCGCCACTGAGCAAATCCCAGATGATCAAGTTCACTGATTCTTCGGTTCACGACGCTAATAAGATCTCTTCGCCATCCAGCGCGGGTGGCGGTTAACAACTGACCACCGAGTTTCGGGGTTGCTTCAAGTAAAATCACCTCGTGGCCGCGTTCCGCTGAAACTCGCGCCGCCTCTAGCCCAGCCCAGCCGGGCCGCCGCCGAAAACGACAACTCGCTTTTTTATCCCGATGATAGGTTCAATAACTGGCGGTAACTCAAGTTCACGCCCTGATGTTGCGTTATGAATACAATGAATTTTTTATGCATACAATGGAACGCACCAAAACAGGGACGGATTCGATCTTCCTCGCCACGTAAAATTTTATTGACTATATGCGGATCAGCAATGTGGGTACGTGTCGTAGCAACCATGTCCAAAACTCCATCTCGAATAGCGTGCCTGGCAGTAGGCCCATCAGTAATACGCGCTGCATGGGAAACTGGCAAAGATACTGAAGACTTCATTTCTTTTATCAAGGGTAAAAACGGTGCCAGCGGTTGCGTCATACTGGGCATATTATTTTCCGCAAGAGCCAACTCAGTATCCATTCGACCTGCTACACAATTAAGGAAACTAATTGCGCCTTCTCGTTCGAGCAATTGGGCAATCCTAATAGCATCTTCGGCCGATAATCCACCTCGATCTTCCTGAATCGACATCCTGATGCCGAGTAAAAAATTATCCCCGACCTGTTTTCGAATCTCTTCATGAACCATGAGCGCAAAGCGGGCCCGATTTTCAACACTACCGCCATACTTATCGGTTCTTTGATTTAACTCGGGTGAAAAAAACTGCCCAATAAGATGACCACCCCCGTGAGTTTCCAGTCCATCGAGTCCACCTTCCAGGCATCATCTGGCCGCTTGCCCAAAAGCCTTTACAATCCGTTTGATATCAAATTCATCAATTTGTCGCGGGATACTTCGATGCAGAGTTTCGCGGATCGTCCCGGGTGATATGGTTGGTAACCAGTAATCGGCGGTTGCATCACCTCGGCGTCCAAGATGAGTAATCTGACACATCAAGGCAGTGCCGTGACTATGTATACGTTCTGAAAATTTTTGGAGATGGGGGATAATTCGATCATGATCGATTCTTAGCTGGTTAAACACCGATGGCGAATCGGACGCTACATTCGAAGAACCACCAAACATTGTTAAAGCCAGCCCTCCTTTCACTTTTTCTTCATGGTAAGCCTGATATCGTTCACCCGGCATTCCACCGTCGTCCATACCACAGGCATGCCTGGTACTCATAATTCGATTTTTTAACGTTAAATGACCAATCGTTAAAGGCTGAAACAGAGGGTCATTGGGTCGAATGGGTGTTGACTGTTCGCTCATAATTCAAAACTTGCTAATTGTAGCCCAATATTAAACAATTCAGAATTTACGCTGGACGACGAATCTAGCAGAAAACTCGATCAGTCATTATCGAGCGGAGCAAGGATACCTGATCGCGTGCGTTCAGAGGCCGTATCTATTTCAAATAATTTATCTCGGAAAAAGCTAGAACGAGATTTGAAATGGAATACAGAAGCACCGATGATAGGAACACAGTGGAGAAATCCACACCATAGTAATTGTCTTTTTAAGGAGATTAGCGCGCTAAAAGTCGTTGTCACCGGAATCAGCAACAGGTGGACAGGAACAGCAACGACCAGGAAACCAAATAACGCGTTATCCATTATCTCCTCCATTGACTCCGACCAAATAGTCAAACTTAGGCATATCACCCGAAGGTACACTTCAGAATGTGAATAACTATACCCTGATACTGCCATCCATTACCATTTTACAGGATCCGCCTATCCATGACCCGATGATGCTACCGGACTGTTTTTGAACGCGAGCTTCTAGCAAACTGGGACGATTCATTTTCACACCCTGGGCGATTCGCCAGGCAAAATGTCCCTCTGACTCCGAGCAATAATGACTTAACATAGAAACCAGTGCACAGTTTGCACTACCGGTTGCAGGGTCTTCCGGTACACCATCCAGAGGCGCAAAAACTCGACATCGGATATCGAACTCATCCTGAGATCGTATGTAGACCAGAATGTCTGAGGTAATCCCTTGACCATGAACTTCTTCCAGCACCTGCGTGTTTACGGAGACTTTTTCGAGGGTAGTCCAATCTTTAAGTTCAACCATAATAAAGGGCAATCCGACTGAAGCAACCTGGGGCTGATGAGTGGCAGTCAAGATGTCATCGCTAGTCACCGATAGTGCTGAAGCAGCTTGATCCAAAGCTATTATCTCGCGAATAGATAAGGGCTCAGGGGCTTTTAGCTCACACCAGATACCTGTCCCGTCCCATCGGATTAAAATCGGTACCGGTCCGGCTAACTCGTCAAAGATGATCTCTTTTTCTTCACCAATGTCGCCTAGTTCGCCAATACTCGCAAGCGTAAATGCCGTGCCAATATTGGGATGACCCGCAAAAGGAACCTCCTGGGTCGGAGTGAATATTCGAACCTTTCTAGTATGTCTGTGATCCCCGGGCAATACGAATGTCGTCTCCGAATAATTAAATTCCCGCGCAATAGTTTGCATCTGTTCACTGGAAATTCCGTTTGCATTGGGAATAACAGCAAGAGGATTCCCACCAAATCGCTCATGCGTGAAAACATCGCAGGTATAAAATTTATATTTCATTGAGTCTCAGCTACTGTAAAACTACCATTGAGGGTTGGAAATCGTTATCTCAATTTATCAAGCAACTGATAATACCGAACAGCTGCACCAAGGAACCAGGGCTTACCCGAGTAGAGCGGTCGGGTTTGAAAACCAATCTGATCAAAGGCCGTTTTACCTTCCGGCTTTCCGAGCAATTGCTGGCCGATACGATTACCCATGAAACTGGCAAGACATATCCCCGAACCACAATAACCCATCGCATAATGTATACCGTCCTGGACACCGAGATGCGGTAAATTATCGAAGGTATATCCGACAAAACCCATCCAGCTGTGGCTAATCTTCACATCTTCCAGTTGTGGGAATATGCGCAATAATTCCGCCCGTAAAGCGGGTAGGCTTTTTTCGGGATCCGATTCAAAGACAGAAACGCGTCCACCAAACACAACACGATTCCCATCGGGAGAGCGACGAAAATAAACAACCACTTTACGCGTGTCGCTAAATACTCTGTCCTTTGGCATTAATGCTTGAGCACGCTCGGCAGGTAAGGCTTCGGTGGCCAGCATATAACTTCCAATTGGAACAATCCGGCGCTGTTGCCAAGGACTGACATTACCGGTATAGCCACTCGTGGCAATCACCAAATCTCTGCAATTAATCTTTCCTTTTGTAGTTGTAACCGTGAATCCATCGCTGCGTTTATCAATTTGATCGGCGCGGCAATGGCTCACAATTTCAACACCCACATCGATAGATTTTTGCAAAAGCCCCTGATGATATCTCGCTGGATCAAGCGAGCAATGCTGATCGATAACTAAACCACCATGATAAAACGGGCTGTCAATTTCGGTGCCTTGTTCAGCTTTGCTCACCAATCTTAAAGGCTGCTCGAGACCTTTTGGTTGATTCTCAATCGAATGTGCTAGTTGTTTGAACTGACGCGGACTATGGGCCGCTACAAATCGGCCGCATTGACGTAAGTCACAATCAATAGACTCTTCTTCAATAAATGTTTTAAGCCAGCTCAATGCATTTCTTGCTTCACCAATCAGGCTTTTTGCAGTATCGATACCATGCTTTCTAGAAAGCGCCTCATAACCGGGTTTAATCTCACCACTAATCTGACCCCCATTTCTGGCACTGCAACCCCAACCGGCCGATTCGGCATCTATGACAAGGGTTTGACATCCAGCTCTGGCCGTTTGTAATGCGCAATTTAAGCCGGTATATCCCGACCCTATAATCAGTACATCAACGTATTCCGGTAAGGCCGCTACTGATTCGGCGGGTCTTGGCGTACCATCCCACCAAAAGGGTGTATTTTTAAAATCCCGACTTTGAAATGAATAAGTCATATAAATTATACTCGAAGGGGTTCAATTCTCTGCAGCGGCGACTCGCGTCTAAACGGGCCACCCTCGCCTAACATGATGTCACTCATACCGCGATCCTGATAATTCATTTTCCACGACAACATCTTTTGACTGTAATGTAGAACTTCTGTCTGATAAGCCGGATCATTTGCCAAATTAATGAATTCGCCGGGGTCATTCTGCAAATCGAAAAACAAAGGTGGTAAGGCCGAAAAGTGAATGTATTTATAACGGTGATCACGAATTACAGACAGGCCACATTGATGCAGGGTCAAGCCCAGATGTTTTTCAATAGTGTCATCACGAACATCACGAAAATCACATTCCCAATGCACTTCTTCACGCCAACCATCGGGTACTTTATCGTGGTAAATCATGGGTAAAAGCGAAAAGCCGTCGCATTGTGACGGCACCGGTAACCCCAGCCAGTTCAACATAGTTGGCATAATATCTACGTTTTCGGTAAAGGCATCAAACTGTTTACCACGGCTACCATCTGCTTCAGCTCGCGGGTCTCTGATGATCAACGGAATAAAATATGACTGATCAAAATAACCCTGTTTAAATCGTAACCAATGATCGCCTAATTGTTCACCATGGTCAGAGGTGAAAATAATCATCGTGTCGTCCCATAGACCTTCCGATTTGAGTATATCGAATAGTCGACCAAGGTTGTCATCTACCTCACTCATCAAACCAAAATAATTAGCTTTGTCCTGCTTGATTTGACGGCTTGAACCCGCCCTGTATTTACTATGATTTAAAAAATAATCAAGCAATGGATGTTGTTGAGATTCGATATCCGGATTTTCACTACGCATCGGTTCATCCAGATCGTCCGTATGATACATTTCGTTATAGGGCTCCGGCGCTGCAAAGGGCGGGTGCGGGCGCAACAATGACAAATGGGTGATCCAGGGTTCACGCCGTCCCTTTATCCAGTCAATGCATCGATTCACCATATAATGCGTTTCGTGATCTTCACTGCTCATGGCGAGAGGCAAAACGGACTCCCCCCCATCGGCGTAGTCGATTCCTTCACGGGTAATCGCGTACAAATCCCATAATGACTCCG
This sequence comes from Gammaproteobacteria bacterium, assembly GCA_047639625.1. Classification (GTDB taxonomy): domain Bacteria; phylum Pseudomonadota; class Gammaproteobacteria. Next base: position 28,418 of record JBLIOG010000001.1, read on the forward strand.
GCATCGGGTGATTTCGCGATACCAGATAATTAGTCCAATCGACAGGGACTTCACCCTGAATCGGGGTGTAGTAACCCATTCCCGACAAAGGCTCACTATAATGGGTCAGGCGCGGGTCCTGTGGATCGAGCCCTCTTGGATCAGCTGCGGTGTCGGTATAACCGAACAACGAAGGATGATAACCAAGTCGATTAGCTTCCAACGCCCAGTTAGTAAACCGACTATCGAGCGGCGTACCATTCACGACACATCGATGGTTTTGAAGGTACATACCCGTGTGCAAAGAAGTACGACTTGGCGCGCAGGGTGTGGCCTGAGCATAGTGATTTTTAAACAACACACCTTCTTTTGCAAGCGCATCAAGATTGGGAGTTTTTACCTGTGGATGATCACGGCTGGATAAACATTCTCCGCGCCATTGATCTGCTGTGATAAATAGAATATTCATCTCTGACCCTTTTAATTGAGTAGTAGTTGAAAATCTTTAACCCATTAACAATGAGTCAAACGGACAATTAACCATATTTTCGTAACCATCTTCGGTTACCAGTATCTGATCTTCGAGTTTAATACCATCCGGCCCACCCACTTCACCGATGTAGGCCTCGACACAGAGCATCATTCCGGGCTCTAATATTCCTTCATATCCACGTTCTTCCCAGTCTATCGGATATTTAATCGCGGGCCATTCATCACAGAGTCCAACGCCATGAAACTTTGAGCCGTATCGCTGCGGAAGATATTGTTCGGTAAGGTGATGCCCGCCTTCGGTGACATCCTGAAAAGAAAGACCCGGTTTGATCATATCGGCGTTTGTCATAATATGGTCATAGGCAAATCGATGCATGTCTTTCTGGCGCTGGGTTGGTTTGCCATCTCCGATAAACCAGGTTCGTGAAATATCAGTACACATGCCGTAGCAACCAATAAGGTCGGTATCAAACGCCACAATCTCATTATTAGCAATGACTCGCGGGCCACATTCCTGGAACCAGGGATTGGTGCGTTGTCCTGAGGACAGAATTCGTGTTTCAATCCATTCACCACCGCGCCGAATATTGGACTTATGTAATTCAGCCCAGACATCGTTTTCAGTCATTCCTGGTTGAGTCAGTTCACGCATTTCGGCAATCGAAGACTCACAGGCATGGATTGCACAACGCATCGCCAGAATTTCGTCGGGTCCTTTTATCGCGCGCGTGCGTTCCATGAGCTCTTCTCCATCCATGACCTTTACTCCTGCTTCATCCAGCGCACGTAGGCCTGCTATTTGAATTTTATCAACGGCGACACGACGTCCCGACCCTACTCTTTGCTGGAGGACCTCAAGAACCTGACCGACAAATTTCTCAGCCTTTTCTTCAGTTCTCTGCGCCGTTGCAAAATAGAAAAATGAGGCACCCGATCTGACTTCACGAACCAGTGGATTGAAATTGGACATATAGGCATAACCACCATATTCCCACAACACCAAATAACCATCAGCCGTCACCATACAGGCGCGGAAGGGATTATGTGCATTCCATAACTGCATGTGAGTTGAATCAGTCGCGTATCGAATCGACAATGGATCAAATAGCAATACTGCATCCAGCTCTCGTTCCTTTAACCCCGCAACGATTCGATCCAGACGATACTGGCGCATTACGGGTAGATCAGGGCACTGTAAACCAGCCGCTTCCCACTCGGCATAAGCCATTGGTGACGGTCCGATTTCTACTCGATCATTATCTTCCGGTGTATTATCCGGGCGCATGCCTGGACGACGAGCCGGGTTAACTTTGGGCTTTGGTATGGAATGGGGATTATCTGACATCGCGTTACCCTCTCAGTCTTGAGCCTGTCGAATCAAAGGGTGGTTTTTCAAGAATGACTGCTGCATGAGGTTGCCCTAGCACAGCAACTTCCAGTTCAGTACCGGCAATCGCATGTTCGGTTTTAACAAAACAGAGCGCTAGCGATGCCAAAACCGAATGACTATAGGCACCGGAGCTTACACGACCAACGGGTGTTCCGTCGGTCAGAAAAATCGGCTCGCTGCCGTTAGCATCGGCATTATCCGTTTCTATCTGAACCATGACCAGTTTTTCTCGGGGCGGCTTATCTTTGATCGCAAGATAGGCATCTTTCCCGAGGAACTCAGGCTTATCAAGTTTGATCAATCGATCAAGTCCTACTTCCTGTGGCCAGTATTCGGGGGAATATTCCCGACTCCAACTGCCATAACCTTTTTCAACTCGTAGTGATAATAATGCTCGTCCACCGATGGGTTTAACCCCATACGTTTGACCCGCATCGAGCAAGGCCTTATAAAGCGCCAACTGATGCTCAACTGGAACATAAACCTCGAACCCGAGGTCTCCGCTAAATGAGACTCTAAGCGCAATAGCGTCCAGACCTGTAATGCGAATTTTACGATTGCGCATAAAAGGAACTGCATCCCCCGATAAATCTTCGTCGCAAACTTTCTCCAGTAAATGTCTCGAGTTAGGGCCAGCTATATTAAAACCCGCCCAGCTTTCGGTCAGACTTTCAAAATTCACGGTATCGCTCTTATCGACCATATCGAAATAACGTTTGTGATAACGTTCGGCAATCCCGGAACCAATCATCATAAATTCTTCTTCGTCCAGTTTGGTAATCGTGAAGTCACCGGCAATACCACCGCGCAATCCGATTAAGGGCGTAAGACAACTCCGTCCAGTTTCGGTCGGTACGTAGTTAGCAACCAGGCGATTTAAATAATCGGCTGATCCGACACCTGAAATCCGATACTTGGCAAAGTTCGAGACATCGATAATGCCGACTGACTCTCGCAATGCACGACACTCTGCGGCGACCGGTTCAAACCAGTTTTGACGTTCGAATCCATAAGTCTCTATCGGTTCCATACCTTCAGGGGCATACCAGAGAGGATGTTCGTATCCGTAACTTAATCCAAACACTGCACCCATTTTTTTCTGTAAGTCATAAACCGGCCGTTTATTAATCGGACGACCCGCTTGACGTTCTTCGTAGGGAAAATGTATTTTAAATCGATGCGAATATTGGTCGAGCGTACGCGCTTTTGTGAAAGCTTTGTTCGCCCAGGTACCGAAGCGAGCCAGATCCCAGGGGAACAGGTCCATTTTCGACTCACCTTCGACAATCCATTCCGCCATGGTAACGCCGAGTCCACCCGACTGTGAGAATCCAGGAATGATCCCACAACAGCAAAAGTAATTTTTAAGTTCAGGTACCGGACCAATCAAAGCAGAGCTATCCGGCGCCCAAATCATTGGGCCATTAATCACGCGCTTGACGCCAGCTTCGGCAAGAACTGGAACACGCTTAAATGCCCGTAACATATTTTCTTCAATTCTTTCCAGATCTTCGTCCAGTAATTCATGGCCAAAATCTTGTGGTGTTCCATTTTCAGACCAATATCGACCATCTTTTTCATAAGCACCGACTAACAAACCCTGACCTTCCTGGCGCATATAATATTCGCCATCACGATCTGCGATTAAAGGTAACCGTTGCTCAAGCGCTGCAATTTCCGGAATGGTTTCGGTTACAAAATACTGATGCTCGAGCGGCATCAACGGTAAATCAAAGCCCGCCATTGCGGCAACTTCTCGCGCCCATAAACCGGCAGCATTGACGACCACCCCGGCATGAATGGTAGCTTTGTCAGTTTCAACATCCCAGCTTCCATCATGTCGCTGCGTCGTCGCGATAACCGGCGTAAAACGATGAACCTCAGCACCCCGTTGACGGGCTCCCTTAGCGTAGGCATAAGTCACCCCAGAAGGATCAACATTACCACCATCGGGTTCGTACATGATGCAACGGATGTCATCAAAATTCGCCAGCGGATGCATACGTTCGGCTTCATCGCGATTCAATTCATGAAAATCGACCTGGAAATATCGAGCTTTGGCTGCCTGCATTCGAAGTTGGTATTCACGATCTCTAGTTTGAGCAAGATAGAGCGAGCCCGGTTGAAATATTCCACAGCTTTGTCCCGTTTCGCGCTCCAGTTCTTCATAAAGTTGCATCGTATAATATTGCAATTTCGAAATATTATTATGGTCGTGCAGACCGTGTATTCCAGCCGCTGCATGCCAGGTTGAACCCGACGTTAACTCATCACGTTCGAGTAGAACAACATCGGTCCAACCGATTTTTGTCAAATGGTAAAGAATAGAACAACCAATCAGACCACCCCCAATAACAACAACTTGTGCTTCAGTTTTCATAATTTACTCTTTCAAGAGGTTATTGACGATTTGCGGGGCGACCACCAGAGGATAAGACTGGAACCCATGGATACCCCCTCTAAAACTTTTTTCACCAGCCGCTTTTCCTACAGGCAAAATATTAAAACCCAGGCCATATCCGTACAAACCCGGAATACGCTCAGCACTCTCTAAAGTGAATAGCTCACCGTTGGCTGAAGGTTTACCGAGGTTTACATTTTTGCCGTCAATCTGGAGGATAGGAACATCCGGTTTAAAACCTGTCGCTTGCAAAATAAGCGCGGATTGCCCCAGTAAGCCCTGTTGATCCGAACAATGATTTATATTAACAAGTTTGACCCTTTTTTCCAGACCATCACGAATGTTCAGATACAGCCACTTGGCATCTTTACGCAATCCGGCATGTGAATAAACCAGTCCGGTCGATGCCGCTAGATCGGCTTCAGGATCATAATTAATCTGATGCTGTTTCGCAAACTCAGGTGTGCAGCGAACCTTGATGGCGTCATGGCGCTGGAGGATGAAAATTTCACGCTGACCCAAATTGTCCGAAAACAATGGATCATTCAAGAGTCGCCAGGCACAGGAAAAAGCACTGTGGGAAGCTCCGACAATAACCACAGGACCTTGCCCCGACGGCAGGGCGGTCAGGTTTTTACGGAGTAGAAATTGTAAGGAACCTTCCACCTTCTCGGCGTAATCCGATAATTCGGGTAGGACATCATCGCGACCACCACAACACAAAACAACCTGATCACTTCGAGATATTACATTTCCCTCCAGATCAATAGATTCAAATTTTTCTTTATCAATGCGCAACTGCTTAACAGGTCGATTTAATAGTAGACGAGTACCAAGAAGATCGCGGACTATCCTGATTAATGGCTGCACCATTAATTGATCAATTTCGGATAATGGAATCAGGTCTTTGCTGGTTTGCGGCAGCTTTAAATATAGTTCACGTAGTTCGGCAAATACGGTGCCTTCTAACATACCCTGGACAACATCTTTCGAACTGGTATTGGCATTGATTTGATACTTGCCCATTAAACCACCGGGCTTGTCGGTGGCTTCAATCATGACGAGCTTATCGAACAGGGATCTTGCCTTTAGTGTTCCCGTCTGCGAACGATCGCTTTGCGCTATATGATTACATAGCGCAATAATCAGACTCATTCCTGCAGGCCCGGCGCCAATAATCTGCAACGGGACGGTATCAGTCATGTCAAAGACTGCAATCAGGCAGCGAGGTGTATCTTGATGATTTCATCGAGTTCATTGAGAAATCTAAGGACTTCTTCACGGCTATTGTAATGACACATAGAAACCCGGATGCAGGTTGGACGACCCAGTGGATCAAGAATATTACCCGAAAAATAATCAGCTTTACGAACATGAGTGCGGATACCTTTAGCATTCAAATCTGCAACCACTTCAGCACATGGTTTGCCTTCGACAATGATCGATACCATACCTTCACGCGCAGGATTATCGAGCCCACCAATCACAAAAACCTCAGACATATTTCTTAAGCCACGCTGTTCGCCATCACCATTGATCATGATATCGATAAGACCGTGTTCCTGCGCAGTAATCGCTTCACCGGCCGCTAGAATTCGAGTTCGACGGTCGGTAGATTCGGTGAATTTTGAACCGAGCCAGTCAAAATATTCGATAACAGCCGTAGTACAGGCAAAAGCCGAAGTATCACGAGTTCCCATTTCCCAGAAATCAGACGGTGTGCCATCCAGATGATCATGCGGTAAATGCGCAAGTCGGGGAGAAACCCAGGCAAATCCATAATTGTGTCGAGAAAAAACTTTGTATGCAGAAACAGCGTAACCATCAATATCATAATCATCGACGGCGAGTCCGCCATGCGCTGCATGCTGAATGCCGTCAAGAATAATAATGCAATCCGGCGAAGCCGTCCGAATGGTCTTAACCACAGCTTCAACGTTAACCGACATTCCAGTAACAGGGCTGGTATGGATAATAGTAGCTACGCGTGTATCTGCATCGACCACTTTGGCATAATCATCGGCGGTTACGGTTGCCGTGTCGTTATCATGAAGAACTGCGCGGTATTCTTTACCAGCGACCGTTGACCAACGCTTTCCTGCTGTGACAGTGGCCGGATGTTCAAGTGTGCTACCTACGACATTGCCACCCTCGGGTGAGCCCATTACTGCAGCCCGAACCAGTCTAAACAATAATTCAGTACCACTTTCGCCGGTGAATACCGGGCCCTCTTTAACCCCAAGAAAAATTCGCATATTGTCGCGGGCTTCGCTAATAATTCGAACCAGCTCATGCGAAGCCGGGTTATCTCTACCCTGATTATCAGGAATGCCTGCCAGCGTTGTATTAACCTCTACGACCGACTTCAGAGTCAGTCCGCCACCCGCATTTTCAAAGAATATTCTCGGACCCTGAAATGGGCAAATATCGACATGGCAAAATCGATCTCTAATTTGTTGCATTAATACTGCTTCAAACATCTGTTTCCCTCTGCAGGCTGGTACGAATTTCTTAGGTTAAGGTGAGTTAATTAAAAGATGCTAGCACCCGACCTACTAAAAAGATAACATTTATTACTTTACTAATTCGAAAGTAATTCTTTCTAATATTTATGAATATCCGATACTTCGAGAGCCTGCTCCACATTGTAGAACTGGGTTCGATCGCCAAAGCTGCAAGAGTTCAGAATTTAACACCAGCTGCGGTTGGTCAGCGTATTATTGCGCTTGAAAAACACTTTAATACGCCCTTGCTCAACCGCAGTCAGCACAAGGCGGTTGCAACACGGGCCTGTGTTGATTTATTGCCTAGGATTCGAGGGCTGGTCAAAGGATTTCACGATCTTAGCGATCAGATCGATCCCTCAGGACTGGAAGGGAAATTTCACATCGGTGCCATCTCAACGGCATTAACAGGATTACTACCCAGTGCTGTCCATCAATTGGCCGAACAGGCACCGCGCCTCAATTTACAAATACGCCCTGGGACTTCTAATTCTCTGTTTAACGACCTTCAGGAGGGCAGCATCGATGCTGCGATAATAGCCGCCCCGCCCTATGAAGTTCCACGCCGATTTCAGGTGAATATCCTACGAAGCGAGCCCCTGGTATTACTTTCACATCACCAAACTCAACACTCGATTCGGGACCAATTACAGCAGGACCGATACATTTGTTACGACTCTCAATCCTGGGGTGGACTCAAAGCCAACCAATATTTGAAAGACAATAATATTGACATCGAACCTTACTACGAACTTGATGCATTGGAAGCCATCGAAAAATTGGTGAAACAAAATATGGGCGTTTCACTAGTGCCACTTTGGTCAGGTCTAGACACCTTAGATACTGATCTGAAGACGACCGAGATCAATAATTCGCTCTATCACCGAAATATCATACTGGTAACACCTGCCACATCAAAAAGACCGAGAATCGTATCTGCATTACTTGCATCATTGACTATCATTGATTGATCGAGAGCCCGCTATTCTGAATTTTCAACGGCGATTCCTTTTTGCTGACATGTTGGTGATTGAGAAAAAGAACCCCTCCGCCGGTGGTATCGAGCAGTCCCTGAATTATTTAAATGATCAATTTCAGTCATTCGATTCAAGCTATGAAGCATTTATTCTTTGCCTTTAAACGTTTACCCCTACTTTTACCGGGCGTCCAGTGCGTTGCTATCGGCGCTCATCAAATCCTGTTTCATCTCATGAAACCCTTGAACGGGTTACTCACGGGGATTTTAATCAAAGAATTTGGGTTGGTAAAATCCATTCGAAACACCATAACCTGGCGCATCAGGCGATGATTCAAAATCATCGCAGCCATGAGTATAAGCAGGTTCATGCAAACTTGAACGCTCTGAAGACACGCAGCCTGATCGTTAACCTTGAACATGGTCAGTAAGATTTGAGCAAGATTTCAGATATCATGGACGAAATCGCCAACATGTCTGAAAAAGCAGCGATAGGCTCCGGAGAGTCAAAAGCATCGGTGCAAACAGTAACAGCCAACCTTGGAGACCTGCTTGGAAAAATCTCATCCATAAACGATCGATCCAATCAATTCGCACAACAAACTCATGCAGTGGCAGACACGCTAAACATGATTAATTCGATTACCGATCAGACTATCCTGTTAGCGTTAAATGCCGCTATAGAAGCCGCTCGCGCCGGTGTTCACGGCAGAGGGTTTGCGGTTGTCACCGATGAAGTTAAAAAGCTGGCTGCGACTACCCGCAAAGCAACTGACGAAATACAGGCGATGATGAAAGGGTTTATCGAATCGGCCCATCAAATGCAATCCGGTGCCAATGACATGATTCAAATGGCGAATCGATCACAAGAAGTCATAGATCAATTTCCCAAATCAATAAAGACCATAGGCGATAGTTCCCTGGCCGTATTTCAGCGAAACTCCTTCGCTCAAATTGTCAGTTTTTGTTCGCTGATTAAACTCGAGCATCATAATGATCTGATCGATCTGCTCATCGCCGAAAAAATGCAATTCGAAATTAGCTCCGATGATCCAGGTGCAATCGAAACCGAAGTTGATTTTTTTCTAACAAATACCTCACTCCACACTTAAGCAACTTAAATCAACGTCACTCTTGCATTATCATAGGGGGCAATTTACTACCCGAGCAACCCGATAGATGATTCCTCACAAAGTAAAAAAAATTCTGCTGGAAAATAATCTCGAAGCACTCGAGTTTGAAGCTGGCAGCACACCGACATCTGAAATGGCCGCCGCTAAAATCGATTGCGAAGTCGGGCAAATAGCAAAATCTATGCTTTTTAAAGGTAAAGATGGTCTATTCAGACTAATTGTCTGTCCAGGTGACAAGCGGGTCGATAACAAAAAACTGAAAAATGCGCTTGGCGTCAAAGCGAGATTTGCAACGGTTGAAGAAACCGCCGATCAAACCGGTTTCAAGCCGGGCGGTGTTTGCCCTTTCGGTCTGGAAGGTCTGCCAATACTCATTGATCAAAGCCTGGCAAGATTTGAGGTTATTTATCCGGCCGCTGGAAACGATGCTTCCGCAGTCACTGTTGGATTTGACCAACTAACCAAATTGATTGGAGCCGAAGTTTGTGATGTCATGGGCTAATTCGGAGGACAACAAATTAAAAGTAGATTTGCCGACACCTTCAGGGCAGCGGTCATTCGGGAATAGTCGCGTCGAATCTTATTAGACTCCCCACTGGCGTAATTGACCAAAGCCCAGGCCGCGACCCCACGTTCATTGCTGACAATTTTTTCCATCTCACCGTATATTGCTCCCCCTTTGACGCATCGAGTTCACTACCACCTGATTTCAAGAACATGTTGAACCGATCACGGTTCCAGAACCCCGAAAAATCTTTTCGATTTATCTCATTTCTAGTCGGATAGTGCCAGTTTTCGCCTTTAAAACAGAGGGGCAATATCCTAAATAGTTAAGTAGTCTAATACAGATTCACTTACGTTACGGCCTGTAGCTTTGTCGAGAGTACCTGTTGTTGGCGCCTACGTAGAACTTACAGCACCCAATTACTCAGATACTGCGCCACAGTGCTACCAGGATGGGTGAGCAATTCCCCGGACGAGACTTTAACCCGCTAGATTAATCGCCGATGCCAGCGTGCGACCTGACCCCTGCTACTTGCCTATGACTTTCGTCCTGATGCTTAGGGGGAGGTAAGAACTTGCCGCCTGCCTGCAAACTTTCGCTCTTTCTTAGTAATTTATTGACCAGCGCACTCATCTAACCAAACGTCAAATGCCTCCATCGCGTTTGTATCGTGCTTGAACGATCAATGTCATACCAGGAATGTCTCGATGATCGGGTTGGCACCAAATTTGCTGGCAATCTGTATTCTTACACAAATTGTAAAGGCTGCGCGCATGATGAATAGTCAGGCATATCAAATAGAATCGACATTTCCATCAATCTACTTAAACGGTTTAGCCCAGCTCATGACGCGGGTATTCCGCGGCGAAGATTTAACCGAATTAGGTTTAGATTTAGTTAACCAGGCCCAAACAGGTGACGCGCAAGCGCTGTTAGATTTATCGATTTTATTGCAGTTGCAAGGTCAGGCGGAGCTAGCTCTAACGATACAACAACAAGCGCTGCAACTGGAACAACATTATCAGCTGCCTCCAGTGAATGATCGGAAGGCGATCAACTTGCTTGCCATTGTGGCGCCAGGCAACCTAATGACCAATACACCGCTGGAGTTTATCGCCGAGGGTGCGGGGTTTAACTTGCAGTTGCTATATGTTGATCAGAAACTGCCTTTACCACAAAACCTGCCCGAGCATGACATTGCGATCGTCGCGCTCAGCGAGCTCGATGCAAACATGGCCACCCTGGATTACATCAGTAATTGGATAGATCTTTGGCCACGTCCAGTACTTAACTTGCCAGGCGACATTAGTGTATTGGGTCGGGATCTGATTTCGCAGAAGCTGCAGCATATCGCAGGGCTTGAAATGCCGTTAACGTTTAGGATAGGCCGTGACAAACTCGAGCACGTGATCTTGACTAAGGGTGATTTGTCTGACTGGATTGATGATGGTGAGCTACCGGTCATTATTCGGCCTATAGATTCTCATGCAGGCATTGGGCTTGAAAAATTAGACGAAATGATCGAACTCCAAAGTTATTTGACGCGCCATGATGAAGCAGAATTCTTCGTCTCCCGCTATGTGGATTATCGAAAAAAAGATGGTCAATTTCGTAAATATCGGGTTGCAGTGATCGACGGCCAGGCCCATCTAGCACATTTGGCGGTTTGTGATCAGTGGAAAATCTATTTTGGCATCGCTGGTATGGAGGCGAGCTCCGTTAAGCGTGCAGAAGAGGCGCGTGAAATGGCCAGTTTTAAAGACCAGTTCGCAAAACGCCATGCCTACGCGATCAGAGCTTTGCACGAGGCAGTCGGTCTGGATTATTTTGGCATCGATTGCAGTGAGACCCAGGACGGTAAATTGCTTATTTTTGAAGTCGGCGCTTCCATGAACATTCATTCCATGGATAGCGCGGAACTATATCCTTATAAACAGCCGCAAATGCAGAGTATATTTAATGACTTTCTAGCCATGCTGCAGCGAAAGCGGAGTTAACCTTCTTTACACTTTTTCACAGGAAACTAATCTCAGGGGCGGATTCATATAATAAGCAGTCAAGAGTCAGTTCTAGCTTTTCGACTAACCTCTTACTCAACTAGTTCGACACAATAACTTGAGCGGGTTGATGAGAAATTACTATCATTTGCTGGTTCAAACTACAGATAACATAAGAAAAATTATAAGGATGGCAAGGCTACATATTTGGATAAACTAAAAAAATATATATGACCCAGCTATTTATTGTCCCGAATTTAATTCCTGGTAGCTCGATTCACCAAAATTGAATTTGCCATACCAAAGGGATTCATCATGCTATCTGCAATTAATTTAGAAAATTTTGAACCTAAAACGGGTAAAAGAACTAATGACAGGAGAATTAAGATAAGCTCCTTCCATTCGCTATCAATATAAATAGTTAGTCCTGCCGCTATTAAACCTTTCATTACAAAGCCATGCATAACATATATGTACAAAGAGTCCATGCCATAAGTTGCTCCAATATTATGCCTCTCTCTTACCATCGATAGAAGTAATTTTCCAGGTAAAAAGGCTAAGCAATCTACTCATTCTGCTTTTCTGGATTTTTTTATTATTTGTTCGTGATTAAAGTGTCCCATAAGAAAGAATGGAAATAAAACAAAGGTTCTTGAAAAAGACAGTTGGTAATCATAATGATTTACACCACATGCAAGACCCGCAATTATTGAAAGTACAACTGGATATTTAAATTGGAATAAAACGACAATAAAATTCGCCATAATATCAGACTAAAAAAATTCCAAAGTATCCAGTACGGAAACAGTGAAGATATACTGAGAAAATCTCCAGAAAAAATAACATAGTCGAATCGCGAATAAATTATTTCCAGGCATATACATGGAATGACTAATTTGAGGATAATACTTCTAATGACAGAGTCATCTAATTTATTAGAAGATAGGATGCCTGAAACGTACGCAAACATTAGCATGTGAAATAGGTATATAAACATATAGAGCGGCTTAACCCTGCCAAACCTATTCATTAAAGGTTCGATAGCATGACCGACTATTACTATCGCTATAAGAAAACATTTAAAATTATCTACCGCTATATCTCGTATAGAAATTCTTCCTTGTTAACGTATTCGATAGATAAAAAATGATGAACTTGCGGACGTTTCCAAGATGACTGAACTTTTGTACGCCCAACATAATCATGCACTGATAATGTATAAATCTCCTGTAGCAGTATTACTGTCTGGAGCCATGAAATGATTAGACGTTAAATGCTAATGAATAAAAAGAGGCTACGTGTGGAGTATGTTCAAAAAACAAAATTTATTGCACCTCCAATACCTGAATACAAGGGAGGATGTCGGATCCCGAGGGGTTTTCGAAGCATCAGTATCGGCGACTAAATATCGAGGTATTAATCCACTCCGCTCAAAACTCACTGGATTTTTATTACTGTATTTGCCCGACCAATACTCCCGACCTTGTCATCCCATGATAATCACGGTTGAATATACTGAACAATCGAGCGCCTATTGGAATAAAACCATAGTTAATCGACGTCACCGACTAAAAGACTAAATCCCGAATATCGCTGAGATTGCTCTTCAAGAAATTTTAAGCAGGCTTCCGGTTCAATCGTCGATGTCAAAATCTGGCGCAGAGAATCTCCCTGTTTATTAACACCAGGCCAGGTTCCAGCCGATTACAAATCACGGCCGGCACGCACATCGGGCGGGTCCTCCCACCATCCGGCATTTTGAGTCAGCGCGCGTAAAACTCATCACCATTGGCAATGAGTAACAACAGATAATCCGGATGTTGTTTATAGGCGAAAAGAATTCGGCACATTCAAAAGAAAGCTAACGACTTATCGCATCCTGATCAATTGCAGGTAATGGCTTATCTTCAATTGCTGCCTCAAAAGAAGACAACCGTTTATAAACAGATATGAGTTCAATAATCGTTGGCCAGGAGTTGATCAAAAATTGAAAAGAACTGCTTACCTGTCCAAATGCTGCAGAAATTTGCTGATAAACTCCGAAAGTTAATGCCCCAACAGCTAGCGTTGGTACCAATAGAATTAATACGAAAATATTATCCGCCTGTAGATACATATATCGGGCTACATTAAAATACATGTAATGAAAATATAGTTTGAAATAGTTTTTACGGACGTTTTCGAACAGATCTTTTAATTTTGCTGGTTGGGCTCTTGTTTCATCGTCTTCGCCGTATACCAATTCCTTTCTATAGGCGGCTTCGACTAACTGATTATTGAATTCCAGCCCAGGTAATTTAATACCTACGGTAGCCAGTAAAATTGTTCCAAATAGAGACCAGGCAATAACCGCAAAAAATAGTGGATATGCAATTTCTCCGACTATCGGGAGTTCTTTTACGTAATCTGATAGTACCAACAATACTGGAAGGAAGGCAAAAAGCGTCATGATTGAATCGATAATAGAGACTCCTAAATTCTCCATAATCTTGGCAAAGATCATAGTGTCTTCCTGCACACGCTGCGATGCACCTTCAATTTTCCTAAGCCTTTGCCATCGCTCGGTATAGTACTTATTCATGGCAGTGCGCCAGCGAAAAATATAATGACTAACAAAAAATCGAGTAAGTACAATCACAAAAATTGCAATCATTGCTAGCTCAAGAAATACTAAAGACAAATCAAGAATATCCGCTCCGATTTTGGCAACGTCTTCTGGAGCACGCACTTCTGCGACAACTTCACTACCACCATCCCCTACTTTTTTAAATGCCGCCTGGACTTTATTAAAAAATGGACCTCGCCAGTTATTGATAGCTACCGATACCTGTACCGAATAGTAGGTCGTAAATATGATGAATGCCGATCCGGTTATTGACCACCATCGCCACGGGTGGTGTGATAATTTAAACCAGAATATTGAAAATAATGCGGTACAGAAAAAGTAGTAGCCATAGAAAAGTAAAAATGAATCGGTAAAAAAATGTCCTGATCCGATAACGGGTTCAGATTCGGCCAGTTCCAGACCAAGCCAGCCTCCAATGACCTCACTATACCCAAACCAGATAAAGCAGCTAAGACCCGCATAGACAATAAGCGATAAAAAGAAAACCTTTGGATTGGGAAAAAACGACTTGAACATTGCTGATTTTATTCCTGTTTATCTGGATTCGTACGGTAACTGTGATTGATAGACGTATTAGCCACCAATAGATTCACTTTTGGGCTGAATTAGTATTGTCACAGAAAGGTTCGACGAGTTCCACCATGAGTTTCAGGTGACTTTCCCGAATATTCAAGGCGTGAAAATGGGAAATTTTTCTCCACTCACTTCAACCAACACTTCACAATATTCCATTTCAATTTCATCGAGTGTTTCCAGACAGTCTGTTGAAAAACCCGGGTAGATGGCATTGCTGCTTTTGATTCCTCGTTAATCAAGATTTGGCCAGACCTGTGCACCAAAGTGCGATTCAAACCCCATTGCCCAGTCGTCTTGCCTGGCCTGGTTTCTCAGCGAGCACAGTCCAGGGTCAGGCTAGATTTTGACCATCCTCTTGCTAAGCTTTATGACAATGGTTTCTCTCTTCGACAGAATGCCTGGTGGCTGTAACCCCTGTTTGAGTACAGGCAGCTTTTCAAACAGGTAAGGTTTCATTGAGTTCGGTCTTTATTCGGGGTGCCATCAGGCTCTAGCGTTCCCGTATTATTACTATCGCTAGAATTTGTTCACTGACGCTACTCAATATTCTTTTGCCATTTACAATATTAGGATATACTAATATTATCGACCCAATTATCTTATCGTCACTGACCAGACGATTTCATATCTTAATTTGTACGAGGCAATACCAATGTTTGATCCAGTTAATATTCCTTATGGCGCAAAAATGCTTTTCAATGTAGTTAAGCTAAAAGCTGGCGTCTCTTTCGATGATATTGAATTGTCGATTGGCGAACTGTGCAATACCGTCAAAAATACTTACGGTAATGAGCAAGGTGGGTTTATAGCAGGCCAGGTGTTTAAATATTCGGGATTTATATCAGAACAAGGGTCCATCAGTGCCACCAATGCATCGGGTGAGCAACAACAAGATCATGTAGCCATAGTTACTTACTGGAATTCATTTGAACAGCATGAAACCTCTCATGCCGACGAGACTTTCAATCTGAAATTCAAAGCACTCGCAGACCTTTGCGATGATACCTATGAAATAGGTTATGACATGTTATGGCAAGGCATGGCTGAAGATTAAACATAGAGCAGTTCAGTCCCAGTCCTGGCTTTTAGCCTAACCGATTACTCAGCTAACTCGATGCTCGATAACATATAACCTCACGAGGTAACCGTCCCGAGGATATCTATGATGACGACATAAATCGAAATCTGTTTTTGGATATTTCCTCACGGGTTATCGAGTCGCATAACTGGATATGCTAGGCTTACTGTTTGATCAGCAATCACTATGAATGACTGGTTCAATCCCTTGATAGCAATTTGAGTAAAGATCTGCGGCCATTATATAGATACATTTCTTTTGTCGACACAAGTCTAAAGAATTGCTCTATCGGGTCGCTGGCGAGCAACCAAATATATCTGGGGGGATAAACAATTTTTTGGTAAATTACTGCGGCTCATAGGTTTAGGCTAAATGAGCTAGCAGAGTACAACCGTGTAATAACAGCTTAGGAATGTAAAAACCTAACATTTAATGTCTGAAATTAAAAGAATAAGAACTAATGCAACAGCACCTTGAAGCAATAAAAGATTCTAAATATTGTTCACTTTGGCATGATCAAGATAAATGCCCAGAGCCATTACCAGCATTATTGAATAACGATAAATGTGAGCTATTGATAGTAGGCGGAGGTTTCACGGGACTCTGGGCCGCTTTACAGGCAAAAGAACGTAAACCCGATGTCGACATCATTCTTATTGAACAAAACACAATAGCGTTCGGTGCTTCTGGTCGTAGCGGTGGATTTTTAGACTCTAGTCTAGCTCATGGCGAATCTAATACTGATCACCACTTTCCCGGTGAAGCGAAAAAGCTCCATGAACTGGGGCAAATCAATATGAAAGAATTTATAGACACGCTTGAACGCTATAACATTGATGCTCGCTACGAAAAAGTAGGCTCTCTAGAGGTTGCCACAAACGCGGGGACTGTCACAGAGTTAAGGAAAATCTACGAAAAATATAAAGCTGAAGGTGACGACGTTGTATGGTTTGATGAAGAAGCAGTTCAAGCGCAAGTAAACTCTCCTACTTACAAAGCTGGTATCTGGTTTCGTGGTGGTCTTGATGGCGTTATTGATCCAGCACGTCTATGTTGGGGACTTAAGGAAGTTATTCTTTCACTCGGAGTAAGGATCTTCGAAGGTACCAAACTCAATAAAGTTGAGCCTCTTGGAAAGTCTGCCATGCAGACAACCTGCGCTGGGGATGGCACTAAAAGCATAATCATAAGCGACAAAATTCTGATGGCCACCAATGCATTTACTAGTGTCATGAGAAGCATTCGTAAAACAGTAATACCGGTTTGGGATTATCAATTAGCGACAGAACCTCTCACGGCCGAGCAGATAAAGTCGATGAACTGGTTTAAATCAAGACATGCTATTGGTAATCACGCCAATATGTTTCATTACTACCGTCTGACAAAAGACAATCGGATTACCTGGGGAGGCGGTGGAGCAGTACGTTATTACTTCAATAGCGATATCAGTGAACGTCGAGCTGACATACCTGCGCGTTTTGAAAGATTATCAAAAGAATTCTTTGAAACTTTCCCGCAACTTAAAGGCATAAAATTTAGCCATCGATGGAGTGGCATAATAGCAACCTCTACGCGTTTTTGTATGGTTCCAGGAGTTACCTACAATGGCAGAGTAGCCTGGTCAGTCGGTTACACAGGGCTTGGCGTTGGAGCGTCTCGGTTCGGTGCCAGGATTGGTATCGAATTACTGGGTTATGGTCCTAGTGACATTCTCGATATGCAGTTTATTAAAAAAAGACCGCTCTCATGGGTGCCAGAGCCTCTGCGATGGCCAGGTGTAAGGCTCACTCAAATCGCATTAGAAAAAGCTGATGCCAATAATGGTAAAAGAGGGCTTTGGTTAAAATTATTGGATTTCTTTAACTTAGGATTTACTTGCTAAAGCATCATCACCATTGAGATAATTTACTTCACCCAATTACTTTTATCATTTTATTTAATCGTTGCTTTAGACCATTGTATGCCATGCAGATAATTAATCTGTACCGGCAGCCGGCAGACTTTCGC
Organism: Gammaproteobacteria bacterium; assembly: GCA_047639625.1. Lineage (GTDB taxonomy): Bacteria > Pseudomonadota > Gammaproteobacteria. The sequence goes on from JBLIOG010000001.1 coordinate 46,082, forward strand.
AAAAACTCTCAATGAGGAGTTTTGAGTATCTGTTTAGTTAATCCGGTTATATTTAAAATTTCAATTCCAGGCTTTAGGTACTACGTCTTTTCAGCCCACTATTTCTGAGCAGGAAAATTTCATCGAGAATGGCTTTGTTATCCTTGATCGGCTGATAGATCCCGGACAGCTACCAGCTTTGCACAAAGCATTCGATGATTTATTTATTGGTGTATTTGAAACAGGTGTTCAACCTGGCCAGGTGAGCTGGCAACAGGGCCAGAGTGATCCAGGTCTTTTGCGGCAGATTTGTAACGGTTGGAAAGTAAGCCGTGACCTCGTTCGTGTTGTGCTCGACGATTCGATAGGAAAAACCATTGCCGAATTTTCTGGTTGGTCAGGGGTGTGCATCATGATTGATAATGTGATCTGGAAAGCGCCGGCTACGAAATCACTGGGCTTTCATCAAGATAATTCTTTTCTTTCCTGGTTCGACCCAGGCGAGATCATGACCTGTTGGATCGCGCTCGACGATACCAAAAAAGAAGGCGGCACTATAGAGCTTGCCTGTGCCTCTCACCAAAGGCAGCCAGGCCAGCCCGAAGGTCAGTTTCAGGCACCCGAGGATTATCGAAAACCAATGTGCGATGCAGCTGCCCGGGCAGGCATTGAGCCCGAAATCTGTTATGTTGAAGTTGAAGTCGAAGGCGGCTCATTCCATCATGGCCGCACGTGACATGGCTCTGGTGCAAACCAAAGTACTAATCCAGGGCGCTCGTTGGTGTTACACGCTATACCGAGTGACGTTAAATATGTGACTGATAACTTCGGTCAGGGTATAGGTCCAATTTACAGTCGCTATAAACGCCTGGGGGACAATATTCTGGACGAAAAATTTTTCCCGATATTGTGGCAAGAGGATGGTTATAAGACACCACAAATTAATGACTATCTGAGCGCTTAGATTTAATTGGTGTCTTTTAAACCCGTCGGAACCGGGAATCGCAGGGGCGCACGGCAATGCGGCCTGAATCTGAAGAATTGAAAGTCGCCCAGGACGCAGCGCTTTCCCGTGTTTTCGAAAGTGGAGCGCATCTTCGGATATGGGGCAGTGGCTACCTCAAATAATCTATCCTTCTTATGAGGCGAATAAGAGTCGGGAAATAAGGTGTTATCCCAAGATTGCGCTGAATGTTGGCAACATGCAGCTTCGAAGCCTGGTATCTATCGGTAATAGCCTCTGTTTGCTGTTAATAGGGTTATTTAAAAATCTAAAGCAGTCTTGAGTGGAACTGGCATCTCCAACTGCATTAGCACCTCTCGTAGTCGATCCGGGTAGTCGGTGATTATGCCATCGACACCCATTTCAATCAGTTCACGCATGCGCTTGGGTTCATTCACTGTCCATACGTTCACCAATAGTTTTAATTGTTGCGCCTCCGCTATGGATTCGCGAGTCACTTCTTTATGATAAGAAGACCAAATGTCGCCACCGGCTGACTTGATTGCTCTGGGGATATTGCCACTAAAATCATCGATATCGAGCCCCCCTAGCCAGGGCGATTTACCGAGTTGATCGGTTTGCAAATTGTTTAGCCAGGGTTGTGCCGCAGTTAAGTAAGCCGTTTTGATCGAAGGGTCTTGTTGCTGAACCGCTTGCAGCGCACGCCAATCGAAAGACTGTATGCTTACGCGCCGTCCCATGCGGTAAGCATAAACCACCTTGAGTACTGCTTTTACGAATGGTTCGGGTGAGGCCGATAATTCGGGTTTTTCAGGATTAATTTTTATCTCAATATTAAAACCAATTTCACGATTACCAGATCGATTCACGAGTTCGAAAACCTCTTCCAGGGTAGGCACCCGTGTTCCATCTATCGATTGCTGGTTGGCAAACTGCTGTGCATACCGAGTGCCTGGGTTAAGGCGCCCGACATCAAAAGTCTGCACTTCAGCCAAAGGCATGGAGAGGATGCTGGCACTACTTTTTGTAAGCCAGTTGCCGTTTGCATCTCGAGCAATTTCCGGCTCAAAGCGTGGGTTATGCATGACCACAACCCGTGAGTCCTGAGTGACTGCCAGGTCCAACTCGAGAGTACTAACACCGATGGATAATGCTTTTGCAAAGCCGACTAGACTGTTCTCAGGCGATAACCCTCTGGCACCACGATGACCTTGTAAATCGAAACCGTACGCCGTTGATGCCATGCCAGCTAACCCCAAAATGAGTAAATAAATAGATAAACGCAGCAGTAAATTGCTCGTTCGAACATTGCACATTATGACAAACGTTTTTCTGTGACAGGATCAAACAGATGAACTTTGTCGGCGTCAATCTGCAGTGGCAACTGCTCACCTGGTTCAAAGTTCTGAGTACCGGCTAACCTGATGGTCATGTCGGTTTTGTCTTGACCGAAGTGGCCGTGTACCAGTGTATCAGCGCCTAAATGTTCGACCAATACAGTGCTTAGCTTGCGCTTGTTGTCGGAATGATTGGACAGTATCAAATCTTCAGGGCGGATACCTAGAGTGACATCTTTATTCGCATACTGAGTATAGAGGCCGGGTAATAGCGGGAATTCGGTTCCGCTATTTAGGGTGGCCACTTTGCCATCAGCAGAAATCTTTGCGCTCGTGAAGCTCATTGACGGCGAACCGATAAAGCCCGCTACAAACAACGATGCGGGGTTTTGATAAAGCTCAATCGGTGCGCCAATTTGCTCGACGCGGCCTTGATTCAAAACCACTAGGCGATGCCCGAGTGTCATTGCCTCGACCTGATCGTGCGTGACATAGATGCTGGTGGTGCCGAGTTGTTGCTGTAGTAGTTTGAGCTCTATTCGCATTTGAACTCGTAACTTCGCGTCCAGGTTTGACAGGGGCTCATCAAATAGAAATACACTGGGGTCACGAACTATGGCTCTACCCATTGCTACACGTTGTCGTTGGCCGCCGCTGAGATCACGTGGTCTACGCGATAACTGATCTTCGGTTAATTCCAGAATTTCGGCAGCTTTGGCGACGCGTTGTTGTATTTCCGCTTTAGCCAAACGCCTTATCTTTAGAGCGTAAGCCATATTATCGAAAACCGTCATATGGGGATAAAGCGCGTAGTTCTGGAAAACCATGGCGATATCCCGGTCGGCGGGTTCGAGTTTGTTTACGTTTTGATCGCCGATATGAATGTTGCCGGAGGTAACCGATTCAAGACCAGCGACCATACGCATTAAGGTCGACTTTCCACAACCGGACGGCCCTACCAGCACGATGAGTTCGCCATCTGCTATTTCAATATCAACGCCAAAAATTGCCTGATATCCATTTGGATAGATTTTTTCAATATTATCGAGACGAACATTCGCCATATTATTGACCCTATTTTTCGGTTTCAGTTAATCCTTTTACGAATAGTTTTTGCATGAAAATAACTACCAGGACTGGTGGTAACATCGCCAATAGAGTGGTCATCATGATGATATTCCATTCGGGAGACTGTTCTGCGGCCTCCAACATTTGTTTGATTGCCATAACAATAGTGAACATGCTTTGGTCGGTCGTGATCAATAATGGCCACAAATACTGGTTCCAGCCATAGATAAATAAAATGACAAATAATGCGGCAATATTGGTGCGTGACATCGGCAACAATATATCGAAAAAGAAGCGCATCGGGCCGGCACCATCAATTCGTGCCGCTTCGAGTAATTCATCTGGGATGGTTAAGAAGGTCTGTCGAAACATAAATGTTGCGGTAGCTGAGGCGATTAACGGAATACTAAGCCCCCAATAACTATTGAGCATGTTCAAATTGGCGACGACTTCAAAAGTCGGAATAATTCTGACTTCAACAGGCAGCATCAACGTGATGAAAATCATCCAAAAGAAGGCCATGCGGAAGGGAAATCGAAAATAAACGATGGCAAATGCCGATAGTAGCGAGATCGCAATCTTGCCTGTTGCAATCATCAATGCCATCACCAGGCTATTGAATAACATCATGCCCACACCCTGGTTTGCACCGCCATCGATGCCGAGGTTTAAAGCTTGATTTAAATTGTCGAGAAAATAACGACCGGGTAGCAGTGGTAGTGGTATTTGAGTCATTCGCACCGCATCATGGGTAGCTGCGACAAAGGTAATCCAGATCGGAAAAGCGATGATAGCAATGCCGAGAATTAGCATGCAGTGGCTCAAAAATGTGATTGCGGGTCTGTTTTCTATCATCCTGGAAACCGCAGTTGGACCGCGTTCAGATTGGTTTTGTGAGTTCGTTTGACCATGCTAAAAAACAGGGAAATGGCTAGCCCTTGCCGTTTTTTTAGCATAGTCAGGCGGGTGCGCAAGGCCGCGATGGAGGCAGTAGCGCTTTCACCCATCTGGTGAATTTCATCAGAACCGATATGTTTCAAAAATTCATACACTTAGCGGATACTCTAAACGATCAACTGCGGTTTTCAGGATCATGCGTAGTCGACCTTTTTTTCGACGTAGCGAAACTGTATTACAGTCAGGCCGATGACGATTGCCATGAGAATGACCGACTGTGCGGCCGAACCACCGAGATCGAGTCCGACAAAACCATCGTTATAAACTTTATAAACTAGAATTTCAGTCGCTTTTGCCGGTCCACCTTGAGTAATCGCATGGATGATGCCGAAGGTGTCGAAAAAAGCGTAGACGATGTTTACCACTAATAAGAAGAAGGTTGTCGGAGAAATTAACGGAAAAACAATACTGCTGAAACGGCGTACCGGTCCTGCACCATCAATCGCAGCAGCCTCAATTAGAGATCTTGGAATCGATTGCATCGCCGCCAGGAAGAACAGAAAGTTATAGGCAACTTGTTTCCAGGCGGCAGCTATCACCACTAGCGTCATTGCTTCACCACCGTTGAGTTTATGATTCCAGTCGTAACCCATGGCTGATAATCCGTAGGTCAATATACCGAGCGTCGGATCGAACATAAATACCCACAGTGCGCCCGCCACAACCGGAGCGACTGCATAAGGCCAGATTAATAAAGTCCGATAGACCATCGCCCCTTTTATCACCCTGTCTGCCATGGCGGCGAGAACTAGTGCAAATCCCATCGACAGACTCGCGACTAATACCGAGAAGAAAATAGTGCGTTCGAAGGCGCCGAAATAGTACTCGTCTTCGAACAAAACTTCGAAATTTTCGAACCAGACAAATTCGGTACTTAAACCAAATGCGTCTTGAATCAACAACGATTGATACAAGGCGTGACCCGCAGGCCAAATGAAAAATACCAAAGTAATGATGATTTGCGGCAAGACCAGCAAATAGGGTAGATATGACGGGCCGAAATGAACTTTTTTGAGCATTTCTATTAAGTCGTATGATTAATCAGAGTCCTATCGGCCTGGCCGGGCCTACCCAGGCCGATAGGGTTTTAATGATGGTTATTTGTTCGCACGTTGAAATTTACGAAGTAATTTATTGCCACGTCGTGCGGCATCATCGAGTCCCTGAGAGGCAGTTTTACTGCCATTCCAGATCGCTTCCAATTCTTCGTTGATGACGTCGCGTACCTGAACAAAATTACCAAAACGGACACCGCGAGAATTCGGCGTAGGTTTGTTAAGGCTTAATTGCTTAATCGCGGTATCGGTTCCCGGGTTGGTATCATAGAAACCTTGTTTCTTCGATAACTCGTAAGCTGGCGTGGTAATCGGTACATAGCCAGTTTCTTGATGCCACCAGGCCTGGACTTCGGGTGAAGACAGGTAAGTCATGAATTTCGCGACACCTTTATATTCCTCTTTTTCGCCGCCTTTGAGCACCCATAAGGTCGCACCACCGATAATCGAGTTTTGCGGCTTGCTTGCAGCATCAGTATCTAATGGCAACATAGTTTGACCAAAATCAAATTTCGCTTGTTTCTTGATCGAACCGTAATAAGCCGATGAATTTAACCACATGCCGCATTCACCATTGGTATACATGGATAAGCTATCACCACGGCGACCGCCATAGGTAAATAATTTGTCCTTGGACCAGTCGGCGATACTGGCGATTCGAGCTTTCACCTTGTCGTTATTGAATGTGAAGTCGGTATCTAGTCCGGCGAAGCCATTTTCCATGCTACCTACCGGAATATTGTGCCAGGCACTATAATTTTCGATCATCACCCAGGACTGCCAGCCGAAGGAAAAGCCACATTTATATCCGGCTGCCACTAATTTTTCAGAAGCACTTTTCATGTCACTCCAGGTTTTTGGTGGTGACGAGACGCCTGCTTTTTTGAAAGCATCTTTGTTGTACCAGAGTACCGGAGTCGAACTATTAAACGGCATTGATAACAACTCACCATCCGAAGTTTGGTAGTAGGAAATGACTGCAGGTAGATAAATAGACTTGTCAAAAGGCTCATTGGCATCCTTCATGACTTGCTCGACTGGATAGATAGCGCCCTTGGCTGCCATCATCGTAGCGGTACCGACTTCGAAAACCTGCACGATATGCGGTTGTTCGTTGGCACGAAACGCGGCGATTGCTGCCGTCATGGTCTCGGTATAGTTGCCCTTGTAGCTCGGCTTAATTTCATAATCTAACTGCGACGCATTAAAATCTGCGGCGATTTTATTCACTCGCTCGCCATTCACACCGCCCATTGCATGCCACCATTGCACTTCGGTAGCCGCTAATGAGCCGGTTGAATAACTGCTGACCAGTAAGGTGGCCGCTATGCAATACCCGATATTTTTCTTGATCATTTTTGTCTCCCTTTACATTTAATTTATTCTATCAATGCGGATTGATTCTAAGAGGTTTGATTAGTGTTGGCTAGACTTACTTGGAGCCATAAAAGAAAAGTGAGGATTTTAACCCAACTTTATTATAGATATCCCCGCGACGATTGCCTCGTGAGGCTATATGATACAAAGCCTTGGGGAACTTTAAGCGACGAGGTCTGGACATTAAACTAACTGAGCAATAGGTTTGGCTAATAACCACCAAACTTGATTGGCCCTGTTCTTTCAATTTATCCAGTTTATAGACGATGTGCCCAGCCGTTGAGCCAGACAAGAATTGGCTGACAATCGGAACCGATATTTTTTTGGGACGAAAGCCGGGGCAATAATATTAATGCTTGACCCTGATGGGTTGTCGACATGGAAGCAACGACCGGCGCTCCGGTATATAACCTTTTCTGTGCAGGAGCAAGACACGATGACTGGTGCACATTTATTTGCGACACCGACCGAATGAAAAGACGGATGCAGATCGTCGTTTAACTTGAAGATCAGAATTGCCTGTTAATCAGCAAATATTTTAGTGATTTCGATCGCTGATAACATTGAACTAGTTACCCAGGTGTCCTGGCAAGTAGTTACATATCGCAACCAGTATGTCCCAGGTTTTTATATCTAGTAAAAGTTTTCATGATCAAATTTTTTCATTCGATTTACCAGGGGTCTGGCGGGCTTAGGTGTTCGTTGCGAGGGAAAGTTCGGATCGAGTCATATACTGTGTTCTTTTGATGAAAATAGTCATTCTATTTGACGATAAAGAACACCGTATTTGGCCAATTCCGGCTTTTCCACAGTAGAATCATCCTAAGTCCGACAGACTCCTAGCCTTTTGCATACCAGCCGTTGTCTACATACAATGCATCACCCGTGATAAAACTGGCTTCATCCGAGGCAAGAAAAACCACGGCTGCGGCAACTTCTTCAGGCTCGCAGATGAGCCCTTGCGCATCAGCAAGCGCACCCTCCTCCCAGGCCTGTCCGGCTTGATCAAGTGCACTAATTTCGCGTAAACCATGCGCTGTTTTGACAAAACCCGGACATAACGCATTACAACGTATTCCTTTATCACGGTATTCAGCAGAAATCGCGCGAGACAGTTGTAATACTGCGCCTTTAGTCATGCAATAAAGCGATTCTAGTGCGTAACCCAACTCGGACGCTATTGAGGCAGTAATGACAATAGAACCGCCACCATTATCGCTCATTTCTTTGACTGCTCGTCGACAAACCAGAAACGCTGAACGCACATTAATATCCATTAAACGATCATAATCAGCCTCTGTTGATTCATGCAAAGGTTTCACTGTTATGGTGCCCACGTGATTGAATAGAACATTGTAGGCCCCAAATATTTCACCGACGCGATCAAATCGCTGCGTCTACCTGATTCGCATTGGAAACATCGGTTTCAATAAATTCGGCGGTTCCACCTATTGCATGAATCATTTGTATCGTTTCTTCTCCCGCTTCTTTTTGGATATCGAGAATAGCGACACGTGCACCTTCTCGAGCGAAGGCCAGAGAAGTTGCTCGCCCCATACCAGCGGCACCTCCTGTTATTACTGCGGTTTTTCCCGCAAGCCTGCCGGTATGAGAATTGTTATCTTTGATGGTAGAACTCTCAATATTCGTCATGCTTAATGCTCCGTTGATTTTTATCTGTGAGGCAATTCAGCCACTACTGACTGGATCGCAAAATAGTCAGGCGCGTACTGTTCTGATTTTTTGAAAAAAGATTGAAAATAGCTCTTCCTGCGAGGAAATGGCCAATTTGGCGTAAATATTTCGGCGGTGAATTCGCACTGTACCTACTGATATACCGAGGCTTTTGGCAATTGATTCAGAGGAATGCCCTTCAAGTACCTGAGCAACAACCTGGGTTTCTCGAGGTGTGATACGTGGGCCAAAAACATCACCTACCGTATCTTCTACAATTGTTGGGTAGTCTCCTCCTGGTTCCCGATCAAACGCGTCGACTTCAAACCAGTCAGGTACAGCATGCCAATGTTGTTGTGCGAGACTGCAGATAATGGGTGCCACAGTTTCCAGTAATCTGAATTCACGTGCCGAAAAGCGCGGGCTTTTACCCGAACGCATTAATGAGATAACAATAGCAACGTCATGATGTAAATAGCAGGAATAACTGATCTCCTCTGCTAGACCGGTGCGGACATAGTAGGAGCGATAATATTCACTCTGCAGGAACCGATCCGGAGCGATATCGCGTAAACGGTTTAGCCCAGCCTCGACCTTACGCCCGCAGGCTTTAAAAAAAGGATCGAGCAAATAGGGACCCTTAAGGTAGTCATCGACAAATACCACTCTTTCTTGCAGGGTAAAGCTGTGAAAAAGGCAAATCGGTTTTTTGTTCTGGTGATAGGCGAAACAAACTGAATAATCAAAACCGGTAATCGACTTGAGCGCATCGAGTAAATGATCAGTGAACTGATCCTTACCTAGCGCATCAATACATTCCGATAGTAAAGAAATCCAGATTGTATTTCCGAGGTCGATTTTTTTTGCACGACTGGGATTATTCACCATGACGGCATTTACTTTTATCGAGGTACTTATACAAAATCGTGAAATTCCTTAATGGACGGTATACACCTTAAATTGACCAAACTGTATGCATTTGGTATTTTTGCATGGTAGTATAATTTATCCGTAAAACTCAAGGACCAATTTTTTTGAGAATTAGAAATGCCGTTATCAGGGGGAAAGTTGGGCGAGCAATCTACTAGTCAGCCGGAGATTGATATTGAATTTCGTAACGTTACAAAGCGTTTCGGCGATGTTTTAGCGGTCGACGACTTATCTCTTAGTGTCGAAAGGGGGTCGTTCTTTAGTTTTCTGGGGCCTTCGGGCTGCGGGAAAACCACATCATTAAGGCTCATTGCGGGTTTTGACCAACCCACTCAGGGCGAAATGTTTATTGGTGGCCAATCAGTGATTGGAACACCTTCTCACAAACGCCCGGTAAACATGGTATTTCAGCACTATGCTTTGTTTCCTCATATGGATGTTGCGCAGAACATTGGCTACGGATTGCGTCAGCGCAGTCCGAAACCCGCTAAGCAGGACGTCAGCAGAAGAGTTGATGAAACTCTCGAAATGGTTCGCCTGGAAGGATACGGGCAACGTAAAGTCTGGGAATTATCGGGTGGGCAACAACAAAGGGTGGCGTTAGCCCGGGCCTTAATTAATCGCCCTACCTGTCTTTTACTCGATGAACCCCTGGCTGCACTCGACCGTAAACTTCGGCGCGAAATGCAAATCGAATTGCAAACCCTTCAACGCGATGTCGGCATTACTTTTATCCTTGTAACCCACGATCAGGAAGAGGCTTTGTCGATGAGTGATCGAATTTGCATCATGCACGATGGCAATATCGTTCAGTCCGGTAGTCCTCGTGAACTCTATGACGAACCTGTTAATCGCTACGTCGCTGATTTTGTCGGTAAGAGTAACTTTTTTAGTGGAAAGGTCATCGAACAGAGCAATTCGCTTACAACAGTCAAACTGGATTCTGGCCATGTGCTTAACGGCATTCTGCCAAAAGGTTCCTCTCCACTCCCTATTGGACAAAAAGCCAGTATAGCTGTGCGGCCAGAAATGATTTCCATCACCACTCAAGATGACGTAGACACGACTAATAACATCACCATAGAAGGAAAGGTGATGAACCGGATATTTCTGGGAGAGCACTCTGAATATTTGGTTGCAACCGAAGGATTTGGTGACGTAATGGTGTTATCTCCAAAATTCAAAGAACACGGCAGCAACGGGTTTTTGCCCGACGAAAGAGTCTCTCTTAGATGGAGACAAGACGCTGCACTGGTACTTGGGGATACATGAGACCTTGTTGTACATCCGGCAACCATGGTCTTTATATACAGATCGGATCGTTTTCGAAGAGGACACAACATGAGCAAAAGTAACGCCGATAACAACCCCATAAACGCTAAAAAGTTTATGCAGTATTTTCGCAGCTATGAGAATGGCTCAATTTCACGTAGACACTTCCTTGGTGTAACCGGGTTGGGTACAGCTATGGCTGTCATGGGTACTGCTGTGCCGTCACTCTGGCCAGGCAAGGCTCAAGCTTTTGGTGATCTTGGCGACAGACTTATATTTTCTACCTGGCCCAACTATCAGAGTCAGGTCAATCTGGATGAGTTTACCAAGATGACCGGCGTCAACATACAGGTAAATGCTTTTGGTTCCAACGAAGAAATGCTAGCCAAATTACAGGCCGGTGGAACCGGTTGGGACGTATTTGTACCGACCAATTATACCATTTCAAACTATGTTGAACTCGATCTCATTCAAGAACTGGATCTATCTCGCATTCCAAACTATGCCGCTTCGGCGAACAATCCGAAATTTGCAGGACCAGCAACCATCGATGGCAAAGTCTATTGCGTTCCTAAGAACTGGGGCACGACTGGGTTTATCGTAAACACCAAAAAAATAAAGAGTAAACCTAAATCATGGAAAGACTTCTTCGATGTCACCATGGGTAAAGGTTCCGGCCATACCATTCTGCATGATTATCAGCTAACTACTATTGGTGGTGCATTATGCGCACTGGGATATTCATTTAATTCTATCGACCCGGGTGAGTTGGCCAAAGCTGAAGCACTATTAATTAAATCCAAACCGCATTTGTTTGCGATTACATCTGATTATCAACCTGGTATGCGCAGTGGCGATGCCTGGTTGTCTATTTGCTGGAATGGAGACGGAACGCAACTTAACCGTGATCTACCAGAAATGAACTACGTAATAGGAACTGATGGTGGCGAGATCTGGACCGACTTTTACGCCATTCCAAAGGATGCACCGCATTTGGATGCTGCTTATGCATTTATTAATTTCATGCAGGACCCTTATATCCAGGCACGTGATGCAGAAGTTCATGGATATGCACCCACTGATGCACGAGCGATTGCATTGCAACCGGACTCATTAGCAACCGATCCAATTCTGCATCCGGCTGCAGAATTAATGAGTGGACTCGAATTCGGCGCAGCACAAACCCTGACAGATGCTAATCGTGCGGAAGTTATGGCTCGTTTTAAGTCAGCCTGATCTGACTAGATAAGGACATTAACGATGGGGGCAGGCAGCAAATCTAAACACTGGTTGACGGCGGCACTACTAACGCCGACTTTGTTGTGGTTTATTTTCCTGCTGATCCTGCCCCTGATCGTTATTCTGGTTTTTAGCTTTGGTGAACGCGCAGCTTTCGGTGGATACGCTGGTGGCTTTACACTTGAGCAATACGCGAATCTACCTTCTCGGCTTAAAGCTTTTCAGAACACGATGACCATCGCTCCAGTAGGCACGCTCTTATGCCTGTTGGTCGCTTATCCTTTAGCCTACTTTCTGGCTGTAAGAGTTGATCGTCGTTACAAATTAATCTTGCTTGTCCTGGTCATTGTGCCTTTCTGGACGAGTTTGCTGGTGCGCACTTACGCCTGGATATTTATACTTGGTGGACGTGGTATTCCGACATTATTTGAATTAATCGGAATTGAAGGCATGCGACTTATTAATACACCTGGAGCGGTTCTGGTCGGCATTGTTTACGGATACTTGCCTTTGATGGTTTTTCCGATATTCGTGTCACTCGAAAAGCTTGATAAAAGCCTGCTTGAAGCATCTAGTGATCTTGGCGGTTCACCGATTAAAACATTTCTACAAATTACTCTGCCTTTGTCGATGCCCGGAATCGCTACCGGTTGCATGCTGGTTTTTATTTTGTTGATGGGTGAGTTCCTTATTCCGGCTTTTCTTGGTGGGGGTAAAGTCTTTTTCATCGGCAACGCGCTAGTGGATTTGTTTTTGCAGTCACGCAACTGGCCTTTTGGTGCGGCGGTTTCGGTGACCCTGGTCGTTATCATGCTAATAACGGTTAGCCTGTATATGCGCATGATGATGCGTAATAAAACAGGCCGTGACGAATCACTGATGTAGAGCGGATAGATCATGCGAATTTACGCTATTTCAGTTTTTCTGTTTCTGTATGTGCCGATAGGCATTATCGTCTTGTTCAGTTTCAATGCAGGCAGCCATGCCAGCGAATTACGCGGACTATCGATACAGTGGTACGGCAAAGCCCTCTCCAATCCATTTGTCGGTGACGCCTTTGTAACCAGTTTGATCATTGCTTTTTCAGTCGCTATTTTATCCAGTTTGATGGGGACAGCAGCAGCTTTGGCGTTACAGCGGTTGAAAGGGCCTGTTCGTGTTTTGTTTGATGGATTAATATATATTTCCGTCATGATTCCGGGGATCGTCATCGGGATTGCGACGTTGGTAGCATTGGTGACTGTTTTCGATTTTTTAAATCCGTTACTGGCTTCAATATGGCCGGAAGGCGCAAAACCACCAAAGCTACACATGGGCTATGCATCTGTTATTGCAGCACATACCCTGTTCACCATGTCATTGGTTATCATTTTGGTTCGTGCAAGAATCGCGGGGATGGATCGGTCATTGATTGAAGCTTCGTTGGATTTATATGCAACGCCCTGGCGCACGTTTTATCAAATCACACTTCCACAGATATATCCTGCTATCTTGGCTGGCTTTCTCCTTAGTTTCACCTTCAGTTTTGATGATTTTATCATTTCATTTTTTGTCGCAGGAGCGAATACAACGCTGCCCGTGTATATTTTCTCGTCAATACGAAGAGGGATCACTCCGGAAGTAAACGCGATCGGCACGATGGTACTAATTGGGTCGCTGATACTGCTATTAATCGCCCAATTCTTTTTACGATCGCGCAAATCCCGTTAAACCCCCGACTGGGCCCCGATGCTGAATAAGTACAAAATAGGGGTCATATATGGACCCGTAATCAGAAGAAGCACAGGCTTCTAGAATAATTTCACGGTTGGTAGGTTGGTAAAAAATGCCAACAGGTATAACCGCTTGATTAAATACTATTTTTCGCCGTTGATTAACGGCACAAATCTGGAAGAATTTGTTGACTAGATCACTACCGATCCAGGTGATAATCTAGCCCATGGACTCGCTCCTACCTGTTTCAGGTTTTAGATTGATTGCGTTGCCATTCAATCTCGGCACATTGCGATACCGTTTCAAATGGACCGGGCCCCATCCCATCAGGTCTATATTTTAGACTGTTCGGCTCTGACTGTCTGGCCATCCTTACGACCCCACGGTTCGCTTTTCGATTATAGCTGCCTGGGGTTTCGAGTACGGACTGCGCGGCGATTTTGATAAACATATCTTCGATGGCAATCTGTCGGGACGGGACAGCACGAGCTTCGCCAAAAGCGCACAGTGCCCGCTTTGTTTTAAAGCAATCTAGCACCAGTTCCTGCCTCTTACCTGGCTCTGGCTATCTATCGGCTAAAATCTAAATCCAGGTCATATGATCAATTTTAAATCGTCGCCAGAATCGGCCAGGTCACCGCTGTATGGGTTGATGTTGCGGTTCAAACCGAGGCCGAAACTCACTTGATTGCTAGGGCCATTTTTTCGACAAATAGCGGATGTTGCACGAGGTCACTGGTCTTCTGAGAAAATAAATACTGCAATCGGACGATGAATCATTATAAAATTCACGTCGAATTCCAATATAATTAACATCGTCGATAGCTGGATTGCTGTAGACTTTGTTAACGATCCGAAAGCTCCAACTGTGTTAAGTGGATCCCATTCGGCGGTCTCCCTTAATCTTCCATTCGATGCAAAGCTTTTAGGCATTTACCAATAAAGCATGAAAGAACATGTCGAAGACAGTTGTGAAATTTAGTGTCGAGAAAGAAACCAGGCACAGTGCGCTTTACTGGGAAGAACCAGAAGAAGGTAAAGCGCCCATTGTGGGTCAGTTACGGAAATGATTTTTGAGTAACAGCAAAATTTTAGAAATTACCATCGATAAAAAAATCAAACCTCATTGACTTGCACTGACGGTGTGCCGAGTTAAATTAGCCTATACCTTCTGCCATCTTCTATGACTCTCCATGCAACCCCAAGCTGATCCTTTTATCGTACCTGCTTGTTACGAGGACATTGAGATTATGTTCCAGGATGAGCACCTGCTGCTGATAAATAAGCCGGCGGGATTGTTGAGCCTGTCGGGCAAACATCCGCTCAATAAGGATTCAGTACATTTTCGTCTGGTGCATGATTTCCCAACAGCAACGATGTTGCATCGGTTAGATTTTGGTACCTCAGGCATTATGGTGGTAGCGTTGAATAAGCAGATAAACGCACACATCAGCAAACAGTTTCAGGCGCGCAGTGTTGATAAGCACTATACCGCGTTATTGCATGGCCATCTTGCCGATGATGAAGGCGTGATTGAATTCCCTATAGCGAAGGATAAGCCTAACTTCCCCCTGCAAAAAATCTGCTTTGAGACCGGTAAAGCTGCGCTGACGAATTATCAGGTAGTCGAACGACTGACTGAGCCTGTTACGACTAAAGTCACCTTTACGCCCGTCACAGGACGTACACATCAATTGCGTATTCACAGTCAGCAAATCGGGCACCCTATTTTGGGGTGTGATTTGTATGCCACAGATGAAGCGTTTTTAATGGCGCAGCGTTTGATGTTGCATGCAACGATTCTCGATTTTGATCATCCCGTGACGGGACAGAGATTGAAGAGCGTTTGTCCCTGCCCATTTTAGCCAGAAAAATAGTGATTTTTTCATAGGTGCTAGCGATCCGCGTCCCGCAAGCACCGCCGGGACGACTGTATGTAGGCATCGGTTCAGCGCTCCGAAGATAGAGCACCCAGAGTAGGCACTTCCAGGCGATGCATGGAGCAATTGCCGAGAACCTGAGTGTGCATAAATCACATGAGCAAGACCAGGCTGGCTTAGTAGTTTGCATCTGCCAGCAATGAGCACCCTGAGGCGAAGCCATAACCATGTCAGGTCATAGCTAAATGGTTTTGAATACCTCGAATGCTGTCTTCACTGCGATGATTGACATAAAGCACGGTAGTCTCAATGCCTTCACAAATTTTTTCGATCAACGCTAATACCAGTTGTCGATTCAAGTCATCTAACCCTAAACAGGGTTCATCCAGAATTAATAATGAGGGATGCTTTACCATCGCTCGCGCTATCAATATCAAACGCTGATCACCAAAGGATAATTGGTTAAATGGTTCGTCTGCGCGACGGCTCATGCCAAGCAACGCCAACCACTGATCTGCAATACTTTTTTGCTCGTCGGTATATTGTTGATAAATACCGATGCTGTCGTAAAAACCCGAGATAATCGCATTACGCACACTCACGGTGACACGGTATTCCCATTGCAATGCACTAGACACATAACCCAGATGCTGTTTGATTTGCCAAATACTTTCGCCATTGCCTCGCTGCATGCCAAAAACAAAAATATCATTGATATAACATTGTGGGTGGTCGCCAGTAATCAAATTCAGCAAACAGGTTTTACCACTGCCATTGGGGCCAGTGACCTGCCAATGCTCACCTGCTTCGATAGTCCAGTCGAGATCAGAAAATATAACACTATCACCATAAGCTACTCGTACCTGACGCATGCGCACCAATGGCTGCGTTTTATCGAGCGCGACCGGTTGCTGATTTTCTGCTGCGGCCGGCACTGATAAGTCGGTTGTTTTAAGATGCATAAGTTGAGTCAAATTGTTCATCGCAGCGACATCGTTGCTATCAATCTGGAGTTCTAGCACTGCATTGTTAGCGTAGGCAATATGACTGATAAAGTCCGGTATTTCATCTAACCGATTCAACACCATCACAATGGGCGTATGCTGTGCGATCTCTTCGAGAAGTTGCTGCAAGTAAAGACTGGAGTCTGCATCAAGTCCTTCGAAAGGCTCATCCAAAATCAGCAATTGTGCCTGGCTGGTTAATGCTCTGATTAACATTAACTTACGCGACTCACCAGATGATAATTTACGAAACTCTCGGTCCAGTAAACCATCGAAATTAAATGCCTTTATTAACCTTTGCTGTAACGCCTGATCGGCACAGGTTTGATCGATTAACTCGCGAACCGGCGTACCAATTGCGATCACATCTAACAAATCCGCATCATCTTTTTTAAGCTCTGCTTCGATTAATTCAGCCTGGGCTTCGAATGATGCAATCGCCACTTGTTGTGGCAAACCAATAATTTCGCCTTCAATAATATCTCCAGCGCCTGTTAATATTGCCGCCAATGCCGACTTACCCGAGCCATTGGTGCCAACGATTGCCCAGTGTTGTTCTGAGGTGATTTCCCAGTTAATCGAGTTCAGACTAAAGTAGGCCTCAAACTGAACACTGAGATTTGAGAGGGTGACCTTCATGATATTTCTATCGCTAACTTAAAGAGGGCGTGATTATCCCCAATGCGAAAATTGCTGCAACAGCTTGATTAGCTTTATTGAGCGGCTAGAGTTTGGTGTGTCATTAAATATGAATTATTAAACGCTCAATTAGGTAAGAATATTGAATCGACAAATGAGTACAATTGCGGACATTCCTGTCATTCATAAAGATAGGTTTTAAGCATTCTGTCACCCGAACTCGACAATTGTCTGATTCATTTGGCACTAAAATAGCAAGACAGTAGCTAACCCGAGAAACGCAAAAAAGCCTATGGCATCGGTCGCTGTTGTCAGCACTACGCCACCCGCCAATGCTGGATCAATACCCATCCGTTTTAATATCAACGGAATAAATGTTCCAACTAAGGCACCGGTAAAAATCACGATCAACATAGCTGCGCCAAAAACCAGTCCCAGCATCAGATCATTAAACCAATAGTACGCAATCGCGGCGACCACAGCGGCCCAAAAGAGTCCATTGAAACCACCGATTGTGAGCTCATGGGCAGCCAATTTCCATATATTACGTCGGCCAATTTGATCCAATGCCATCCCTCGCGTCACCAGCGTTAGTGTTTGGCTTCCAGCCACACCACCCATACTGGCAACCACCGGCATCAGCACTGCCAGCGCTACCATTTTCTCAATAGACCCTCCAAATAAAGCGATCACCCACGCCGCCACAAAGGCGGTCAGTAGATTAATGCCAAGCCATACAGCACGACGCACAGAACTATTGATGACCGGCGCAAACATATCCTCATGCTGATCTAAGCCGGCACGCCCCAATACCTCACGATCAGCTCGGTCACGCATCACATTGATAACATCATCAACGGTTATCCGCCCCACTAGATAACCTTTATCATCAATCACTGGGGCTGACAGCAGATCCTGATCTTCAAAGATTCGCGCCACTTCAAGAGCCGAAGTCAAAGGCGTAATACCCACAACGTTACTAATCATGACGTCACTCACCGTTGTAGAGACGTCATATGAGACAAGATGACTCAACGGAAGCGTTCCCATAAAGTGGTTATGTCGATCGATAACCATCAGACTATCAAGATGCTCAGGTAGCGAACCTTCGCGCTGACGTTGGCGACGTAAATAACGTAATACAGCATTAAAAGAAACATCACCACGCACAGCCGTGGCATCTACATCCATCAAACCACCCGCAACATCATCAGGATAGAGCTTAACCTGCTCATAGCGTTGCCGCCGGTGAATATCCATGGTCTGCACCATCGCACTCACTACGGACATCGGCAGATCATCATCCAGATCAGCGATTTCGTCCATTTGCATTACCGACAAACAGGCTATCAGCTCTTGTTCATCGGTTTGCTTAATCAAACTTCTACGCAGTTCGCCCTGTAGTTCAAGTAGCACCTCTCCTTTCTTTAAGCGAGGTAGCTGAAGCCACAAAGGGCTTCTCAAATCCCACGGAAGCGATTCAATAACACGGGATATTTCTGCCGGTGACATCGACTCAAGCAAATATGACAGCCCGTTCTCAGGGCTATTCTCAAGCGTATCAGTAATCAGATCGATCTGTTCCTGCAAACGTATACTCATGAAGCTTTCCCCATAAAGAGCTGATTATTGAATTAGGCCGAATGTCTCCAGTAACACAAAAATGAATAAACAATTCGACCTTGCCGCGAACATTCGTATTCGATTCAAATAGTAACTGGAGGATAGGAAAGTTCGATATGTCCGGGCGTCCTGGGCCATTATACGAACAAGCTCGGCAGGTTACAGCGAGAGTATATTCTTTGTATGATCGATAGAAGCAATGAGTAAGAGTTTAGCCGCTTTTATGAGTCTAATCACAAATGCTGCGGATGGGTTTGTTGTGCGCAATCCCATAATGCTTTCAGTAATGGGTCCTTGATACGCCCCTTCAATGCACACAGGCTCAAGGTAAATGGTTGAAGATTCGATAGCCACGGCAACACCCTTACCGTGTCACGTTTTGGACTATGCTCGATGACCAACTCCGGTACCACCGCAACACCAAAACCCAGACTGACCATCGACACCACGGCCTCATGGCCTGCGACCTGAGCGTAGATATTGGGTTTATCTCCCATCTCATTTAAATGGGTCAGTAATTGTTCACGCGCTAGACCTCGTTCGGCCAGCACCATTGGTATTTCTGCCCAGTCGGGTTCAATAGACTCAGCAATGTTCTGGTCAATCTGTCGGCTCAATGCACTCGGTGTTTTCGGGCCAATGAGTCGCAGGGGAGTCGTTCGTAACGTCAGGAAAGCGAGTTTAT
>JBLIOG010000002.1:0-56353 GCA_047639625.1 Gammaproteobacteria bacterium
CGACGTTTTTCGCGGCAACCGCTATGACATCGAATGCCTCGGGCTCTTCACTCCAGTAGATTCCGAACGCGAGCATAATGATTAAAATGACCGCCAGTGGTGCCAGGATTTTTGTTGTGTAGCTACCAGATTCAGACTGACTGAAATTGAATTTGAGGTCTTCAATCCATCCTTCGAGTTTCTCTTTCATCGCCTTGATAAACATCCGGTTTCGTGACACATTGGATTATTATATATGGGCAGGCTCGTGACGTCGCAATGAAAAAGATCATTAAATTAATTGTTTACACATTGTTGGTGGCTATTGTGTTTGTAATAGGCACGGTCAGCGTATTTGTCTCAATATTTGACGCCAATGAATACAAACAGGATTTGTCGGATCTGGTCGCTGAGCAAACCGGGCGAAATCTACAGTTTTTTGGTGATGTCAGTTTAACCGTCTATCCTGCCCTCGGAATGAAGCTCGGTGCCCTCAGCCTTTCCAATGCGCCAGGCTTTGGGCCTGAGCCTATGGTAAAAGTGAATAAGGCCAGTGTTAGTGTCGATGTAGCTTCTCTGTTTGCATTCAAGCCTGAAATTGATCAATTTGTTCTGGATGGGCTTGAGATCAATTTACAAAAAGATAAAAACGGTGTTACCAACTGGGACGATCTCGTCGCATCTTCCACATCCGATCCTGCGGCAGACGAACAAGAGGGAGTAGCGTCTACGCAAAACACAATCAGCGATTCTGAGCCCATGGATATACAAGGTGCCTTCGGTGGATTGCAGATAAAAAATGCCAACCTGCTATGGAAAGATGCACAGGCTGGTGCCGAATATCGAGTTCAGAGAATGAATATTATCAGCGGTCGTATTACACCAGATAAACCGTTCTCGATTTCCGTTAGTGCTGCGATAAACAGTGCAAATGAACTGGATGCCACGATTGATCTCAAAACTAGCATCCAATATTTATTGAAAACAGGGCAATTGAACATAGCCAATCTTTCGCTGTCGGTGGATGCCAGTGGCCCAATGTTACCGACTGAAACTTTGCTTCTGACGATTGATTCTAAAGCTCTGGCTCTCGATACCGTCAGCTCAAAGTTAAAACTTACTCATTTAAACATCGGTATCGAGGCACGCGGAGATCTTTTTCAGCTGGGTAAAATCAAAGCGGGTATTGGCGGGCAGAGTGTTTTGCTTGACCTTCCCGAGAATGAGTTGACGATTGATGGGTTAAAACTAGCCATTGATGATGTGTTGTTCGAGGGTAATCTTAAGTTAATTGATTTCACCCAACCGGCTGTCCAATTTGTCCTGACGGCTAATAATCTGGATATCGATGCTTTGCTGGGAACTCCACCCCCGAGTAAAGCCGAGGTTGTCGAAGAGCCTGTACTGGTAGAAACTGGGTCAGATGAAGATGTGCAAATTGCGTTGCCAATAGAATTGTTGCGATCAATATTCATCGATGGTCGCCTCAAAATCAACACACTAAAGTTGCAAAATCTTAATATTGCACAGGTAGATTTCGGCATTCAGGCAGACAATGGGTTGATCGATATAAATCCATTGGCGATGGATTTATATAACGGGAAATTTGATGGACGGATTCAACTGGATGTCACCGGTACGGCGCCAGTTTATAAGGTGAGTAAAAAATTCAATGGTGTACAGATAGGGCCCTTACTCAACGATTTTGCACTGATAGATAAAATCGAAGGAGGACTAACGGCCTCGGTGACGGTTGAAACTAAAGGCGAGTGGCTGAGCGAATTAAAGAAAAACAGTCAGGGTGATATGCAGCTCGCGTTCGAAGATGGGGTGTTAAAAGGATTTAATCTTCGCCATATGATTGATAAGGCCAAAGCAAAAATTCGAAAAGAGAAAGCGCCCGCGGAACAAACTCTGACAACTGATTTCTCAGCTCTAACGCTTAGCGGTATCATTCGTAATGGAGTGTTCAGTAGTGATGATCTTAGCTTACAGGCGCCATTAGTCAGAGTCGGTGGAAAGGGTAAAGCTGACTTAAATACCAATGTTGTTGATTATCTGGTTAGAGCCAAGCTGGTCGAATCGGTTGGTGGACAGGATGGTGGTGAGATTGATGACCTTAAAGGAATTTTGATTCCAGTCCGTATTAAAGGACCTTTTTCGGCGCCGAGAATTGATGTTCAGCTCGATGAAATGTTAAAGGATCAGGCTGCTCAATTATTGGCCAAAGAAAAGGCGCAATTAGAAGCGAATGTTGCTGCTCAAAAAGCTGCGTTACAAGAGCAGCTGGTGGCCGAAAAAGTTAAGCTTGAAGCCGCGAAGCAAGCAGAGTTTAAAAAACAGAAAGCGGTACTAGAAGCTCGCAAAAATGCTGAAGCAGAGAAACTGGCTGCAGAAAAAGCGCGCCTGAAAGCTGAGCTTGATGCAAAGAAGAAAGCGGCGAAAAAGAAAGCCAGGGAAGAACTTTTAAAGCAATTAACGGATTGATGCCTGCAATTAACCATGAATCGGGACAGCTTATTCCCGATGCTTTTGCGGTTAAGTTGCTTGACTGGCAAAAACTGAATGGCCGGCATGACCTGCCCTGGCAACACCAGGATGCCTACCGGGTCTGGCTCTCAGAAATCATGTTGCAGCAAACGCAGGTTGCCACAGTCATTCCCTATTATCATGCCTTTCTTGAGCATTTTCCAACCGTTATTGACCTTGCCAATGCAAATATTGATGAGGTGCTTCGGTCATGGCAGGGTTTGGGTTATTACGCCCGTGCTCGAAATCTGTATCGTGCCGCGGGCATTATTCGAGATGAACACAAAGGCCAATTCCCGCAAACCCTCGAAGCAGTTTGTGCACTTCCAGGTGTTGGCCGTTCAACCGCTGGTGCGATATTAAGTTTTGCCTTTCAGCAACCCTGGCCGATTCTTGATGGAAATGTAAAGCGAGTCCTGGCTCGATGTTTCCAGGTGTCAGGCTGGTATGGCAAAAGCGATACTTTAAAAAAGCTGTGGTCTCTGTCTGAGTCGGTGACACCCCATCAGGAAACAGCCGCGTTTAATCAGGCGATGATGGACCTGGGTTCGATGCTTTGCCTGAAGTCCCGGCCGAAATGCGAGCTTTGTCCTGTTTCCGGTTGTTGTGCTAGTTTCCGAGATAATGGCCAACATTTATTTCCTGAATCTAAGCCGAAAAAATCGAAACCAATCAAAGCAACCCTCATGATATTGCATCAATGTCAGGGCCAAATCCTAATGTGGCGTCGACCAGAATCGGGTATCTGGGGCGGATTGTGGTCATTGCCTGAAGTGACTGAGACAGATGACATTGTGACCTGGCAATTAGCCGCCATTGGTTTGAGCCAGATTCCCCAAAAAACTCATGCCAATCTGCTTCGACATCAATTTACCCACTACAGTCTTGATATTTCCCTGGCTATTGTCGATCTTGATCAATTCCCAGTTCAAATATCCGACAATGATAACTTTCGCTGGATCGACCTGAATGCTATCGCCAATTATGGTTTACCGACACCCGTTAAATCTATTCTCAAAGCAAACTATTGATCTGGCTGTTGGATCTATCCGTACTAGTTTCATTATAATTTAAATTTGGTTAAGTTAATTAAGATTGACTGAAACTGTGCCGCCTTTTAAGGTTGCCGGCATTTATATATAGTTGAGACATAGCATGACCGAATCGAATCATAATTTCATCGCAGGCGAGTGGATTGCAGGCAGCAGTGAAGTTGCTAACATCAACCCTTCAGACTTGTCCGATACCATTGGGATGTATGCCCAGGCCGATAGTGCCCAATTACAGCGTGCGCTCGATGCTGCAACTAGTGCGCAAAAGGAATGGGGTCGTTCAGGTCTTGAAAAGCGCTATAGCGTTTTAATGGCGATTGGCAATGAATTGATTGAACGTTGTGAAGAGCTGGGTACTTTGCTGGCTCGTGAAGAAGGCAAAACACAGCCCGAAGGTAAAGGTGAAATTTATCGAGCGGGGCAATTTTTTACCTATTACGCCGCAGAATCCCTTCGCCAGATTGGTGATACAGCTGATTCGACTCGAGACGGAATTGAAGTTGATGTTCGTCGGGAACCAGTGGGTGTTATTGCTATTATCTCACCGTGGAATTTCCCAACCGCGACCGCCGTCTGGAAAATTGCACCGGCATTGGCTTTTGGTAACTCAGTCATCTGGAAACCGGCTAATCTGGTCCCAGCATCTGCAGTTGCACTGACCCAAATTATTGCGAAACAGGACATCCCAGCAGGACTGTTTAATTTGGTCATGGGGTCTGGTCGAGAAATTGGTCAGGAACTCATTGAGAGCCCGATGGTAAATGCGATCAGTTTTACCGGTTCGGTGCCTGTTGGTCGTCAGATTGCTATTTCAGCAGTCGCAAATTTCACAAAAATACAGCTTGAAATGGGTTCAAAGAATGCGTTAGCCATTATGGATGATGCCAATATGGATACAGCCGTTGCCTGTGCTTTAGGCGGAGCTTTTGGCAGTACGGGTCAGAAATGTACGGCATCTTCAAGGCTCGTTGTGCATTCGTCGGTCCACGATGAATTTGTCGACCGACTGGTCGCTGGTGCGCAAAAAATGGTGGTTGGGCATGCACTCGAAGCGGATTCACAAATGGGTCCTGTTTCCAGTGAGGTGCAACTCACTCAAAATCTGGCTAATATTAAACTGGCTAAAAAGGAAGGTGGTGAATTACGATGTGGCGGTGAGCGCGTTGAACGTGCGACTGAAGGTTATTACATGACGCCTGCAGTTTTTACCGGAACACAGAATAGTTGGCAGGTTAATCGAGATGAGTTATTTGCACCAATGGCTTGCGTGATCAAAGTTGATTCTTACGATGAAGCTCTGGCAACTGTGAACGATACGAAGTTCGGTTTGACTGCCGGGATAATTACAACCAATCTGGCAAGGGCTACCCATTTCCGTCGACAGGCCAAAACTGGTTGTGTCATGGTGAATTTAGCAACTGCAGGAACGGATTATCATGTGCCTTTTGGTGGTCGTGGTGAGTCGTCTTATGGGCCGCGCGAGCAGGGTTCATACGCGAAAGAATTTTATACTCACGTTAAAACCGCTTACATCAGTAGCGGTAATCCCGAATAGGTTGTCACTATGTCCGAAACCAGTTATCGAATCGATGCGCTCCAATACGCCAACTGGTCTGAAGAAATATTTCAGCAGATGCGCGATGGCGGTGTTGACGCCGTACATGTCACCATTGCTTATCATGAGAATTTTCGTGAAACAGTGGCTAATATGGAGCAATGGAACAGCTACTTTGAGCGTTTTCCGCATCTGATATTTCAGGGCTTTACCGGAGATGATGTTCGATTGGCGCGTGATACCAGTCGAACTGCTATCTTTTACGGGTTTCAGAACCCATCACCGATTGAAGACGATATCCGTCTCGTCGAAATCCTGCACACCCTGGGTGCCCGATTCATGCAGTTAACCTATAACAATCAGTCGCTGTTGGCGACGGGTTGTTACGAACCGAACGACAGCGGTATTACGCGGATGGGTCGGGAGGTTATTGATGAGATGAATCGAGTTGGCCTTGTCGTAGATATGAGTCATTCCGCAGAACGTTCAACCCTGGAAGCGATGGAAGTCAGTCAGCGACCGATTGTCATTACCCATGCTAATCCGGCTTCATGGCATTCGGCGTTGCGTAACAAATCAGATGCGGTCATGAAAGCGCTTGGTGAAACGGGCGGAATGTTGGGTTTTAGTATGTACCCCCATCATTTAAAAGATGGCAGCAATTGTAGCCTCGACAGTTTCTGTCAAATGATTGAACAAGCGGCTGAAACCATGGGTATCGAACATATCGGCCTGGGATCTGATCTCTGTCAAAATCAACCCGATTCCGTGGTTGAATGGATGCGAGTCGGTCGATGGACGAAAAAGATCGATTATGGCGAAGGGTCAAAATCGAATGCCGGTTTTCCACCGATGCCGGACTGGTTTGGTGGCAATAGTGATTTTTCAAATATTGAAAAAGGTTTACTGAATCGCGGATTTTCTAAGGAAGACACGGCCAGAGTGATGGGTAATAACTGGCTAAAATTTTTTGATGAAAACTTCGGCCCTGACTATTAATTAAGAAACCATGAGCGATACACAAACTTCAATCAACCCCGCTACTGATCGTTTTCGGAGATCTCCGGAAACCGTCATGCGATTGGCCCGAATGGGCAGCTTTCATCAAACTCGCCTGTCGTTCATGCGCACTCTATTGCGCCGAATGAAACAGGAAAAGTGGCAGTTCAAGTGTAATCTCTGGGAAATCGACGATCAGGGTTTTGGCCGAGCTGTTTATACTGTTTACGGCCCCGAAAGAAATTATTCGCTGGTTGCTTTTTCGCACGATTTACCGGATCACATGCGCTCTGATCGCGTTATTGCCACCGCCTGGGACACAACCTTTACGTTATTTGACGGCATTCCTGAACGCGCTGATATTGAACGACTTGAACAGAATGTTCCAAAACAGGAAGCAGGACGAATTTCTGATTCGGAGCTCAGTTTGTCACGGGCCAATAAATCAGTGCGACTCTGGAATCACGTAGTCGATCGTTTGGCTGCCGGTGAGCAGCCTGATCGTGAGCAGCTTGAGTCGGTTGGATATCTGGTTAGAACAACGGCGGTGTATGGTTCAGGGAAATTTGGCGCGACTGATCGTTTGACGATTGCAGGTCGATCAGAGGTGTCCGGTCCTTTCCAGGCGGAGTTATTATCAGTCTGGTTAACCCGAGCATTTGCCATGGATTTGTTAGAGCATGTTGCTTTGTTCAGAGGTGGTGACAATGCCGTTAAATTTGACCCTGCCTTGAGGCGACGCATTGGGGTCGGTAATTCAACTGGATTGGGTATGGCCCCCTTTCTCATAAACCACCCTGCCTTGATTAATAACTGGATGATGGCCAGAGAGGAGGCGATAGCCAAAGTACGGTCGTTGGAAACAGCGAGCAAGGACGAAGTCATTGAGTTTAAGGTCAATTTTGAGAGAGCCAGTTTCAACGTGTCGCAATGGCGATCCGAACATCCCATTCAGATCGAAAAACTGAGTGACCTGAAGGCTGATCTGATACTTATGAATCAGTATATTGATGATGAATCTCTGGTCACTAATCATCCCTGGGATCGATTTTACCGGTGGTCCGAAAAGAACCTGACGCTTGAAGGTCAGGAGTTATTAATTTCATTGATACTGGAGCCCTATGGCAGCTTAGTCGATGAATTAACTCATTGTATGGACGCCGACGAACATCGTAGTTTTTTTATTGATGGTTCAATGACGGTTAAAGCGCTGAAAAAAATAATTGAAGATCAATGTCAGTGGGCAATCGAAGAGGATTATAGCGACCCTAAACGTCGAGCAAGATTCTGGTACTACTCGGCCGAAAAACTAGAGCCACGAGTGGGAGAACGATTTGATGAACCTGGTGCTGAATATGAAGAACCCTTGTGTATCGGTCTATTTATCTCTGAGTTATTTGAGTGTATTTCTGAATGGGATAAGGATAAAACGGTCGCTGACTTTCTGCTCAAGCACCCCGAACATCGACATATAACTCGTCGGGTACAAAATCTGGCCACTCAGCCCTATGCCGAAGTCCAGGACAATCTGATTGCTTCAGATATGCTGCCGATTGATCTGTTGCGTTGTAAGTTGTCATTTTTTGGTGCCACGCGTTTTGATCCTCGATCAGATCGCTGGGTCAGAATTTGTATGTATCAGGATGCGCCTTATCCGCATGAATTACTGGAAGCGGCTCCGTGAGTTATTTATTAACCTTAGCCGAGTGCGAAGTTTATTTGCGTAAATGTGCCCGTGCTACGGGCCTAAGCTGGGGTATTGCAGAAGAAGCAGGAAAAACATCTCGTTGGCTCGCAGCCTATAATTTACCCGGTCCTCAAATGGGTTTGGCCCACCTGGAAAAATTACAGGGCAAGCGCTACCAGGACTTTGTTCCTGATTGCTCGATTGGAGTCTGGCAGGCAAGTGGAGGCCTACTTTGTCCTGTCATTACGGGAGCAGCATTAGCGGATCGGTCGTACAAAATGCTGCAGGGGCGAAAATTTGAACTCAGTAATGTCGCCTATCCTATTTTGCTATTGGCACCCGTTGGAATGGCGGCGAGATATTATCGAACCACTTTTACCATTCGATGGGGTTCTGTGTCTGTTAGTTGTTATGAGAATGGAATCAGGATTGAAGGTGATCGAGAAGATCTACAATCACACACAATTGACTCGGTTATCTGTGAGCCTGGTCTGTCATCAACCCAGGCTGATCAGCAGCCAATGACCCTGTCCTATGCAATTCCTGATAAAGTATGGGTTGCCATTGATACTTTATCGTTTAAAACCTATGCTCCGGCAACCGACGCTTCGCGAGCGGGCGCAGGTGCTGGTCTGACCGATAATGACTAAAGGTGCCCAATTTGAGAGTCCTCTCGAAGGGTTTATTAACGGTTTTCCAGTTGTCGTTTTAGCGCGACATTCTCGCTTTCGAGTTGGCTGATTCGTAGTTCAAGTTCGTCAATTCTTTTCTGTAACGCCGAGGGTTCGCGTTTACGGCTTTCACCAGCGTCTGCCAGTGCATCGATATCAATTGGCCCTCCGAACAGGTGCATGTACTCGGAGTCTTTGCGCCCGGCGGTCCGCAGTAGTTTGACCAGCAAAGGGCCTGACTCGAAGGCTATTAACTGGTCAATGGATGCAATCACTGCTTGATTGTCGTCAAAACCGTGAAGTCTCGGGCTTCGCGCTCGAAATTCTCCCGGTGTTTGTGGACCTCTTAACATTAACAAACAAACGATGGCATATTGTGCCGGATCCAGCTGAAGTTCACTGTATGACGAGTTGCAGAAACGATGAACATACTTTTCGATGCCTCGACTGAAGTTTTCTTCGACTCGAATTAAATGCCGTACTTCCAGTCCTCTGACGCAATGTTGTACCTCACCGGGCTTTAACGACATAACTGGATTACGACCAGACTTCTGATTGCAGGCCAGTACCAGTGCATTCAATGTGAGTGGGTACTGGTCGGGTGTGGTCACCGATTTTTCCATCAGGCAGCCAATGATACGAAGTTCAATGTTAGTTAAATCGTTAATAGCCATATTTTATTACCACTGAAATAATTGAAAGGTGATATCAAGAAATCAGAGTTCTCTAAAGGGTTGAAATTTCCTGGACGAGAATCCAGGGGTTCACAACAACTGTCCAGAGCTCACTGTCTTTCTCGAACCATCCCTTCGCCTGGTCAATGCTGACGTCGCCTAGCGTGCCGGATTCTTTCCAGTTTCGGACCTGTTCAACATCGTCAGTGTGAATAGAATAGGCGACATCAACTAAATCTAGTTCAGAAGAAACAAATAAGGTACTTCCTGACGCAAAAAAACGTTGTAAATCTTTCCAGGGCATTTTGGCGGTTTCGCCATTAATATTGGCCCGAATCAACGATTTATCGTGTGTTACGAGATTGTCCGACATTTAATTAATGATCGTCACGCCTTCGAGAGGGCCGCTCTGAATAGTTTTTCGTATCGTGTGTATCGTTTCTTTTCTTGGATAATGCTTGCGCCAGGCGATTGCTACTGTCCGGCTTGGCGATGGGTCTTTAAAGGGTTTAATCTGAATCAATGAATTCATACGTTGATCGTGAATGATACTGGTGCGCGGCAAGACGGTAATTCCGGTCCCTGCGGCAACCATTTGGCGAATGGTTTCCAGTGAACCACCTTCAAGCGTTCGAGTTAATTCGCTACTGCCTGACATGCAATTAGGACAGGCTCGAATCACCTGGTCACGAAAACAATGCCCGGCACCAAGCAACATCAAATCCTGCGATGCCAGATCTTTGGGTGGAATTTGATCGAGATCCTGCCATTCATGATTACGGGGCAGTGCGACGATGAAGGGTTCTTCATATAATGGTGCGGTTTCAATGCCAGCTTCTTCGAATGGAAGCGATATGACGATGGCATCCAGAGCGCCCTGCTTTAACGAGTGAAATAAATTGGCAGTAAAGTTTTCTTCAATAATAAGACGAAGGTTAGGTGCAATTTCGTTTAACTTGGGGATCAGGCTCGGCAGGAGATAGGGGCCTATTGTATAAATAACGCCAAGGCGGAATTTTCCTGATAAAGGATCTTTTCCTTGTTGGGCGATTTCGGTCAGAATTTGTGCTTCTTGTAAAACAATATAGGCTTGATTGATGATTTGCTGACCTATTTCGGTAATTCTGACTTCATTTTTTGAGCTTCGCTCAAATAACCGAACATCGAGCTCTTCTTCAAGCTTTTTGATCGCTATACTTAACGTTGGTTGACTGACGAAACAGGATTGCGCCGCTTTACCAAAATGATTTTTCTGGGAAACGGCGACGACATAACGTAATTCGGTTAAGGTCATAATAGTTCTAGGGTTTATCTGGGCACTAATTGTCCATAATACCATCGAACGTGCAATTGAAAACTACGAGCCAATCAAATAAAACTATGGAATGCCTATGAAATTTTTGATCGATAAACTTTTTGGCGATAAATTAATAAGCCAATCACCCGAAAAACAGGAGCACCGGCTACAAGTCGCAACGGCTACACTCCTGCTCGAAGTCGTCCGTGCGGACTTTGAGACTGATGAGCGTGAAGTAAAACGCATGCGTCAGTTACTGATAAAGTTTTTTGATTTGTCGGATGATGAGTTGAATGATCTGATTGCGGGAGCGGAGGAGGAGGCCAATCAACTGGTTTCAATTCAGCATTTAACCCGATTGCTGAATGAGCAGTATGCTGAGCCGGATAAAATACGCATAATTGAAATGATGTGGCAGCTCGTGTTTGCGGACGGTAACCTGGATCATTATGAAGAGCATTTAATCCGCCAGGTTGCGGAACTTCTATATCTGCCTCATTCTGCTTTTATCCAGGCAAGGCATAAAGCTGAACCTCCGGTCATGTAAAAAGCTAAAAACTTCCGAGTGCCACTAACGGCGGAATGACCAGCATTTTGATGACCATAATGGCGAGGCCGGCGAACAAGGGCGAAAGATCCATACCGCCGAACGGAGGTAGAAACTTTTGAATCGGTCGCATGATCGGACGCGATAAAGTTGTCACTAAGCCAATAACCGGATTGTGGGTTCCAGGGCTAACCCAGCTTAAAATAACCTGTATGAATATGGCGATTAAAAACACTGTAAAAACCAGCGCTAGCAGATCCGCAATACTGATAATAAGCAGGCCTGCATAGCTGATGCTACCGATAGCCGCTATAACGTTTCCAATTTGAACCACACCGACATCGAGCAATCGCAATAAAATAAATTTCAGATAAATGAGAGCCAGGCACAGCAATAGTGCCGCTGTGTCTTGTCCTTGTATGCTAGGAATAAAGCGTCGCAGGTGGCGTAAAGGTGGTGTTGTTAAGCGGACTATAAATTGAGAAACCGGATTGTAAAAATCGGCACGAAGCGTTTGTAACATGAATCGTAGGAGTACCAGCAGGATATACAGTTCGAATATCGTGTTGATAATGAGTGTTAGTGGTGACAGTAGGTAGTTTGAGCCCATGATTAATATCGACCTTAGTCTGTTTTTACATCCAGTTCGTTAGAGAGTTCTTGCGATCGGCGTTGTGCGGCAGCGGTTGCGGTCTCTACCAGGCCGCACAAATTGTTATTCTGAAATGAGAGTATCGCCTGTTCGGTTGTTCCTTTTTTCGAAGTAACCTGTTCTCTTAATGTCACGACATCATTGTTAAGCGCCATAGTTGCAGCCCCTAGTGCGGTCTGTCGAGCCAGTTTAGCTGAGGTTTCTGGAGACAGGCCCATTTTTTCACCGGCGGCCTGAAGGCATTCGATAAAGTAGAAGAAATAGGCCGGCCCACTGCCTGAAACAGCCGTTACAGCGTCGAGGTCTTTTTCTTCATCAACCCAGAGAGTAATGCCGACTGCCTGAAGAATTGCCTCTGCAGTTGTTCTTTGTTGCGTACCGACATTTTCGTTCGCGTACAAACCTGTTGCACCCATTTGCAGCAGTGCGGGCGTGTTTGGCATGCATCGAATGACTGCTCGGTTACCACCCATCCAGCGATTAATAGAAGCGCCAGTTACTCCTGCAGCAATACTAATAAATAATCGAGATTGTTCCACACTGAGTTTTGCCAGGGGTTCGCAAACCAGAGACATAACCTGTGGTTTAACGGCGAGTATTACAACATCGGCAGTCTGAACTGAAGACAGGTTATCGGTTGATACATTGATGCCGTAACGACTCTTAAGGTTGTCTAATTGCTCCTCATTGATATCGCAGGCAGTAATACTTGAAGCGGGGACTTTATTTGCAATCATGCCGCCGATCAGGCTCGATGCCATATTACCGGCTCCAATAAAACAAATAGTTTGTTGTGTCACAGGCGTTCTCCGAAAATTGCTGTTCCTATTCTAACCAGTGTAGAGCCCTCTGCAATGGCCGCTTCAAGATCATTGCTCATACCCATCGACAGCGTATCGCAGTTAATTCCGATACTCTGCAGATTGGTCAGGCATTCTTTCAGTTGAGCGAAAGGCTTTCGTTGTTCGGACTCTGTTTCACCTCGAGCCGGGATTGCCATTAATCCTCTTAATTTTATATTTGGCAGACTTGAAATAGCTTTGGCCAAAGCTTCTACTGCTTCAATGGCAACGCCTGCTTTGGTGGCTTCCTGGTCTATGTTGACTTGAATACAGATATTGAGTGGGGGTAGGTTCGTGGGGCGCTGATCGTTCAGGCGTTGAGCAACCTTTAGGCGTTCGACGCAGTGAACCCAGGAGAAATTCTCAGCAATTGGTCGGGTCTTATTAGATTGAATGGCCCCAATAAAATGCCATTCAATGTCGTAATCGGATAGATCTGATATTTTTTCGAGCGCTTCCTGCAGATAATTTTCACCGAAACAGCGCTGTCCATATTCAAAAGCCGCGCGAATATCGGACGCAGGTTTGCGCTTACTAACCGCGAGTAGTGTGACGTCACCATCAGCGCGTTGAAAGTGCTGACAGATATCCCCGATTTGATGCTTGATATTACTAAGATTCTTTTCGATGTTCTGCATAGCTTTTGCTATAGTTTAGGAGGCCTGACATCAGCCCGCTATAGTGAAAAAGATGGTGGTCGGCGACTAACCGACGGTGAACCTGTGATTATAATGGGTTTGCCCTGAATCGTAAGGAAAAAAACGCTACTAGCTCGTTGAAAGCATAAAGACAATAATGACAAACATTTACGTAGAGGAATTCAAATGGATATAGCTCAATTGCTGGCCTTTGGTGTTAAACAAGGTGCATCAGATTTACATCTTTCTGCCGGCCTTCCTCCGATGATTCGTGTTGATGGTGACATTCGCCGAATTAATGTCCCGGAAATGGACCATAAACAAGTTCATGACATGATTTATGACATCATGAGTGATAAACAGAGAAAAGATTATGAAGAATTTCTTGAAACGGATTTTTCATTTGAAATTCCAGGGCTGGCCCGTTTTCGTGTTAATGCTTTTAATCATAACCGCGGAGCTGGCGCTGTATTTAGAACCATTCCATCCAAAATTCTTAGTTTGGAAGATTTAGGTGCGCCAAAAATTTTCCAGGAAATATCAGAATATCCTCGCGGTATTGTGCTGGTAACTGGCCCGACGGGTTCTGGTAAGTCCACGACTTTAGCGGGAATGGTTGATTATAAGAATGATACCGAATATGGACATATTTTGACGGTAGAAGATCCCATTGAATTTGTTCATGAAAGTAAGCGTTGTCTGGTTAATCAACGTGAAATTCATCGCGATACCCTGGGGTTTAACGAAGCTTTACGATCTGCCTTACGGGAAGATCCAGACACGATTCTGGTTGGCGAAATGCGCGACCTCGAGACGATCCGATTAGCCTTATCAGCGGCCGAAACGGGTCACCTGGTTTTCGGTACCTTGCATACCAGTTCAGCAGCCAAAACCATCGATCGAATTGTTGACGTGTTTCCAGCTGCTGAGAAATCGATGGTTCGCTCGATGTTATCCGAGTCGTTGAAAGCGGTCATATCGCAAACCTTATTGAAAAAGATTGGGGGTGGCAGAGTCGCTGCGCATGAAATTATGATTGGTACGCCTGCTATCAGAAACCTGATTCGAGAAGATAAGGTTGCTCAAATGTATTCGGCGATTCAGACCGGTCAAAACGTTGGCATGCAAACCCTTGATCAGAATCTAAAAGGATTGCTAGCTCAGGGCGTCGTGGCAAAGGATGAGGCCATGCGTAAAGCGGCTAATCCAGATTCATTGTAATCAGATCGTAATTAGAAAGGGGGTTTGAGATGGATCGTAACAAAGCGATAAGCTTCATGCATGACTTGCTACGTATGATGGTTAGCAAGGATGGTTCGGATTTATTTATTACCACTGGTTCACCACCGGCTATGAAAATCGACGGTAATATGACTACGGTATCAAGGCAAAACCTGTCACCTAATCATACTCAAATGTTGGCGCGTTCAATTATGAACGACAAACAGGTTTCTGAATTTGAAGCATCTCAGGAGTGTAATTTTTCGATTGCCCTGCCCGGAGTGGCCCGATTTCGTGTCAATGCATTTGTGCAACGGGGCAGTACAGGGCTGGTTCTACGAATCATTAATTCCGAAATTCCAACTTTTGAAGAATTACATCTGCCACCTATATTGAGAGATATTGCGATGACCAAACGCGGTCTCGTCATATTTGTTGGGGGGACAGGTTCGGGTAAGTCTACTTCGCTTGCCTCTATGGTCGATTATCGTAATAAAAATAGCCACGGCCATATTATTACTATTGAAGATCCTGTCGAATTTGTTCACGATCATGGCAACTGTCTAGTCACGCAGCGCGAAGTCGGGGTTGATACCGATTCTTACGAAATAGCCCTGAAAAACACACTACGACAGGCACCGGATGTTATTTTAATCGGTGAAATTCGGGATCGTGAGACGATGGAGCATGCGATTGCGTTTGCAGAAACCGGACACCTTTGTCTATCGACCCTGCACGCAAACAGCACCAACCAGGCTCTTGATCGTATTATTAACTTTTTCCCCGACGAACGTCGGTCACAATTATTGATGGATTTGTCGTTGAATTTGAAAGGATTAATTTCTCAGCGACTGATTCCGAAAATTGATGGAGCCGGTCGAGTTCCGGCGATTGAAGTCATGTTAAATACGCCACTGATGGCTGACCTGATATTCAAAGGCGATGTGCATGAAATGAAAACTTTGATTTCGAAGTCTAACGAAGCCGGCATGCAAACCTTTGATCAGGCCTTGTTTACTATGTTTGAGGAACAAAAAATCACCTTCGAAGACGCGTTGCGTAATGCAGATTCGGTGAATGATATTCGACTTAGAATTAAGCTTGAATCTGATACGGCGAGAAAAATGGGCCTGGTCGAAGATCATCGTGATTTTGAACTGGAAGAGTCGGAAGATGACGAACGTGGTGGGCTGATCTAGCATGTCAAAAGAGCCGACAACAAAACTACTCGAACCCTATCTTCGACTCATGGTTGAAAAGCAGGGGTCCGATCTATTTTTTGTGACTGGCGCTCCACCCAATATGAAAGTTCAGGGCAAGACAAGCCCTATCGCCAAAAAAGCATTTGAACCTGGTCAGGTCGAAAAGTTGGCGTTAAGCATTCTTAATGAAGAACAAATGAGAGACTTTGACATCAATCGTGAAATGAATCTGGGTTTTACACTCCAGGATGTAGGACGTTTCAGGGTTAATATCTATATTCAGCGGTCTGAAGTGTCGATGGTTATTCGTTATATCAAATGGGATATTCCAACCATTGATGAACTCGGATTACCTCAAATTCTAAAAGAAATTGTCATGAACAAAAACGGGATGGTTCTTGTCGTTGGATCGACTGGATCAGGGAAATCTACCACACTTGCGTCGATGATTGATCATCGTAATATGGCAGAGGGTGGCCATATTTTAACGATTGAAGACCCGATCGAATTTGTATTTAGGCATAAAAAATCCATTGTTTCACAACGTGAAGTGGGTATTGATACGCTCACTTATGAAAATGCCCTGCGTGAAGCCCTGCGCGAAGCTCCCGAGGTTATTATGATTGGAGAGGCCCGGGATGGAGAAACCATGAAGGCTGCCATCAACTTCGCAGATACTGGGCATCTTTGCCTAACGACATTACATGCGGTTAATTCGAATCAGGCGATGGACCGAATCATGAATATGTTTCCGTCTGATATGCGTGAGCAATTGTTGATGGATTTATCGCTCAATTTAAGAGCGGTTGTTTCGCAGCGTCTCGTGCCAGGGATGTATGGGAAATTGGCCTGCGCGGTCGAAATAATGATGAATACGCCCTATATCTCACAACTGTTGCGGGAAGGGAGCTTTAATGAGATTAAAGTAATTATGGAGAAAGGAGATATGGCGGGAATGCAAACCTTTGATCAATCGCTCTACCAATTGTATAAAGCAGATGCGATATCGATCAAATCTGCTCTGGCTTATGCAGATTCCAGTACTAATCTCGAATGGAAAATCAATTTTGGTGGAGAAGTGAAGCCGAAGGACACGCGACATAATTTGAATCAACAAGGTGGACTCGACGACCTGATTTTACCCTCCGATGAAGAATAGATCGAGATCATCACCGGATTATCGTTCAAATACCAATTCCCCGTTTACCCAGGTGTGACTGACCTGGCCTTCCAGTCTCCAGCCTTCGAACGCTGTATTTTTACCTTTTGAAACAAACTGCTTAGATTCGCAGCTTCTAGTTATAGTTGGATCGACAATGATTAGGTCTGCGATGCTTCCTTGACTAATCTGGCCACCGGGCAAGCCCATGATTCTTGACGGCGCCAGGCTGACCTTTTCGATCAATTGTGGCAGTGTCAGCAATTGATCTTCAACAAGTCGCAAGCCCAAACAGAGAAAAGTGTCGAGTGCGCTAATACCGGGTTCTGCTGATGGGAAAGGACGTAATTTGGCGTCAATTTCATGGGGCTGATGATCCGAGCAGATGCAATCAATGGTTCCGTCAGCGACGCCTGCACGCAGTGCATCGCGGTCATATTGGCTGCGAAGTGGCGGAATTGTCAGTTTGTTGCTGTCAAAGTTACCGATGTCATGATCGGTTAAAAACAATTGATGCATCGCGCAGTCAGCGGTAATTGGTAAGCCTTTTATGCGGGCACGCCGAATCATGTCGACGGATCGGGCGCAGGATAATTGGCCAAAATGGGTCCGGGCACCTGTTTGTGCGACCAGCTCTATATCTTTTGCCAATGCAGCGGTTTCTGCAGCTTCTGGGATTGCAGGCAGGCCCAGCCGAGTTGCAATAGCGCCTTCGTGGGCGCAACCGCCACCCTGTAAATCATGATCTCGAGGTTGAATGATGACTAGCATATTCAAACCTGCCGCATATTCCATCGCGCGGCGCTGTATTAAATTGTTACCCAAAGGTCGGGTGGCATTACTAACGGCTACGCAACCATCATCACGTAAGCTAGCCATATTACTCAGTTGATCGCCGTCGAGATTTCGGGTTAATGCGCCAATCGGATAGACCTTGGCATGAAATCCGAAGGTTTCATTGCGATGGTGGATTAACTCGACTGTTGCAGAGTTATCTATGACCGGTTGGGTGTCGGGAGGCAAACAAAGACTGGTGATACCATTCTTGATTGCGGCTTCAGTTTCGCTTTGAATGTTGGCTTTTTCGGGCTGTCCCGGGTCTCGTAATCGGGCCTGAATATCGACCAGTCCGGGCATAACCCAATGTCCTTTCGCGTCGATTTCCTGATCGATATTAAACCCATCCGGTACCTGACCTACCGCAATGATGGTATCGCCGGATAGGAATAAATCTGCATTCAGAATCTTTTTTTGAACCGGGTCGATCAGCTGCCCGTTTCGAATAACCTGATTCATGTCTTTACTCCCGTCGCGAGACCCGATTGCCCCACGATTAATGACATTACTGCCATACGGACCAGAATCCCAAAGCTGACCTGTTGAAGAATAACCGATTGATTGCCGTCCATAACGCTGGATTCAATTTCGACGCCACGATTGGCGGGACCGGGATGCATGACTATCGCATCAGGTTTGGCGTATCGAAGACGCTCCTGAGTGAGGCCAAACTGTCGGAAGTATTCTTTTTCACTGGGCAGTAAAGCGCCCTGCATTCGTTCTTTTTGGAGTCGTAGCATGATGACGACGTCGGCATCTTCAATTCCTTTTTCAAGATTATCGTAAATTTCGACCCCGAGATCTTCGCAATCAGCGGGTATTAAGGTTTTAGGTGCCACCACACGGACATTAGCAGTATTTAATATATTCAATGCATGGATTTGAGATCGTGCAACGCGTGAGTGCATGATATCCCCGACAATAGCGACTCGAAGCTGACTGAAGTCCTTTTTATGATGACGAATGGTGAACATGTCCAACATGGCCTGTGTCGGATGGGCATGTTGTCCATCGCCAGCGTTTAAGACGCTGACTCCCGGTTTGACGTGTTGTGCAAAAAAATGGGCACTGCCGCTGTCCTGATGGCGGATTACAAACATATCAATTTGCATAGCTTCAAGATTGTGTAACGTATCCAGCAGCGACTCACCTTTGGCTGTTGCCGATGTACTCACATTCAGATTAAGAATGTCAGCCGATAAACGTTGCGCTGCTAGTTCGAAAGTTGAGCGGGTGCGTGTGCTGGCTTCGAAAAATAAATTAGCAACCGTTTTCCCTCGAAGCAGAGGGACTTTTCTGATCGTATTATCTGGGCTTGCGAGAAAAGTAGCGGCGGTATCGAGTATTTCAGTCAGGATTTCGGCGCTGAGTCCTTCGATACTGAGGAAATGACGAAGTTTTCCGCTGTCATCCAGTTGTAAATGCATGTCCTGCATGAACTATTCTGCTCTCATTGAGAGCGATAGCGGCTCGGGGCCGGTTAGTTTGATATGTTGGCCTTTCATTAGTTGCATGGTCTCTCCTACAAAGTCAGGTTGAATCGGGATTTCTCGTTCTCCCCGGTCAATTAGAATAGCGAGCATAATTTGGCTGGGCCGGCCAAAATCGAATAATTCGTTCATTGCTGCGCGGACAGTTCTACCTGAATAAAGTACGTCATCAACCAGTATGATTCGACGATCATCAATGGGTTCTGGGAGGACTGAAGGCTTTACCGTTGGGTGCAGTCCAATGCGAGAGAAATCATCACGATAAAAAGAGATATTAAGTCGCCCAAGCTGTGTTTTCGGTGAGATAGCGCGATGGATTGCTTCAGCAACCCAGACGCCACCTGAGTCAATACCGACGATAAGCGGTTGTTGTTCATCATCGCTGTTAGAAAAGAGAGGTTTAATGGCCTCGATCAGCTTGTTTAGAAGAGGGTCTACTGCGGGTAAGGTCACATATTTCACCGGTTGGAAACTGCTAGGCGTTATAGCATAAATTGATTTCGGGTTCAGCAGATTTGGCGGAATGTCTAGCCGAAATTGAACTGCGATAACCAGCTTTCTGTGATCAGAGCTGCTGCAATACTATCAATTTCATTTTTCTGACGCCGCTTTCCGCTTTCAATCGCCAATAACCAGGCTTCCCGGCTGGTCAATCGTTCGTCAACTAGCTCGCAGTGGAGTTGAAATTTTTCTGATAATTGGCGGCTGAATCTACGTGCTTTTTTTGTCATGGGTTGGGGGTCGCCATTCATGTCGAGTGGCAAACCTACCACCAGTATTTGTGGTTTCCATTGACTTATGATGTCAGATATTTTTATCCAGTCGGGTTTATTATTAACCACCCGGATGGCATTT
The DNA here is from genome assembly GCA_047639625.1 of Gammaproteobacteria bacterium. Classification (GTDB taxonomy): domain Bacteria; phylum Pseudomonadota; class Gammaproteobacteria. The sequence goes on from JBLIOG010000002.1 coordinate 19,887, forward strand.
AAAGGCGTGGCCTGACAGGTTAGCGTTTGGCCGACAGCTACGCCTGTCCAGCGGGTTCCGGGATCAAAGCCTATGACAGAGGTTGGTTTGGAAGTTGGTTTGTCGTCAAGCATTGCCACTGACAGGTGACAGGTTGCTAATATCAAAACCGAGACTGTCAAATGCCTTTTGCCAGCGCATATCAGGCTCGACATCGAATAATAAATCAGGGCTGGAGTTTGAGGTTAACCACGAGTTTTGTTGAAGTTCTGATTCCAGCTGGCCCGGAGCCCAGCCAGAAAAACCGAGCGTTACCAGGTAATGTTTGGGCCCGCGTTGACCGGCGATATCCTCGAGTATATCTAACGAACTGGTCAACTTGATTTCATCAGAGATATCGACTGTGCCCTGCCACCTTCCATCGTTGCTATGAAGAACAAAACCCTGTTCGATTTTTACAGGGCCGCCCAAATAAACAGGCTGGTTTTGAATGCTGGGATCTTCACAGGATATGTTCAGTTGGCTAAAAATATCATTTAGCACCTGTGTCGTCTGTTGATTGACCACCAGGCCCATACTGCCATCGGTATTGTGTTCGCAAATATAAACAAGACTTGCAGCAAATAATCCATCCTGGATCGCGGGCGTAGCGATCAGGCATTTGTCAGCCAAACTCGATTCCTGTCCTGTCATCATCCCACTCCGCTAACTGTTTTAAACTGATTGCTTTTGAAGTCCCAGGTTCTAATAATAACCAATTGATCGGCTCGTTGTTTAAGTTCTTCAGGGAAAACAGGAAATGGTTCAGCGAGCCGGAGTATTCTTCGAGCGGCTTCGTCGAGAACGCTGCTTCCTGATGAGCGAGTGATTTCAACTTCAAGAATTTCTCCCTTTGAGTTGAGACGAACACTCAAACGTAACTGGCCATCAATTTTATTAACACGGGCTTCCGCGGGATAATTTAGATTGCCTGTTTGTTCGATTTTTCGAACCCAGGCCGCGAGGTAACCGGCTTCGACCGCTTTTTGGGTGCTGGCGGTAAGCGTTAATACTTTAGGACGCCTGGCATAATCAATAGTCATCTGCCTGATTTCCGCTTGTAATCTTGCGATACGGGCGTGGCGTTGCTGAATTTTATGAGTTTGTGTGCTCTGATCCTGTAATTGGTCTTTGGCCGGTTTTGATTGGGTTTTGGTGTCGCTTGTTATTTGCGAGATAAAAGTCAGATTCTTTATCGCCAACTGATTTTTATGAAGCTCCTGACGAGCCTGCTCTTCAAGTCCTTTTTGTTCAATGGGTGAATTCGCGGAAACCGGCGCACTCGGTCTTGCCTTGTCATCGGATTTTCCGCCTCCGGCCTGATTGGATTGAGCCAGGTAGTCGGGATTTTCCGCTTCCTCAAAACTATTTGAATTTGCTAGTATGATTTCGAGACTGGGTAATGATTTTTGGCTGGAATTGGAGCTACTCGAGAAGCCAACTCCGAGGACAATAATGGCATGAACAGCAAGAGCTAAAAACAAGGTAAAACCGAGGCGATCACTGGCGGTTATTCGAGGTGAGGTGTTAGAGCTGGTAGTCATTTAGTCATCTATTGTGCCAAGTTCGTGGCACGATCACCAGAAAAACTACCCTCTGATTTAATACAGAGAAATTATTCCGGCTCAATGATGTTGACGGGCCAGGGAGTATATAACTCAAGTTGGTCGTATAGCTGCCGACTTACAATGACCCTTTTGTCTTTATCAATGATCAAATAATGATCGATGCCAAGTCGTTTTGAGATATTGTGGTGGTTTTCGATGCCATCAATCATCAAGGTTGTAGCGGCTACATCGGCGAGAACGGGGTCGGTTGACATGACAGTTGCAGACGCAATATTTATGGATGGCAATCCGTTTCGTGGATCAATAATGTGATGAACGATTCGGCCTCCTTTTCGATAAAAACGTTGATAATTACCTGATGTAAATAAACTATTGTCTGATTCAAGTTTGATCCCGGCAACCACTCCCGGGGCAAAGGGATTCTGTATGCCGATTTTCCAGGGTTTACCATTGCGCATTCCGGCGCTGGTTATATCGCCTCCTGCATTGAGAAGATAATTGTTTATTCCGTTGCTATCTAACATGTTGGCTATTCGAGACAAGGCGAGTCCTTTGGCGATCCCGCCAAAATCGAGTGCCAGGTTTTGATTAGTACTACGTATCAATTGACCATGCCATTGAAGATCACTCATGACTGGAATATCAGTTCGAATCGCGTCTATTTTGTTAACATTACCAAACTCGGGATTATGAAATCCATACGCAGCAACTAAATCCCCCAGCGCTGGATTAAATAAATTGTTGGTTTTTTCCGAATAACCGATAGATAACTCGACCAGGTCTTTGACGGAATCAGGTACTGCAACAAATTCTCCACTGCTGAGCGCCAAATTAAATTCACTCAGATCAGATTTTTCCCAGGCGTGCCATTGCCGCCTTTGACTGTGTAAACATGCTTCAATCTGGTCAAATATATTTTCAGCATTCTGATGATCGCCGAGCACTAGCGTAACTTTTATCAGCGTTCCAAATTCAATGAATGTTTGCTCGGCGATTTTGGCAGTTGGTTGGCAGGCGACAAGACCGATCCCAATAATAATCGGAAATAACCGCTTAATAAATGAGACGATCAATGCAAATGTTTTTCTATGGTGTTAAACAGATCGGCACTGATATTTAAGTTAAATTCGCTATCGAGTTCGCGAATACAGGTAGGGCTGGTGACATTAATTTCAGTCAGGTAATCACCAATGACATCAATCCCGACAAAAATTAAGCCGCGGTCACGAAGGGCAGGTCCGATTTGTTCGCAGATCCAGTAGTCCCGATCGCTCAACGGCTGTCCACGGGTTGTTGCGCCTGCAGCAATGTTTCCACGGTTTTCACCTTTGGCAGGTAGTCGTGCCAGCGCATAGGGAACTGGTATTCCATCGATGAGTAGTATTCTTTTATCGCCTTGAGTGATTTCTGGAATAAATTTTTGAGCCATAGTTTGCGATTTTCCACGCTGAGTGACTGTTTCGAGAATGACGTTGGTATTACTGTCACCGGCTTTAACCCTGAAAATAGACTCGCCCCCCATACCATCAAGCGGTTTGATAATGACATCCTGGTGCTGGTTTATGAACTCTATAAGACGCTTAGGGTCTCGACTGACACGTGTATCGACGCAGCATTGTGGGAAATACCGAGTAAACATTTTCTCATTGCAATCGCGCAGACTTGAGGGCCGGTTCACGACTAGAGTTCCTGCTTCACTAGCTTGTTCGAGTAAGTAGGTTGCGTAAATATATTCGAGATCAAAGGGTGGGTCTTTGCGCATAATAACGACATCGAGTGAATCTAATAGACAGCTTTCGTAGTCAGATTGTTCAAACCAGTTTTGATTGTCGTCGATCAGGGTAAGCCGTCGGTATCGCGCCATCGAGATACCGTTATCCATATATAGATCGTTGATTTGCATGTAATAAATCGGCCAGCCGCGTGCCTGGGCTTCAAGCATCATTGCGAAACTGGAGTCTTTCCAGGGTTTGATGGATTCAATTGGGTCCATTACCACGCCTAGTTTACGAGTCATGAGGTCTCTCTATATAATTAATGCGGCGACTTGCCGCTTTCTTGTTTCAACATTAACTTTACAAACGATTCAGTCTGCAGTTATTAGCGGATAAATGATCATACGCAGGTGATGATGATTTATGAGTATACAAGGGAGGCGGTTTAATTAACACGACGAGAGGAAGGCTACAGCATGAAGAATAACCTATTCGAATATAGAATTTACATTACCAAGTTCAAATAAATGACTGGTTTTGCTTGGAAATATAAATATAATCGGGGCATTGACTATATCTGATTTTAACCATCAATCCTATTGGGGGATGCGTGAACGACGAGTCTCGACAGCCTGATGATAGTCAGGGTACGCCTACTTTGAATGTCAAAGTTATGGTTATCGACGACAGCAAAACTATCAGACGGAGTGCAGAAACTCTGTTGAAAAAAGTGGGCTGTGAAGTAATCACTGCAATCGATGGTTTTGAAGCGCTGGCAAAAATAACCGTGCACAGACCGGATATCATTTTTGTCGATATCATGATGCCAAGGCTGGACGGCTACCAGACCTGTGCTCTCATCAAAAATAACGAAAATTTTAAGTCGACGCCGGTCATAATGTTATCGAGCAAGGACAGCATTTTTGATCGAGCGCGAGGGCGGATTGTCGGGTCTGAAAAATACCTGACCAAACCTTTTTCCAAAGAAGATCTCATTAATGCTATTAACACCCATGTCGGACAAATTGTCGGCCCTGAATAACCGGTAACTACGAGGATAAGTTTCAGTGACACATATATTGATCATCGATGATTCGCCAACGGAAGTTCACGTTTTCAGGGCTATTCTAGAACGGCATGAAATCCAGGTATCAGTAGCAGTGAATGGTGAAGAAGGTATAGAAAAAGCCATCGAAATAAACCCCGATTTAATACTAATGGACGTGGTGATGCCTGGTAAAAATGGTTTTCAGGCTACCCGTGATTTGAGTAGAAATCCCAGTACTGCAAATATCCCGGTGATTATCATCACTACAAAAGATCAGGAAACTGACAAAATTTGGGGAATGCGGCAGGGGGCTCGAGATTATATTGTCAAGCCGACCAAAGAACATGATTTAATGGAACGTATTAATCGACTTTTGAATTGATACCATGTCGATTACCTCTCCATTTGAGATGCTGGTTGCCCTGGATGACCGCTGTCGTCGCAATTCTCAGGGGTTGCCTGTCAATAAATCGGTTACCGATGAGTGGGTCGGTATAGGTTTCCGAATTGGTGATCGAGCATTGTTGGCGAAGATGGATGAAATCAGTGAGATTTTACCGCCACCGCCAACGATCCGTGTACCCGGCGTTCGTTTTTGGGTCAAGGGCCTGTCCAATATTCGCGGTAACTTGTTACCTATTCTAGATATGAAAGCATTCCTTGATGGCAATATTACAGAAACAAAAAAAGAAAGTCGGATTCTGGTGATCGATAAACAGGGTCTTAGGGCTGGGCTGATTGTGGATGAGGTTTATGGATTGCGACGATTCAAGCCCGATGAGCTGAAAACCGAGGAATCGACTTTGACGGGCACCATTAAAAATTATCTTGCTGGAATTTTTGATGACTCAATTCGTCGTTGGGACGTATTCAGTGTTGAAAAACTGGTCAAGTCTGATCAATTTATCAGGGTTGTGTAGCTTAATGAAGATCTGTCAATTTGTAAAGAGAGGCCAATGGCACTTTTAAATAAACTGAAAAATATATTTACACGCGATAGTTCGGGATCTCCTGCTGTAATGTCCAGCGGCGGTGGTCGAAGCATTTATCGTAAGGTCCAGGTGCTGGGTGTCTTGTTAATTCTGTCGATTGTCGTCATGGCAGTTGTATTCACTATTGAAAATATCTCTGCGCGACAAAATAAAACCTATTTCACGCTTTCTTCGCAACAGGAAGTTTTATCGCAGCAAATCGCAATAAATGCTTTGGAAGCGTCTACTGCTGATCGTGATGGCTTTAAGGAGCTGGCATCAAATCAAGCTCAATTTTTGAATAACTTATCAATCCTTCAAAATGGGGATCCTCAAACAGGATTGCCTGCGTTGCCGGATATTTATAACCTTGAATTTTCTGATTTGAGGTCCTCCTGGAATGGCTACAATAAAAGTATCACGACCATTGTGCAGGCAGGCGATTCAATGCAAACCGTTAGTAATCTGATTGTGGATATCGAAGAAACACTGCCTGAGCTTGTTACTCTGTCCGAAGATGTTATCTCTATATTGGCGAATGCAAAAGCACCGCAACGTGATGTAGCAGTTGCGGCTCGCCAGCTGGCATTAGTCGTTGGTCTTAAAAGCAGTCTTAATCAGATACTCAACGAGGGTGATGTGGTTATGGAGGCCGCACATAAGTTTTCAATCGATGCAGAATTAATCGGTCGGCAGGCGGATGGCATGTTAAAGGGCAGCAGCGAGCTAAAAATCAAAAAATTCACCAATGCAGAAGCCATTACAAAACTGGTAAGATTTAAAGACGAATATTCCGTCGTAGCCGGTTACGTCAATCAAATTGATGTTAACTCGCAGGAATTGTTCAATGTGCACGAATCGGTCATCAATATTCAGGCGTTGAGCGAAGGCGTACTTAATCGCTCCCGTCAATTGGGTGCACGGATAGAATTAGGGGATAGTGATCTCAAAACCCTGAGTCTGGTTGGTTATGCTTTTGGTGTGCTCGCACTTCTTTTACTTGGATTGTTGGCCGCTTTAATCATTCGTGAATCTCAGCAACGATTGACTGAATCACAGGAACAAAACGACAAAAACCAACGAGCGATTCTTCGGCTACTCGATGAAATGACCAATCTGGCCGATGGTGATCTATCGACGCACACCACAGTAACTGAGGATATTACTGGCGCTATCGCCGACTCCGTAAATTATTCAATCGATGCATTGCGGGATCTGGTCGGTACCATTAATAACACTGCGGTGCAGGTTAGTAGTGCGGTTCGTCGTACTCAGAAAACCACGATTCTGCTGGCGGAAGCGAGTGAGACTCAGGCAAAGGAAATTGCCAGTGCCAGTTCAGCCGTTACGAGAATTTCAGACTCGATGTCGAGCGTATCGGAGCGAGCAACTGATTCAGCAGAAGTCGCGCGAAAGTCAGTCAGTATTGCGCATAAAGGTGGTGAAACTGTGCGGCAGACGATCGAAGGTATGGAAACGATTCGCGAACAGATTCAGGAGACTTCCAAGCGGATTAAGCGGCTTGGTGAAAGTTCCCAGGAAATAGGGGACATAGTAGGCTTAATTACTGAAATCTCCGACCAGACTAATATTCTCGCTCTAAATGCTGCGATTCAGGCGTCGATGGCGGGTGAAGCCGGTCGTGGTTTCGCAGTCGTAGCGGACGAAGTTCAACGACTTGCTGAGCGAACTGGTGATGCTACCAAGCAGATAGAAGCGCTGGTAAAAACGATTCAGGCCGATACCAATGAAGCAACCGTCTCGATGGAGCATAGTACTTCGAACGTAGTTAAAGGTGCTCGACTGGCAGAGAATGCAGGTAGCGCGCTCGACAGAATCGAACAGGTATCGATGAACCTGGCTCAACGGATACTTGAGATTTCCGACTCAACTAAAGAGCAGGCTGCTGATAGTGTCAAAATAACCAAAAGTATGGATGCCATTCAGAGCATCACACTCCGTACTTCAGAAGGAACAACCGAAGCGTCTAATGCCATGGGCCAGCTTGCAAGTATGGTCGGAGAAATGCATAACTCAGTCGATGGTTTTAAACTTCCAGGTATGGGTTCGTCAGACAGCACAATGATTTCCCATTTGGATGATTTGGCTGGATTCAATCTTAATGAAGAGTAACTGAGCCTTCGTAATCGGACAGTAATATGAATCTTCAAGAATCGTCGATAAAACAGAGTGCGCTTGGCTGGGTCAAGAAGTCTATCGATGACTATTTGTCTGAAATCAAAACCAATCTTAAACTCTATATCGAAGAAGGTGATGAAAACCTGCTCGAAAACGTAAATGACCGCCTTAGTCTGATCCAGGGCGTTCTGATGATGATAGAGCAGTATGGCGCCGCCATGCTGACCGAAGAAATGTTATCGCTGGGTCAATATATCCTCGACAAGCAAAATGATAATAGTAATCAGGCATTGGAGGTATTATTACGAGCAGTGCTTCAACTGCCAGATTATCTCGAACATATTCAGTCAGGACATAAAGATATCCCGATTGCGATCCTGCCATTATTAAACGATATTCGAACAGTCAAAAATCAGGATCTATTTTCAGAAAAACTACTATTTCTGCCTGATCTTTCGATGCACAAACAGGCTGCAGATCTTGAGACAATTGATGACCGTAAAAACCACGCGTCAAAATTGCTGGCAAAGAAATTACGCCCGGTTTATCAAATATCCCTGCTAAATGTTATCAAAGATCAAAAGATCGAGGAAAGTTTACGCAAGCTTGAAAAAGTGTGTGATGTACTCGAAGAGCGTTCTGCATCTGAGCAAATAGCAAGAATCTGGTGGATTATTGGAGCCCTGATTGAATCTCTGAAACGTCAGCAACTCGAGTTAGGCGTATCGATCAAAAGTCTACTTGGTAAGGTTGATGCGTTATTCCGGGTGCTTTTAATCATCGGTGAAAAAGGGTTGTTACAACGGCAGCCCGTAGATCTAATAAAAAACTTCCTGTATTACCTCGCGCAGCCAGAGTGTGATGGTCCGAAAACAAAAGCAATAAAAACGGCCTATAGACTTGAGCAGTTTCTACCCAGTGAAGCGGCTCGAAGCAAAGTTTTAAGTAATATTGCCGGCCCGAATCAGGCCCTACTAAAAACAGTAGCTGAAGCTGTCAAAGCTGATATAGAAACGGTTAAATCAACTCTCGAAGTTTATGTCAATGGTGATCCAGCGAATATAAGCTTGATAAAAGACCTTCCCCATGAACTCCATATAATTTCTGATACCCTCGCAATGATCGGGTTTGGGCAGCAGCGTCAACTGATTGAGGGGCAAATTGGTGTTGTTAAAAAGATAATTAGTAGTGAAATATCGGCGGATGAAGAACAATTACTGTTAATGGCCGAAGAGCTGATTCAAGTTGAGCAATCTCTTGATTTGATGCAATTTCGTATACCGGTTGTGGCCGAAGAAAGTCGTGACGAATCCACCATGTCGCGAGATTTCGAATTTGGCAATGTGATTTCTGCGGTTGTTTCTGCCGCACTTGATAATATTCAGAAAACAAAGAGTGCCATACTCGAATTCGTCAAAGATACCAGCCGCTACGATAATATTGAACTTTGCAATGTGATGCTGAATGAAGCGCGTGGTGCATTGATATTGATGAATCATGATCGTGCTGTTTCAGTTATAGATGGTCTGATGTTGTACCTTAAAGACTATGACCCTGATACCTTTATTGAAGCGGCTAGTCTTGATAGCCTTTCGCAGGTAGTTGTTAGCCTTGAGTATTATCTGGAGGCAGTAGGAGAGCATCGTGGCGATGTTGATGACATCCTGGGTTTTGCAAATATTCAATTACAGGGCCTCCTCTCGGGCGTAAAAATCGAGGAATTCACCCCGCTTGAACCGGAAGAAGAACTGGTCATTTCTGGTGAAGACCAATCGAAGGTCGATGTTGAGTCTGAATTAGATATTAGTATAGATTTACCGAGCATAAAAACCGTCGACGAGTCTATAGATCTAGACTTAATTGACCGTGGTGTAAATGTTCTTTCTGATCCGTCGGATGAGCTTTCTGACGATGAAGTGGGTGTTTCCAGCCAGCAGGTAGGGACTGGGTCTGAGATCGAAGAAGAGCCAGATCATGCAAAGGTATTGATTGATGTACCTGGATTTGCTCTGCCTGAAACTGACCAGGAGATAGTCCACGAGCTCAGTGGGGAGCTCGAAGATCTTCATGCGGTTTTAGAAATTGACGAATCTGGTCAAGTTCCGAGTCTGTCCGAAATTGAACAAACAGACAGCCAGTACGAAGACAGGCAATGGATAGCCGAGGCTAAAGATACTGGAGCCAGACATGTTGTGCCAGTGGTTGAAGAGCTTGAAATATTAAAGGAGGGTAGCGATCCTGAAATACTTGAAATTTACCTGGAAGAAGCTGAAGAAGAGTCCATAAATATCGCGCGAATGCAGCAAGATTGGTTAATGCACCCCGAAGATGAGAATGCATTAAGGAATATTCGTCGGGCTTTCCATACCATCAAGGGCAGCGGTCGTTTGGTTGGTGCAAGCAAAATTGGAGAATTTGCTTGGGATTATGAGCAGTTGCTCAATCGTGTTATTGATAAAACAGTTATTACAGACTCTGAGCTGATTGGCGCAGTAGGACTTGCCTCAGGAGCAATGTTCGAACTTGTTGAAGAATTGAAGTCAAGAAAGCCACCGGGTTGCGATATTGCCTGGTTACGCGGGTTAGCAAGAAGTTTATCTGAATTTAGGGCAGATAAGGTGCTTAGCGAACATACTATGACCCTGCAACGGACAGAGACCGACGATGATCGGATAACTGACGAACCTCTTGACCCAGCTCGACTGGTTGATATCGATGACGATGATTTTGCAACTCCGATTGATTCTTCTGATCGGGTAAATCCAAACACTCAAGGGATTTCAGAGCATGATCCGGAGTCTGCTGTGGCAGCTGTTCAGGAAGAAGCGTTCCAGTCGGTCACTGATGATCCAGTAGAAGAAATTGAATTAACCGGCCTGCCCGGGATGGAGCAAGTCTCCGATTCTCCGATGGACGCTATCGCACAACTTGCGCATAACCTGCGCGATCCCGAAAGAATCGAAGTTGAAGATTCGATAGAACTGGGGTCAGAAAGCCTTATGGACCTTGAGGCCTCTTTGATTATTCCGAGATCCGAACTTGGACCGATCGAACAGGATTATGATCTCGATGACGAGGCTGAAAATGAAGCAGCTAATTTTCCCGATGAACCGGGAATTGACTCTTTCGACGTCGATGATAGCTTGGCCTTTGAAGAAGCCGAAGCAATCGCTATTTCGAATCCTGACCACGAAGAAATATTGATTTCTGTCGATGAGGCACTCAGGCCCGAAAAAATAGATGTGGGTTTTGATGGAGACCCCCCGACAGCCCCTTTAGCCGATCTGACAGGGACAGTCAAGGGCGGCGAAAAAATCGAAGCAGTGCCACGTTTAAATCAAGGACTGACAGAACCAACAGACCTGTCATTCGATCCGGAACTTCTAACGATTTACCAGCAAGAGGTCGAACAGCACCTAAGCATCGTAAATTCCGTCCTTAAAAATGCAGAGCAGTCGGGAGAGCTGGTACCCGGGGAGGATATTTATCGCGCTCTCCATACCATTCATGGGGCTTCCCGAACCGCTGATATTGGTAGCATAGGTGAACTTTCCGGTCTGATGGAAAAACCACTTAAATCGGCCATCGCTCAGAGGATGGCTCTTGATCTGGAAATCGTGGCGCTTTATCAGCAAGGGCATGATGCTTTAAAGAAAATGACCGCCGAACTGGTTGAAACACGACGTTTACCCAGTATTGATAATGATTTAAAAATCAGTTTTTGGGCTCTGGCGGAAGATTTTGAGGAACACACTGTAGAAATACCTGGTGATAGTGAGCTACCGACGGGTGAATTCATTGATACTTTGACGATGATGAATGAAATGGCCGGTCTTCCCAAAGAACAGGATGACGAACTGCTCACCATCTTTATCGATGAAGCGAACGAATTGCTCGAAATGAGCGACCATACTTTGGATAGCTGGTCAAAACTAGAAGCGGATGAAAGTGGTAATTACGATTTCTCAGCGGTGATGGAATTACAGCGCTATTTGCATACCCTGAAGGGTGGTGCACGTATGGCTGAATTAAATGAAATTAGTGATTTAAGCCATGAAATGGAATCCCTGTTTATTGCGGTTATCGATGGACGGGTCGATAAAAGTGAAGATCTGGTTGACGTAATTCGAGGCAGTTTTGATCTCTTGCAACAGCAGGTAGTTGAAGCCGAGAAAAGTGAACCGCTTAGCTCACCGGAAAGTCAGTTAAAACTGATTCATCAGATGCGATTCGGTGAGGATGACGATCATTCAACCGGCGATGGTATGCCGAATGATCAACTTGATAGCGAAGATATAGATATAGTCGCGGAGAATTTTACGGGTGAAGTGCGTTCACAAACAGACAGACCGGGAGCTGATGTCATCAAAGTCCGTTCTGATTTGCTCGACAACCTGGTTAATTCGGCAGGTGAGGTCAGTATTTATCGAGCACGCATGGAACAGCAGATTACAGGCCTGGGCTCCTATCTGGGCGAACTCGGGCAAACCATCAATCGTCTCAAGAATCAACTACGAAATCTAGAGGCAGAAACTGACACGCAAATACATTTCAGCCACAAAACTCAGGATAAAAACCACGAAGAATTCGATCCACTTGAGCTTGATCGATATACCGTGATTCAGGAGTTATCAAGATCTCTTAGTGAAAGTGTTAACGATCTGTCGAGTTTACAAAATATGCTGGGTGATCAGGTAAAAGACTCTGAGACGTTACTATTGCAGCAATCGCGCGTTAATACTGACCTTCAAGATGGTTTAATTAAAAGTCGAATGGTTCGATTTTCGGGATTATTATCGCGTTTACGCCGTCTGGTTCGTCAAAGTAGTCAGGAAGTAGGACGCAAAGCCGAGTTAATTGTTTCCGGTGAAAACAACGAGGTCGATAACAAGGTTCTGGATAGAATGATTGCACCGCTTGAGCATATCATTCGTAATGCTATTTCTCATGGTATTGAAACGCCCGTTGAAAGAGTAAAAAAAGGTAAACCTGAAACTGGAATTATCTCAATAGAGATTCAACGTGAAGGTTCCGACATCGTAATTAAAGTCAGTGATGATGGATCTGGAATTAATACTGATAAGATCAGAAGTCGAGCACTACAACTGGGTTTAATTAATGAAAATCAGGCGGTTACAGATGCCGAGCTGGTTCAGTATATTCTCGAGCCTGGTTTCAGCACTGCTGAACATGTAACTCAGTTGTCGGGCCGCGGTGTTGGCATGGATGTTGTCTCTATTGAGATCAAGCAACTGGGTGGTACTTTGCAAATTGACACCAATCCACAGGGCACCGCTTTTATAGCCCGGCTACCGTTCACTTTGTCGATTAATCAGGCGATTATGGTACGAACGGGTGAAGAATTATATGCAATACCGCTTATCAATATCGAGGGAATTACCCGGCTAGACACCTCGCAGCTGTTAGATTATTACAGCCAGGACAGCCCGAAGATTGAATATACAGGTCAAAGCTATGCCTTACATCATCTAGGTAAACTAGTGGAAGCGAGCGAAATTTCCAAACCTGACGAAGCTACTAAACAGTCCGTCATTCTGGGACGGGCCGGCGATACGCGGGTTGCCTTGCATGTTGATGAGATTTTGGGCAACAGGGAAATTGTTGTGAAACCCCTGGGTAAGCAGTTAAGTCAGGTAAAGAGCCTGGCGGGTGCGAGTATTTTAGCCGATGGTAGTGTTGTATTGATTCTCGATATCGGAGGCATAATCCGTCACAGCGTGAGTAACCCTGTAAAAATAGTTTATAGCAGCGAAGTTCCAAAGGTTGCTGAAACCCAGCGCAGTAAAGTTATGGTGGTTGACGATTCAATAACCATGCGCAGGGTAGCCAGTAAACTACTGGAGAGGCACGATTATGACGTAGTTACAGCAAAAGACGGTGTCGATGCTTTGGCGCAGCTCGAAGATACTCGACCTGATGTGATGCTGCTAGATGTAGAAATGCCGCGTATGGATGGTTTTGAACTGGCAACCTATATGCGAAATGAGGCTTCCTACTCGAATATTCCTATTATTATGATTACCTCCAGAACCGGTGAAAAACATCGAGATCGAGCTTTTGAAATCGGTGTCACTAACTATATGGGGAAACCCTATCAGGAAGACGAGCTGATCAGTAACATTCAGTCTGCTTTAAGCAATCGAAAATAACCGCGTAGGAATTTAAAAATGAACGATGGTAGTACCCGGTCAGTTCGATGCATGTTGTTGCCGTTGGTATCGATCAATCTGCTGATTCCTAACTCTGCGGTAGCGGAAATACTGGCTTACAGTCGACCTCAGTCGCTGGCTGATAGTAGTGACTGGTTTAAGGGCGTCGTGTCCTGGCGTGGCGTTTATTTGCCGGTGGTGGCCGTAGAAGAGATGTGTTTTCTCGGTGCCACAGTCGTAGGTCCACGTTCGCGAATCGCGGTATTATATAACCCGGTTAAAGACAGTGATTTACCCTATCTGGGCATACATATGCAGGATATTCCTCGGGCCTATCTCGCCGAATCCCCTAAAATGGAATCAGGCTCTGATACGGTTTTAAGTCGATATTTACTGTCCCGAGTCGATGATGAATCCTTGTCCCGGATGATTCCAAATCTGGATAATATATTCGGTGATCTAAAAGCTGAATTCACAGCGGACAAGCTACTGGCTTTGTAGCGAGCAAGCCTTCAGATATCTCCGGCAATTGATTGTGCAAGTGTGACCGCAACAGTCGTAGCCGTTTCAGTACGAAGTACTCTTGGGCCGAGTCCTAATTTTAAAAACCCATTCTGAATAGCAAGGTCAATTTCTGTTTTTGATAAACCGCCTTCTGGCCCCACCAGCAAAGCCATACTCCGAATCCGGTCGAGACCTTTAATAATATCCTGAAAATTTCGGCCCTCAAAATGAGTAATTAATTTCAAGTCATTGATGTCAATCTCATGCAATAGCCGGGCAAAATTAGGCTGGAATTGAATATCAGGGACGTGATGACGCTGGCTCTGCTCGCAGGCTTTAATTGCGACGGCCTGCCAGTGTTTCATTTTCTTCTCTAATTGTCCTGATTTGATCGGCGACTGACTATGATTAGCATTAAACAGGGATATTTTTGAAACACCCAGTTCGGTTGTTTTTTGAATGCTCCAGTCGAGATGGTCGCGACTGCTGACGCCCACCAGTAAATGTATTTTTAATGGTGATTCGTGATCAAACTCTAAGCAGGAAGTAATATCAGCAAAGCAATGCTTAGAACCAATGCTGAGTGTGGCAAGAAAATCTGCTGAGGTTGAATGATTAAAGAGATATATCGATTGTCCGCTTTTGAGGCGAAGTACGTTGCGTACATAATGGCTTTGATCGGTGTCGAGGATGATCTGATCACCGATGGCCATCGTCTGTTCGCAATAAACTCTAGAAATGCGCATGCTGCAGACGATGGCCTGATCGAATAAATACTAACTAGTAACGATAATGCTCTGGCTTATAAGGTCCTTTAACATCAACGCTAATGTAATCAGCCTGCTCTGGCGTCAATTCAGTTAGCTCCGCCCCTATTTTTTCCAAATGTAGTCGAGCAACTTCTTCATCGAGATGTTTAGGCAGCGTGTAAACTTCATTTTTATATTTACCAGGATTGGCGAAAATCTCAATCTGAGCCAGAGTTTGATTGGTAAAAGAATTAGACATAACGAAACTTGGATGACCTGTGCCGCAACCGAGATTAACCAGACGACCTTCAGCTAACAGAATGATACGTTTTCCATCAGGAAAAATAACATGATCAACTTGTGGCTTGATATTTTCCCATTCGTATTGCTTTAATTCAGCGACTTCAATTTCATTATCAAAATGTCCGATGTTACAAACGATAGCCTGATTTTTCATCTTGATCATGTGCTCGTGGCGAATAACATTAAAATTGCCCGTGGTCGTAACAAAGATATCAACATCAGCACAAACTTTATCCATTTGTACGACCCTGAATCCTTCCATCGCTGCCTGCAAAGCACAGATTGGGTCAATTTCACTGATCATAACGCTCGCACCAAGGCCTTTTAGTGATTGCGCGCTGCCTTTACCAACATCGCCATATCCCAGAACAAGCGCCACCTTACCGGCAATCATAACGTCGGTTGCACGTTTGATCGAATCTACCAGGGATTCGCGGCAGCCATATAGATTGTCAAATTTTGATTTAGTGACAGAGTCATTGACGTTAAATGCAGGAAACGGTAACTCGCCACTAGCCTGCAATTTGTAGAGTCGAAGAACACCCGTTGTGGTTTCTTCGGTGACACCTTTGATATTCTTCTGAATATTTGAATACCAGTTCGGAGACGTTTTAAGTTTCTCTTTAATAGAAGCGTACATGATGATTTCTTCTTCACTACCGGGGTGATCAAGTACAGAAATATCGGATTCAGCTTTAGTGCCAAGATTAACCAGCATAGTGGCATCACCACCGTCATCGAGAATCATATTCGGTGTACCACCATCATGCCATTCCATGATTTTGTGAGAGTACTGCCAATAATCTTCAAGAGATTCACCTTTGAACGCAAAAACTGGAACACCTGAAGTTGCAATCGCTGCGGCTGCGTGATCTTGCGTAGAGAAAATATTACAGGATGCCCAGCGTACCTCTGCGCCTAAAGAAACTAGCGTTTCAATAAGAACGGCAGTCTGAATTGTCATGTGCAGAGAGCCTGCTATTCGGGCGCCTTTGAGGGGCTTTTCATCGCCGTATTTGGTTCGTAAAAAAACCAGTCCGGGCATTTCTGTTTCGGCAATTGCTATTTCCTTTCTACCCCAGGCAGAAAGAGCAATATCCGCTATGATATAGTCGTTGTTTAGTGAGTCTTGAACTTTCGCGTTCATAAATAAACCTCTTTTTCTTGCATTTATTTATGAGCGCCGTTAAAAATTACTGTCTATCAAGCCTGGCAGAAAATCTGTCGCAGCGCCCCTCAATAGCCAGGTGTCCGTAGTGGACTTTTACAGTCTGTTTAAATCAATGGTATGGCACCATCGCCGAGTGAAATTATTAGAGCTAACTTACAAGCCTGCATCAGATTTCAGTTGTTCAGCTCTATCTGTACGTTCCCAACTGACATTTAGATCTTCCCGACCAAAATGACCGTAGGCTGCAGTCGGTTCGTAAATTGGTTTTAACAAGTCCAACATCGCAATTAAGCCTTTAGGACGGAGATCAAAATGTTGACGTACCAGAGTAGCAATACGATCATCATCTATCTTGCCAGTACCAAAAGTCTCAATACTAATAGAGGTCGGTTCGGCGACGCCAATCGCATATGACACCTGAATTTCACATCTATCCGCTATGCCAGCAGCGACTATATTTTTAGCAACATACCGAGCTGCGTAAGCGGCAGAACGATCAACCTTCGATGGATCTTTTCCTGAAAATGCACCACCACCGTGCCTTGCCATTCCACCATAGGTATCGACAATAATTTTACGACCGGTAAGGCCAGCATCACCGACAGGTCCGCCAATGACAAAACGACCAGTTGGATTAATATGGATGTTCTCGCTTTTACATTGCGATAACCATTCGGCTGGGAGAACCGGCTTTAATATTGATTCCATAACACCTTCACGCAGTGTCTTGAGATCCACGGACTCTTTATGCTGCGTTGAAAGCACCACGGCCTCAATGCCTACGGGTTGATGGTTTTCATATCGAAGGGTGATCTGGCTCTTGGCATCGGGTTGTAGCCACTCGAGTTCACCTGAGCGTCGAACTTCTGCCTGACGTTGGACAAGCCTGTGGGCGTAGGTGATGGGTGCGGGCATCAAAACATCTGTTTCATTACAGGCATATCCGAACATCAGGCCCTGGTCTCCAGCGCCTTGTTCATGGTCACTCGATTCGTCGACTCCCATGGCGATATCGTCTGACTGTTTACCCAGCCCAACGATTACGGCGCAGGTATTACCATCGAATCCGCATTCAGCGTTGTCATATCCAATGCGGTTGACGGTATCCCGAACCAGTTTCTCCATATCAACCCAGGCATGCGTGGTTATTTCACCCGCTAGCATGACCATGCCGGTTTTTACCAAAGTTTCACAGGCAACTCTCGAGCGGTGATCTTGCTCCAGTAAAGCATCAAGAACTGCATCCGAAATTTGATCAGAAACCTTATCCGGATGTCCTTCCGAAACCGACTCGGATGTGAAAATAAAAGAACTGGCCATATGATTTCCTCTTGATATGTTTTAAAAAATGTACATTATTCTGGAATGGCCATTATAAGGAGGCGTTCAAAAAAAAATACCGCCTATGGGCAATTATTTATCTCAATAGGGAGATTTGTCAGACAATTAGACAATTTTTATTAATAACCATAAAACTTATTTTGTGTTGCCGCTATCTGGCATTTACGAGAGAATATCGCGCCTTGTCCAAAGAGGCCCTGATTACGGGCTATTTGGCCGTTTTTTCTGATCGAATAATTGGGTGCTCCGAGTAATGGATATCGAAAAATACCAGAAACGCGGAATATCCGGAGAGAAAAATGTCGACACGTAGAACTTTAGCCAATGCTATTAGAGCGCTCAGTATGGATGCCGTGCAGCGCGCAAATTCCGGCCATCCAGGTGCTCCGATGGGCATGGCTGATATTGCTGAAGTGTTATACAACGACTTCATGCGTCACAATCCGGCTAATCCTGACTGGAGTAATCGTGATCGATTTATCATGTCTAACGGACATGGTTCGATGCTGCCTTACTCCATACTGCACCTGACCGGTTACGATCTCTCTATCGAAGACCTTAAGAACTTCCGTCAGTTACATTCAAAAACACCGGGACATCCAGAACACGGATATGCACCAGGCATTGAAACGACCACGGGACCATTAGGTCAAGGGATATCGAATGCCGTTGGTATGGCAATTGCCGAGCGAGCCCTTGCCGCAGAATTTAATCAGGATGATCATGCCATTATTGATCATTTCACTTATGTGTTTTTGGGTGATGGTTGCATGATGGAAGGTATTTCGCATGAAGCCTGTTCACTCGCGGGAACTCTGGGCCTGGGTAAGTTGGTTGCTTTCTGGGATGACAATGGAATTTCAATCGACGGAGATGTTAGAGGCTGGTTTGAGGACGATACTCCTAAACGTTTTGAGGCTTATGGCTGGCATGTGATTGAAGTTGATGGGCATGATTCGGATGCGCTCAAAATAGCCATAGAAGCCGCTCGAGCTGTATCGGCCAAGCCTTCAATAATATGTTGTAAAACGATTATTGGTTTCGGCTCACCGAATAAAGCGGGGCATCATAGTAGTCATGGTGCGCCGTTGGGTGAAGAAGAGATTGTCTTAACCCGAGAAGCGCTGGGTTGGGAGCATGAACCATTTGTTATTCCTGATGAAATAGCCGAAAGCTGGAATCATCTTGACGCGGGACAGGCTGAAGAAACCGCCTGGCAGATACGGTTTGAAGCTTATCAAGAGGATCATCCTGAGCTTGCAGCTGAATTTGAGCGACGTATTTCAGGTGAATTGCCTGCCGGATGGTCAGAAGCTGTAAGTAGGTTCATCAACGAAAGCAATGAAGCTGCGGCGGATAAAGCGACTCGTCAGGCTTCGTTAGCGGCCATTGAGGCCTATGCACCGATTGTTCCAGAATTATTTGGCGGATCCGCTGATTTAGGCGGATCTAATTTAACTGAATGGTCCGGACACGTGTCCATGCGCGCGGAAAACCCGAAAAGTAATTATATTAATTACGGTGTTCGCGAATTCGGCATGGCCGCGATGATGAATGGTATTGCCCTGCACGGTGGATTTATCCCATTTGGTGCAACATTTTTAATGTTTTCAGATTACGCCCGCAACGCAATTCGCATGTCTGCCCTGATGAAGTTGCGCAGTATCTTCGTTTTTACTCACGATTCTATAGGGCTGGGTGAAGACGGGCCGACCCATCAGGCGGTTGAACAGGTTCCAAGTTTGCGTCTCATACCGGGATTACAGCTGTGGCGTCCTTGCGATACAGTCGAGACTGCAGTGAGTTGGAAGATGGCGATTGAACACGAAGATGGGCCCAGTTGTCTGGTATTTTCTCGTCAGGCACTGGCCCATCAGAATCGAGATGAACTACAAATAGCTAATATCGAGAAAGGTGGATACATACTGCATGATTGTGACGGTGTCCCCGAAGTCATTATTATGGCGACAGGGTCGGAGGTAGAACTTGCAATGGAAGCCGCACGATCGGATCAACTGGTTGATCGTCAAGTTCGAATTGTGTCTATGCCAAATACTTCGATGTTCGATCAGCAATCTGGTGAATATCGTGAGTCAGTTTTACCTTCAGAAGTGACAGCCCGGGTTGCTGTTGAAGCGGCAGCGACTGGTGGTTGGTATAAGTATGTGGGTTTATCGGGCAAAGTGATTGGAATAGATTCTTTTGGAGAATCTGCGCCAGCCAAAGAACTATTCCGTTATTTTGGATTCACTTCTGAAAAGGTTATTGAAGCTGTTAACAAAGTAACTGGTACTGAGTCGGTATAATTCATCCCCCAGTTTTAAGGAACCCTTTGAAAGTGATAATTCAAAGTCGATAATATTTTATTCTTCGAGGAGACAGAAAATGACAATTCGTGTAGGTATTAATGGTTTTGGTCGTATTGGCCGAATGGTTTTTCGTGCATCTCAGGATTTCGATGATATTGAAGTCGTCGGTATCAACGATTTACTCGATCCAGAATATCTGGCGTATATGCTTAAGCACGATTCTGTTCATGGTAAATTTAAGGGTGATATCGCGGTGGACGGTGACAATATCGTTGTCAATGGTACTAAAATTCGTTTAACCGCTGAGCGCGATCCGGCTGCATTGAAATGGAACGAGATTGACGTTGATGTTGTAGTTGAATCCACCGGGTTGTTTTTGACAAAAGAAACAGCCCAAAAACATCTCGATGCAGGTGCCCGAAAAGTTATCATGTCGGCCCCGTCAAAGGACGATACGCCAATGTTTGTCTTTGGTGTTAATGATGATAAATATGCCGGTGAAGCGATCATTTCGAATGCTTCCTGCACCACTAACTGCCTTGCTCCTATCGCCAAAGTTATCAATGATAAGTTCGGCCTCAAGCGTGGTTTGATGACAACTGTGCATGCCGCGACGGCGACCCAAAAAACAGTTGATGGGCCATCAATGAAAGATTGGCGTGGTGGCCGGGGAATTCTTGAAAATATAATTCCTTCTTCGACGGGTGCTGCGAAGGCTGTGGGCGTTGTATTACCCGAGTTAAACGGGAAACTGACCGGTATGGCATTTCGCGTACCTACTTCAGATGTATCGGTTATAGACTTAACCGTTGAACTTGAAAATGAAGCCAGTTATGAAGAAATTTGTGATGCCATGAAAGAAGCGGCGGCAGGTCCGATGAAAGGTGTTCTGGCTTATACTGATGAAAAAGTGGTTTCGACGGATTTTCGTGGAGAATCCTGTACATCTACCTTTGATGCCGAAGCTGGAATCGCGATGGATAGCAGTTTTGTAAAACTTATTTCCTGGTATGACAACGAGTGGGGATATTCCTGTAAGGTTGTTGAAATGTGTCGGGTAATCGCTGCCTGATCAGGTTTTTCAAGTTGCTGAAATTATCACGATAATTTCTACACTTAATATTTAACGGGCCCTCACACAATGTCGAGGGCTTTTTTTATCATTCTGAAATTTTTAAGCAGGAGAATCGATCCATGACCGTTTTGAAAATGTTTGACCTGGATTTGTCCGAAAAGCGTGTTTTGATTCGACAGGATCTAAATGTACCGGTTAAAAATGGACAGGTAACCAGTGATCAACGTATTCAGGCTTCCTTGCCAGCGATAAAGGCCTGTAGTAAATCAGGTGCTAGCCTGATGATTATGTCCCACTTAGGTAGGCCTGTTGAAGGTAAAACCGAGGCGGTATTTTCTTTGCAGCCAGTTGCCGATCACTTGTCCCGGTTACTCGATAGGCCAGTGCGGCTGGTTAAAGATTATTTAGAGACGCCGCCGGTTCTAGCCTCTGGAGAAGTAGTGCTGCTCGAAAATGTTCGCTTCAATATAGGTGAGAAAGCAAACGACGAAACTCTGGCCAGGCAATATGCGGCGCTTTGTGATATTTTTGTCATGGACGCTTTTGGCACTGCGCATAGGGCACAGGCATCGACTTACGGTGTTGCTGAATTCGCAACAGTCGCCTGTGCTGGCCCTTTGCTTGCGGGTGAATTAGATGCTTTATCGAAAGCGCTTCTTAAACCAGAACGTCCCGTTGTAGCCATTGTTGGAGGCTCAAAGGTTTCTACAAAATTGACGGTTCTCGATTCGCTTTCAGGAATTGTAGACCAGCTGATCCCGGGAGGAGGGATCGCCAACACATTTATCGCGGCTGCTGGCTATAATGTGGGTAAGTCATTAGTAGAAACTGATTTGATTGGAGAAGCAAAGCGGTTAATCGAAGATGCTGAAAAAAGTGGTCGCCACATACCCATTCCCACGGATGTAGTTTGTGGGAAGGAATTTTCTGAGCAGGCTAAAGCTGAAATTAAATCCGTCGAAGCGGTTGAAGACGACGATATGATTTTTGATATAGGGCCTGAAACATCGGCGAAGTTTGCGTCATTATTAAAAACCGCAAAAACCATCGTCTGGAACGGCCCGGTGGGTGTTTTTGAATTTGATCAGTTCGGCGAGGGAACCCGATCTATATCAATGGCTATTGCCGAATCTGAAGCATTTTCGATAGCGGGTGGTGGTGACACGCTCGCTGCCGTCGATAAGTATGGCATAACCGAAGACGTTTCTTACATTTCTACCGGTGGCGGTGCTTTTCTCGAATTCCTCGAAGGCAAAGCGTTGCCCGCCGTTTCAATACTTGAACAAAGATGCAGGGATTATGAGAGATAGTATAAGAAGAACAAAAATTGTAGCCACTTTAGGGCCTGCGACTGAATCCGCTGAGGCGCTGGATAGCTTGATTAAAGCAGGGGTTGATGTCGTAAGACTAAACTTTTCGCACGGTGACCCCGAATCTCATTGCGCACGAGCGGAAAGAGTTCGTCAAATTGGCAATGACAATGAAAGGCACCTCGCGATTCTGGCCGATTTGCAGGGCCCAAAAATTCGAATTGAGAAATTCAAAGATACAAAGATTCATCTCAACCACGGTGATAAATTTTCACTTAACATGGACTGTGGTGTTAACGATGGAAATCAGAACGAAGTTGGCGTTACTTACAAAAAACTGATTAATGATGTAAAGGTTAACGACACACTAGTGCTTGATGATGGTCGAATCGTATTAGAGATAATCGCCATAAACGGTTCCCGGATCGAGACTGAGGTATCTGTGGGTGGTGAGCTGTCGAACAATAAGGGTATTAATTTAAAAGGCGGTGGGCTCACGGCGGAAGCTTTAACTGAAAAAGACAAAATAGATATAAAAACAGCCGCTATGTTAAACGCCGATTATCTAGCCGTTTCCTTCCCGCGAACTGCAGACGATATAAACCTGGCCAGAGCATTATTACGCGAAGCCGGTGGGCAGGGCGGGATAGTCGCCAAGATTGAACGAGCTGAGGCGCTTGAAAATATCGAAGAAATTATTGAAGCTTCCGATGCCGTCATGATTGCGCGAGGCGATTTGGGCGTAGAAATGGGCGATGCAAATCTTCCTGCCATACAAAAACAAATTATCAAGAAAGCCCGCAGTATGAACCGGGTCATTATTACAGCGACACAAATGATGGAATCGATGCGTGATAATCCGATTCCTACCCGCGCTGAAGTATTTGATGTTGCCAATGCGGTTCTGGACGGAACTGATGCTGTTATGTTATCGGCGGAAACCGCAACTGGGCTTTTCCCTAGTGAAACGGTTTTGGCCATGTCGGATATCTGTCTCAATGCTGAAAAGCAGGATCGAGCTGCAAAATCCTCTCATCGACTGAACTCTACTTTCGAACGGGTTGATGAAGCCATTGCTATGGCGACGATGTATACCGCTAATCATCTCAATGTCCAGGCAATTGCGTCATTGACTGAATCAGGTTCTACCGCTTTGTGGATGTCGAGGATCAGTTCATCGATCCCGATTTATGCTTTGTCCCGCCACGAATCGACCAATCGTAAAGTGAATTTATATCGGGGTGTTTTCCCTGTCTTTTTCCCCACGATTCATACCAACCATGCCAAGGCAAATTTGGAAGCGGTTAATCTGATGAAAAAACAGGGAACTATTCGAGATGGCGACCTGGTGATTATCACTAAAGGCGATTTGATGGGAACGGGTGGTGGAACCAACGCCATGAAAATAGTCGAAGTTGGAAACATGCCCGATTTCATCGATTAATTCGGAATGTCATAATTTGATTATCCGTAAAGCTACCAATAACGACCTGACTGAAATTAAAGATTGTGCAGTTACTGCTTATCAAATCTATGTAGAGCGAATCGGCCGGAAACCCGCGCCGATGATTGCTGACTTTCAGGCCAGTATCGATCTAGAGCAACTTTATATCGCCGATTGGGATGGCAAAGTTGCCGGATTTGTCGTGTTTTATGCAAAGATTGATCATGTCCATCTGGAAAATATCGCGGTTAATTCTGCTTTACAAAAAAAGGGAATTGGCCTGCAATTGATTCAGTTTGTTGAGGGCCAAACTTTAGAATCTGGCTTTGGTCGAGTTGAGTTGTACACCCACGAGAAGATGACGGAAAACCTGGGTATCTACCCACGGCTTGGTTATCGAGAGTTTGATCGGCGAACCGAAGATGGCTTCGACCGTGTTTTTTTCGAGAAGTATTTAATAGAATAATTTGAGTTTAAATTTATTGTGGATGAGCGTCCCTGCACATCATGTATCTTTAATGATCAACTATCGAGTGTATCGCGCTGTTTTCTTCTTGTAGTGGCCTTGAATAATACGATCAATGACCATTGCACAAAATAGGATTGCAAGACCCGCTAGCATGCCCTGACCTTTGGCTGCATACTGTAATGCGATCAGCACGTCTTGTCCGAGGCCTTTGGCACCGATCAAAGATGCGATAACCACCATCGACAGGCACATCAGAATGGTTTGGTTAATGCCGGTCATTATAGAAGGCATGGCCAAAGGTAGTTCGACGTCTTTCAGCAAAGTCCATTTGGTCGCACCAAATGCTATTGCTGCCTCTTTGGTGGTTTCGGGTACGCCACGCATTCCGAGTGCGGTTAGACGGATTACCGGAGGCATACCGAAGATGATGGTCGCTAGAACACCAGGCGGTTTGCCCGTTCCAAAAAAAGCAATGATTGGAATTAGGTAAACAAAGGCAGGCATGGTTTGCATGAAGTCGAGTATAGGCAGCGCTGAATTATAAGCGCGTTTACTCTTGCCAAACCAGATGCCGAGGGGTATTCCCATGAGCAGGCATAGAAACGCCGCTGCTCCGAGCAGTGCGACAGTAATCATGCTGGTTTCCCACATACCCAGGAAGCCAAGGTAAGCCAGTGATGCAGCGGTAAATATAGCAACTCTCGGGCCGGCTAATCGAAAGGCAGTGACTATAATAACCGTCATAACAACCGGCCATGGAGTTCCGACGAAGACCGTTTCCAGCCCATCAAGTACGGTGCGAATCGTGATCACTACTCCATCGAACACGCCTGCACCACTGATTGATAACTGATCAAAACCATCTTCCATCCAGTTGGCAACCGGTGAAAAGTAGGCTTTTTTCTCAACCGGAAACCCAAGGGTATAGGCTTCAAGTTCAGGTGCAATCTTACCCACAGTGAACCGGTAAAGCGTTAACGGAACGATTGCGAGCCAGAGTATTGCGCCTATCACAACTCGCATCCAGCTCAGTCCAATTATTGACTTGTCATGTTCGGCGCGCCATGTCAGGTACTGATTTTCATATCGGATATTGGCGGAGAAGCCCTGGAATAGCCGGAGTGCTACAAAAAACAGCAACCCAACGATGAGATAGGTAGTCGCACCTTCAGCTGCGGCGGTAGCTTCAACCATCAAACGATCGACTACTTTCTGTAGGTTTTCTGAACGCGCGAGGTAATTCGCCGCATCTTCGGGTTTAGCGGCTTCCAGCGCGACTTGATATTTTTCATAAAAAGACTGTATTTTGGGTTCCATCTTCTCGATTCGCGCCAGCTTGTCTGCTCCGAGTTCACCCCATAGTCCTTTACCTATCTGCACCAGTGCCAAAATCTCTAGTACCAGGAAAGTCCAGAACCCCCCCCATAATCCTCTGGCTGCCCCCCAAAAGGGACCACCAATTGCAGCCCAGATATTCCACGATCGAGGAATTTTGGTAGCAGACTGAATTTTTTCAAATTCACGGCGGTAGTATTCGGTGTTTTCGACAACAAAGTCGTCTATTGAGCTGCCCAGTTTAGCGGGTTCAGCAGAAAATCCTGATTCCTGCATTATTCTTTCCCCCCTTTAATACCCTTTAACAAGGTTGATTTACTGACCACCCCAATGTCTTTACCATCGTCTGTTATTACGATGGGCTGATTGGTTGTGGTAGAGATATCAATCAGGCCGCTTAGATCGGTATCATGTGGTGCACGTAAGGCTTCCGACAAATCCTCGTGCGGTTGAACCTGGTACTCGTCATACTTTTCCATGATTGAATGAGCAAAAATAAGTTTTAGTGTTGAAATACCTTCGACAAAATCGGTGACATACTCGTCGATCGGGTTAGTCACAATCTCTTCCGGTGTACCGATTTGAACGATGACGCCGTCTTTCATGATCGCTATACGATTACCAATTCGTATGGCTTCGTCAAGATCGTGGGTGATAAAAACGGTGGTTTTGTTTAGATCCGCCGACAGGGCCATGAATTGCTCCTGCAATTGACGTCGGATTAAGGGATCCAGGGCCGAAAATGGTTCATCCATTAGCAGAATTTCGGGGTCAGAGGCTAGCGCTCGCGCAAGTCCGACACGTTGCTGCATACCACCCGATAACTCGCTTGGGAAACGATCTTCGTATCCGTCGAGATTGACCAGATTGAGGCAGCGCTGTGATTCTTCCCAGCGTCTTGATTTCGATTCACCCTGAACCTGTAACGGGAATGCCACATTGTCGCGAACCGTCCTGTGGGGGAACAACGCCATATGCTGAAAAACCATACCGATGTGAGCGGCGCGCAGTTTTCGCAATTCTTCTGGGGGCAATTTGAGGACGTCTCGGCCCAATACTTCTATCGATCCGCTGGTAGGTTCGATTAGTCGATTTAAATGACGCACCATGGTGGATTTTCCGGAGCCGGAGAGGCCCATGACACAAAATATTTCACCTCTTGGAACCTCAAAAGAGCATTCAGCAATACCAACCACACAGCCAAATTTTTCGAGTACTTGCGGCTTGGTCAGACCTTCAGTCTTGATCGCCGCCATAGCTTCTTCGGCACGAGAGCCAAAAATCTTCCAGACATCGTCAAGTTTAATAACCGCTTCGCTCAACTGACTACCCTCATTGCTTACAAAAAAAAACGGGCGAATTCTTAAGATTTCACCCGTTCCTTAGTTTTAGTCGATTCGCATAATGCGATCCGGTGAAATTATTTCAACCAGGAATCAACTGTTTTCTCGTTAGCCATAACCCATTCCTTGGCATAGTCATTTGGATCCTTTTGGTCGACTACCAGCGCATAGGTCATTGCAGATACCTGATCAGTAGTCAGACTTATGCTATTCAGCATATCAGCAACTCCAGGGTGAGCTTTCTTCAGGGATACCGCGTAGTGAACATGAAGATAAGCTTTATCCCAGGCAACAGGCGCGTTTGAAACTTCAAGCCAGTTGGGGTCGTCAGTGGGCTGAACTACGTTCCACTTGGACTCGTCGTAGGCTGGTTCATCGAGAATAACCAGTTCGTGCAATGCAAACAGATGGTGCGGGGTGTAGCAGAAGAACACAGAATCTTCTTTTTTGGCGACGGCATTATCAACACCCGCCAAAGCGACAGACTCGTCCATTTCCATCAGGTTCATGGTCTCGTCATAGCCATAGCTCTTGGCACGGATTTTTTCTACACTGGTTGATGCCCAGCCTGAAGCACCGATCCATACTTCACCTTTACCATCGCCGTCGGTATCGAAGTTTTGCGCCATGTCCGGATCTGACAGGTCGGATAATTTCTTGATGCCGGTACGCTCGGCGGTGCCTTTGGTTACACACATGCCCTGGAACGCCGGCACACCCTTAGGTGCTTGTAGAACAGTTTTCTTTTGATTGACAAAGGTGTTGTTGAGGTTTGCCTGGTTTGGTAGCCATACTTCAGGATGGATATGCATGCTGCCGGAGTCCATGGCTTCAAATACAACTGGGTTGGATGCATTTTGAAGTTCAACTTCGAGACCAAAATTATCTTCTATGACGGCTTTAAGGATGCTGGCAGTTGCCGCAACTGATGGCCAGTTTGGAACACCAATAACCACATCGGCAGCACTTGCATAGCTGGAAACACCCAGGCTGGCCGCAACTAATACACCCATTAGGGACTTTTTTAATTTCATACTAACCTCCTCAGGTTTTTATAATGTATAGAAAGTAGATCCACCTTTATGAATGGCGGCTTAATTCACTAGTATTTGATGTCAATCGATAGTCATTGAGTATGACTCGATAAACAATGAACGATATTAACCCAATTTTCGGGTCGATGACAATTGCCTTATCTTAATTTTTTTAGAATGGGAGCTTTTTATTCGATATCACCTTTTTCAATCTCTAAGACCCACTTAAACGAGGTTTCGAGGTAGGAATAATCAGTGCTTTGCCAATATATTGAGCAATTGATTGCTAAAGGCTTCGGTCATTGTGATGTTTCGTGGCGTTCGGTGTTTGACGTGGGATAGTTCAGTTTCGATAGTGATTTGATCCGCTATCAGTGGTTTGAACTCGTTTCGAACGCACCAGTTATGTGCGTAATAAGGCGGTAAAAATCCAATATATTTGCCGGTTTGAATCAATATGGCGGTTACTTCGAGGCTTGAAGCAAATGCTTTCGAATTCATTGAAATGGGTGGATCAGTACGACTGCTTGTTTCCCCGTAAGTGCGTTCGATAAATGCCGCCGTTTGAATGTCTTCAAGTTTAAGACCGGGTTCTTTCTTGTTAAAAAGCGGGTGGCCTTCACCACCATAGAGCAATAATTGCTCCGTGCATAAAGTCTGATAAATCAACCCAGCTGACCGGTGATAAAAGACGCCGATCGCAGAATGTAATTTATGATCGAGAACCGCGCGCTCCAGTTCCGAAGGTGGCATGGTATAGAGTGAAATTTCGAGATCGACGGCTGCCTCTTAAACTCGCGCAATAGCGGTTGAGGTCGGGAGATTAGGGTCAAAAATCATATTATCGATCAAGCCAAGACGCAGTTCTCCGTGGATAGCGCCTTTTGCTGCACCTATTTCTGTAATGAAGTTTTCATGAGCCAGTAGCAAGGCCTGACAGGCCTGATAAACAGCTTCGCCTTCAGGCATTAATGAAAAGCCACTCCTGCCTCTTAGGCAAAGCTGCAGTCCGAGACGTTCTTCAAGCTCGGTCATTCTTAGGCTAATGGTCGATGCACTTAGATTTAACTCGTGTTGAGCCAGGGTAAACCCCCGCATTCGACGATTGTCATGTAGATTCGGAGACACTTGATGTCAATATCGTGAAGATTTCCAATCATCGTATCCATGTGTTTGACCTTCAATTAGTTAATAAAAATCGAAAGTGTACTTCGATTAATTAATATTTTTTCAAATTAAAGTGTGTGCGACAGTGATTGCTGTTACTGAAAACGACCGGGAGAAACTAATGACTAATCCAACTCGATCACCCGATTACTGGGGTATAGATAATGATTATGGTGTCTTACGCGATGTGCTGCTGGGTAAACGTGAGTGTTTTCGTTGGGTAGAAGAAGGTCCTTTAATCGGACACACCCTGAAAAATATGCATAAGACCGGCCATGCATTCGATTTTGATCTTTCGCAACGGCAGTTTTGGGAGATGGTTAAAGTGTATGAAGATGCCGGTGTGACCTGTCATTACCTCGACTCAGATCCGGTGTTGCACCGAAATTTCTTTGCGCGAGATTCTAGCGCTATTACTCCCTGGGGCGCATTGATTTGCCACATGCAGTTAAAATGTCGGCGGGCAGATTATGTAACGACAATCAAATTTTATCAGGACAACAATATTCCAATCTGGAATTACGCAACGGCCGGTCATTTCGAAGGCGGAGATTTTGTCATCCTCGAGCCGGGAACCGTATTAATCGGATACTGTGGTGAACGCTCTGAACAGGTCGCTGAATTTGTGCGTAAAGAAGGTTGGGATGTGGAAGTGGCGCCTATTCCCGCTTTGTTTGTACATATGGATGGTTTGGTGGTTCCGCTCGATGAGAAGTTGGTGGTAACCTGTCTGGATGCGCTCGAAGGTTGGGTCATAGATTGGCTGAAGAAAAACGGCTTCGATTTTGTCGATGTTGACTTTGGCGAAGCGAAAGATTTGGGTGTTAATCTGGTCTCGCTGGGGAACAAAAAAGTTTTGTCGACGGTGGGCAGTGTTAATTTGAATGAAAATTTACGCAAACGTGGCTATAAGGTCTTTGCACCTGATATGTCGATGTTTACACTGGGTGGCGGAGGCGTGCATTGTATGTGTCAGGCCTTAAAACGCGATCTTGTTTAGAAACTAACTTTTAGAATTGGTGAGAAATCCATGACGGAATTAAAAGATCTTCGGGTAGATGGAAATCGTCTATGGCAAAGTATTATGGCAATGGCGGAAATTGGGCCCGGCCAGCATGGTGGGTCCTGTCGGCTGGCGCTTACCGATGCCGACCGCGATGGCAGAGAGTTGTTCCTCGGCTGGTGTCGTGAGATTGGATGTTCGTTGAAAGTTGATGATATGGGGAATTTGTTTGTTCGGCGTGACGGCGGTAATCCAAACCGTGACCCAATAGCGTCAGGTAGTCATCTTGATACGCAGCCGCACGGTGGAAAGTTTGATGGCATTTATGGCGTATTGGCAACCCTGGAAGTTTTTCGTGCCTTGCACGATGCCGATGTTGTAACGGATGCTCCGCTTGAAATTATCGTCTGGACCAATGAAGAAGGTTCGCGCTTTGCACCTGCAATGATCGCTTCGGGGGTTTATGCCGGATTGTTTGAAAAAGAATTTGCCTGGTCTCAAACCGATACCGATGGAATCACTCTGAAGTCAGAACTCGAGCGAACCGGTTATATGGGTGACGAAATTTGTGGTGACCATAAAATTGCTGCATTACTGGAAGCTCATATTGAACAGGGTCCGATTCTTGAACGGTTTAGTGATCAAATTGGTGTGGTCCAGGGAGCCCAGGGTCAGCGCTGGTTTGATGTAGTCATTAGAGGCCAGGATTCGCACGCGGGTTCAACACCGATGGAAGGTCGCAAAGATGCGTTGGTAGCGTCGTCAGAAATCATAGGAAAACTTCAAACGCTCGCACTCGACAACGCGCCTGACGCGGTCGCGACTGTCGGCCAGTTGATTGTTAGTCCTAATTCGCGGAATACCATTCCGGGAGAGGTTTCCTTTTCGGTCGATATGCGAAATCCAGATGATCAGGTTTTGTCTTCAATGAATGAGGCATTCCGGTCTTTTGCGAACGAAGCTGCTGCAAAGCAATCCGTAGAAATCGATATACAGCAGATCTGGCATATTCCACCGATCTTATTTGATGAAGCGTGCGTTGCTGCTGTTGAAAGTTCAGCGGTTGAGTTGGGTTATGCCCATCGTTCAATAGTTTCAGGGGCCGGGCACGATGCCTGCCAGGTCTGCCAGAAAATTCCTACCGCAATGATCTTTGTGCCCTGTGCTGGAGGCCTCAGTCACAATGAAGCCGAAAGTGCCACATTGGAAGACCTTGAAGCGGGTTGTAATGTGTTGCTGCAAAGTATTCTTAAATTAGCCAGTTAACGAGTATCAAAAAATGTCTAATTCGAAAAATGATCAAGATCCTATTACTCGACCCCGTTTTACCGGGTTACCTACCTTTATGCGGGCACCCTATCGAGAGAGTTTTGAAGATGTAGATATAGGTTTGATTGGTGTCCCTTTTGACGGCGGTGTGACCAATCGTCCGGGCGCCCGTCATGGACCAAGAGAAATTAGAAATCAATCGAGCTTAATTCGAAAAATGAATCAGGCGACTGGAATTTCTCCGCATGACATTTGCCGCGTGGCTGATATAGGTGATGCCTGGGTAGAAAAACCCTTCACTCTAGAAGGCAGTCATCAGGAAATAGAAGCCTATTATCGAGATGTAATCGCCGCAGGGATTACGCCATTATCTGCAGGTGGCGACCATTCTATTACTTTACCGATATTTCGAGCACTGGCAAAAGACGGGCCGATTGGTATGGTTCATTTTGATGCGCATTGTGATACTGGCGATGATTATCTGGGGTCAAAGTTTCACCATGGCGCTCCCTTCAGTCGCGCTGTTGAAGAAGGTTTGCTCGATCCAAAACGAACCATACAAATTGGTATCAGAGGATCAGTGAATGACCCTGATATCTGGAAATTCAGCCACGATTCCGGCATGCGGGTCATCTATATCGAAGAGTATTTCGATATGGGCCATAAGGCGGTCATCGAAGAAGCGCGACGAGTAGTGGGTGACGGTAAGACCTATATCAGTTTTGATGTAGACGCACTCGATCCGGTTTATGCGCCTGGTACCGGAACACCCGAAGTCGGTGGATACAGCACGCTTGAAGCACAAATGATGATTCGCGGATTAAGTGGCCTCGATTTAATTGGTGGTGATGTGGTTGAGGTGTCGCCGCCTTTCGATCCAACGGGTAATACGGCACTGGTTGGAGCTACTATGATGTTTGAAATTCTTTGTGTACTTGCAGAATCTCGGGCTGTGAGAGGGTAGGGAATATTAGTAAGTGATTAGCAAGAATACTCAGTTCAAGCTGAAAATTTAATATCAAAGTATAGAATTCAAGTATGCTTGATTGCCTGTTTGCTAAACATTTTTCCACACCCAAATGACACCTGTATTCCATAGTGACTCCCTCTATGGGGTACGCCTCACTTTTGAAGCCCCAAAAGTAAGCAGGTCGTTCCTTCGCAGAGCCTGACCCGTGAGTACAGCGAATGCCTTGGGTATCCATGCGACCACGACATACCGTTCATCCTGAACATAAAGTGCGCACTCTCTAATGGGCATTTAAAGTCAAAAGAAAACACAACTATCTCGATACCTACGATGTTTTTTAATTCCCTTTCAAGCCCGCGGATCAATAGCGTTTTAATCGGGGTCAATCGGCATGGACGCCAATTGAGGCTTAGCGCGGTGGACCCGCGTCTGAGCCGACCGTGGTTAAAGTGATATTTATTCGATGATGGGCTTGTTGGGGGACGGCGTTTTGCTTATTTTTCTACTGTAGGAAAAGTGAGGCGTACCCTGCCGAGAGAGTTACTATAAAATTAGGTAGCATTAAGGGTGCGAAATCATTGCACATGACACCCATGAGTGACCATTAATTGTATCCTGCTGAATTAGGTTGCCAATCACCAATTAATATATTGCTGTTAGATATTTAACGTTAAACCCGACTAGTCCGACTGTCTCTAATCAGGCCAAACGTAAACAACACAAGACCAATCCAGATGCCGACAAACCCCAGTAGTTTGTCGGTATTAAATGCTTCCTGCAGGATGATCACGCCTGATAAAAACTGCAAGGTAGGCGTCACATAAAATAGAACTCCCACCGAAGTCATCGGAATCATGCGCGTTCCGGCAGTAAAGAAAACTAAAGGTATGATGGTTATAGGGCCGCCAATAATCAGCAGCCAGTTGGTTTGTGAATTAAGATTCATGAATACTGCACTACCGGTTTGATGCAACCAGCCCAGCGCGATTAAGGTGAATGGCAGTAGCAACAATGTTTCAATTAATAATCCGGGTATTGCATTGGTTTCCATTTTCTTTCGACAAATCCCGTATGCGGAAAAACTCGCGCCCAACGCCAATCCTATCCAGGGAATAATTCCTGTTCCGATGATGTAATAAAAAACACCTGCAGCGGCAAAAATAATTGCGATTATTTTTAAATGATCGAGACGTTCCTTAAATATGAAGTACCCGGCAATAACATTCATTAAAGGTGTTAAAAAGTACCCCATGCTGGCTTCAATCACTTGATGGTTATTAACGGCCCAAATATAAACTCCCCAGTTAAAGCAGATAAACAGACTCGATACCATAAGCCCTCGCATCGTCTTGAATGACGAGAATGCAGTTAAGACCTGTTGCTTGCGGCGCGGACTAATCAGCACCAATAACAGTAAAAAAGGAATTGCCCAGATCATCCGGTGCAATAACACTTCGAGCGAGGGAACGTGGGTTAGTAGAGCCCAATAAAGTGGGAAGAGGCCCCAGCCGATGTATCCGCAGAGGATGATCGGATAACCCTTATTCATTTGTATTGGCAATTAATGATCAACGCCAATAATCGGCGTCAATGATCAACGACGAAGATCGCGAGCGAGAACGAGAATCAAACCTATCACCTGGAGAAAAATTGCAATGCTATAAATGAGGGTATTATTATTTTCGATCGAGTTTTTTCGTGCCTCTAGATCAAGAATTTCAAAATAAGTATTGTTGATGGATTGTATGATTTTCTTTTGTGATTGAGCCCCGACATCGAGTAGCAGCTGAATATTGTTTTCAATGGGCGTATTTAACGGGTTTGCAAATTGAGTCAAACCATGGCTGTTAATGAGCTTCATCGTTTAGACCAATGAAATAATGTGTAAGCACTGCTGATAAAATATTAAAAACGACCCCGGTTAATACGAAAACCCAGGGAGCAAAAATAGCCTTGGAGTTGATAGATATCATGCCTGTTTAACGATGGATTGTTTGAAAATATTCGCCAACGCTTGCTCAAACCCGCATTCAAATACCGGCGCTGAATTGAACCGAGAAAAATCCTCCGCGTTTTGCATGCCTGACTCGTGATCCGCATGGGTCCGATTAAAAATAACAGCTGCAACAGTCAAGTGTTGTTGTTCGACCGCGGCAACGGTTAAAAGTGCCTGATTGACGGCCCCCACTCGATCATCGATCACCAGGATTACCGGTAATTGGAGAGCCGTTGCAATATTTGCATTCAAGCCATCATCGGCAATGGGTGAATAAAACCCACCCGCACCTTCGACAATTAAACAGCTACCTTCGGATTGATTTAGGCTGGCATCGATCAATTGCTTAATAGAAAGTGACTTACCTTCTAATCCAGCCGCTCGATGAGGTGCAAGAGCAGCCTGGAATCGATGCGGGCAAATCACGTCCAGAGATTCTTTATTGTTATTCGCCGTTTGTAAGGCGATTGCATCGGCAGGGAGTCGGTTATCGTTATCATCTGACCGGCATCCAGATTCGGCTGGTTTGCGGGTTACAACTTTTAGCGGGAATTTATTGAGCTGTTTGATCAGTTGACAGGCAATATAAGTTTTTCCGGCGTCGGTGTCCGAAGCACTAATGAAATAGCCGTCAGGGTTTAGATTTATCATGTTGACATTCTGTTCAAGAATCCCAGTCACTTCAAGCAATGATTAAAGCCTGCTGATATAATTGCAGCCATATTTTTAATGAGTAGTCACATGCAGGAATTTCACCTCGGTCAGCGCTGGATTAGTGCTGCCGAACTTCATCTCGGTCTTGGTATGGTAATCGAGGTTGAGCATCGTACTGTCAGTATTATTTTTCCCTCAAGCGGCGAAACGCGAATATATTCGAGGCAGGAAGCACCCTTATCACGGGTACGATTTAATGCCGGTGACGTCATTCAAAATCAGAATGACGATTCCTTCACTATCTTGCATATTGAGGAGTCTGACGGGCTAATATTTTATGCCTGTACTGATGAATCGGGTCAGTCGGTTCTGTTACCCGAAGGTAAGCTTAATAACTTTCTACAGCTCAATCGCCCTGTTGAGCGTTTAATGAATGGTCATATCGACCGTAACAAATGGTTTCGGTTACGCAATCGTGCCAGACAATTGTCAAATCAGCTCCAGAAGTCTTCGGTATTTGGTTTGGCAGGCTGTCGCACGAGTTTGATCGAGCATCAGCTATATATTGCAAATGAAGTATCACAACGGTATGCCCCACGAGTATTACTGGCCGATGAAGTTGGGCTCGGAAAAACCATTGAAGCGGGTCTGGTTATACATCAGCAGCTTTTACAGGAGCGCGTAAAACGCGTACTAATTGTCGTCCCTGAGTCGTTGGTTCATCAATGGCTAGTTGAAATGTTACGACGTTTTAACTTGATGTTCAGTGTTTACAACGAAGCGCGGGTCTTAAATGCGAATGATGACGACGACGAAGACCTGCTGAATTCAGATAATATATTTCATGATGAACAACTGGTGATTTGTAGCCTGTCGTTACTGATTGATCATCCCAACCTGGCTGACCAGGCCATCGAAGGTGACTGGGACATGCTAGTTGTCGATGAAGCCCACCATCTCACCTGGTCGCGAGATGATGTTAGTCCTGGCTACGAACTTGTTGATCAATTGGCATCGGTTACTCCCGGCGTTTTATTGCTGACGGCAACTCCCGAACAGCTTGGAAAGGAAAGCCATTTCGCACGACTACGCTTACTCGATCCCCGGCGTTTTAATAATCTAGATGCGTTTCTCGCTCAGGAATCGTCTTATCAATCGTTGGCTGATTTGGTCGAACAACTTCGAGCAGCAGATGTTATTGATTCTGATACTTTGCAGAAGCTGGAAGAAATACTCGGCGCAGACAGTGTTGCGACTGTTCGCGTATTGCTCGATGACCCTGATCCTGAAATTAGCCAGCCTGCGATTCAGCAATTGACTGATCAATTACTCGATCGACATGGAACTGGTCGCGTATTGTTTCGTAACACTCGTCATGTCGTTAAAGGCTTT
>JBLIOG010000003.1:0-53006 GCA_047639625.1 Gammaproteobacteria bacterium
ACAAATGACGCTGCATTTGTGACTTCCTCTTCCTTTACTCCTAACTGTTCTGCAACAATTTTTTTAACGCGTTCTTCAACAGAGCTCATTTTGAGAGATTCTCCAGTTTATAAAATCGGTGGCTAGTAAGCTGCGCTATTGTATTGAAAACTACAGCGAGTTGCCAGAATTCAGTTTATTTATTTTATTCTTAAATATCAATAGCTTATCATTAAGGTTTGAAAAATTGCAAATATTTAGGCTAGTATCTTACCATATCAACCCGTGATTATTAGACCTTATACCTGCCGCTCAATTCCATTGTCACTCGATATTGTCCGTTATGAAGAGCACTGGATGTTTTACTAGGCCATAAACATTCCGCCGTTGACATGAATGGTTTCACCTGAAATATAAGAAGCGCCGGGCGACGCTAGAAATATCACCGCAGATGCTACTTCATCGACGGAACCTAATCGGCCTAGTGGAATCTGCCCTGCTAATGATTGACGTTGTTCTTCTTTTAGTTCGCGCGTCATATCAGTATCAATAAATCCAGGTGCGACAGTATTAACAGTGATGTTCCGCGACCCAATTTCCCGCGCAAGCGATTTGGTAAACCCTGATAATCCAGCTTTCGCTGCCGCATAATTAGTCTGCCCCGGATTTCCGGTCGATCCTACTACTGAAGAAATGCTAATGATTCGACCTGTTTTTTTCTTCATCATGGGTCGTATTACAGCTTTCGACATACGGAAAACGGAGGTTAAATTAGTATTTATAATATCGTCCCACTGCTCGTCTTTCATCATCATAAGCAATGTGTCGCGAGTGATTCCCGCGTTATTGATTAAAATATCTGGTGATCCATATTCTTCTGTGATTGTTTTTAAACAAGTTTTAACTGAGTCGCTATTAGCGACGTCAAGGACAATGCCACGACCACTTGAGCCACAATTCTGAATAGCAGAAGTGATTTTATCAGCACCGGATTGACTGGTAGCCGTTCCGATAACAATCGCATTTTTTTCAGCAAACGCACGAGCAATTGCCTCACCTATGCCTCGACTGGCTCCAGTTACTAATACAATTTGATCGGAAAACATTATGGCTCCAAAATTGATTGTTGAGTTTTAATTAAAGATTCATAATCGTATACAGCAAAGCCCTTTAAGGACTTGTCTATTCGTTTGGTTAGGCCCGCTAGTACCTTTCCAGGACCGCACTCAATAATTCTTTCAACGCCCAGACTTTTCATCATCTGGACTGATTCAACCCACCTTACCGGTTGATACAGTTGTTTTTCAAGAATGCCTTTAATTTCATCAATAGATTCAGAAACAGCGGCATTTTGATTATGTACAATTGGAAACGCTAGTTTGTTCATTTTTAATTTATTCATGTCCACTGCCAGGTTTTCAGCAGCCGGTTTCATCAGTGAACAATGGGATGGAACGCTCATTTGTACCGGAAGCACTCTTTTAGCACCTAATTCCTTCGCGGCTTCCATTGCTTCATTTACAGCTGACACGTGGCCACCAATGACAACCTGCCCGGGCGCATTAAAATTGGCAGCTTCGACAACGCCTGATACGGATTTCGAACAGGCTTCGATTACCTTTTCATCGTCAAGTCCCAGTACTACGGCCATTGTGCCCTCACCCGACTTTACGGCTAATTGCATATATTGGCCACGTTTCGAGACCAAATTCACCGCTTCTTCCAGGCTTAGTGCGCCTGAACAAACTAATGCCGTATATTCGCCAAGACTGTGTCCCGCTAAGAGTACGGGGTTGGGAAAATCAGAATATTCTCGAATGACTCTCCAACTGGCTACACCCGCGCACAACATTGCGGGTTGAGTGAATTCAGTTTGGTTCAGTTTGTTCTCGGGATTGTCAGTGACAATTTTTTTAAGGTTATATTTGAGTGCATCTGATGCTTCTTCAAATACTTTATCAACCAATTCTTGATGAATGCCCCATTCTGTCATCATAGCTATTGACTGCGATCCCTGTCCAGGGAATACATATGCAGTTTTAGTCATACCGTATCCAGTTACCCAAAAAAGACCCAGATATTATCACAGCTTGTTTTCAAGCCCTATAAGCCTGTTGCGGTTACTCATAAAAAATGGATAATGTCGCGACTTTAATTGAAAGGTTTGATTATGCCAAAAGGCGACCATATTGAAATGCGTGGAACGGTAAAAGATACGTTACCTAATACCATGTTTCGAGTTGAACTAGAAAATGGGCATGTTGTGACAGCCCACATTTCCGGCAAAATGCGCAAGCATTATATTCGGATTTTAACGGGTGACAGTGTCACGGTTGAGCTTACACCTTACGACCTATCGAAAGGCAGGATTACCTTTCGAGATCGGTAAATACTTAATACCCTAGTTTTTGGACTGTTCTGGTAAAGCATGTTTTTTCGGTTTTTCAGAAACTCGACAAATAAGCTTATTATCTTTAACGTCAACTTTAACGTTTCCACCATCAGTGAGTTTCCCAAATAGCAGCTCATCAGCCAGGACCTGCTTTATTTCATCTTGAATAACTCGAGCCATGGGGCGAGCACCCATCATAGGATCATATCCTTTTTCCGCCAACCAGCGCCGTGCCACATCGGTTATGCTCATGCTGACTTTTCGAGCTTCAAGTTGAGATTCAAGTTCTATCAAAAACTTGTCAACAACATTTAGTATAATGTTGGCGTCGAGTGCTTTGAACTGAATGGTGGCATCGAGGCGATTTCTAAACTCGGGGGTAAAAACTTTCTTAATCGCTTCACCCGTGTCAAGCGTATGATCCTGGAGCGTAAAGCCCATTGACGCCCTGCTCATTTGTTCAGCACCTGCATTGGTTGTCATAATCAGCATAGAGTTTCTGAAGTCAGCTTTACGCCCATTACTATCCGTTAAAGTGCCACTATCCATGACTTGAAGTAGCAAATTAAAAACATCCGGATGAGCTTTTTCAATTTCATCTAACAGGACAATAGAATGAGGGTGTTTGTTCAGCTCCTC
This sequence comes from Gammaproteobacteria bacterium, assembly GCA_047639625.1. Taxonomy (GTDB): domain Bacteria; phylum Pseudomonadota; class Gammaproteobacteria. The sequence continues at coordinate 3,011 of JBLIOG010000003.1, forward strand.
CGTCAATAAGCCACCCTGGTCATAACCGACGTATCCAGGAGGAGCGCCGATTAGTCTCGACACCGTATGTCTTTCCATATATTCCGACATATCGAGCCGAATCAGCTCAATGCCCATTATTCGGGCAATTTGACGGCACACTTCAGTTTTACCAACCCCTGTAGGACCCGCAAACAGGAACGAACCGATTGGTTTAGATTCGCGTCCGAGTCCAGATCGGGACATCTTAATTGCTGCATCCAAAGCCACAATGGCTTCTTCCTGTCCAAAAATGACCCTTGACAGATTTTTGCCTAAATTTTTAAGCATATCCAAATCTGTAGTACTCACGGTATTTGGGGGAATTCTCGCTATTTTTGCGACCACGATCTCAATGTCTGAAATACCAATCGTCTTCTTTTGCTGCTTTGCCGGTTGTAATCTACGACGAGCACCGGCTTCATCGATTACGTCAATGGCCTTATCGGGTAAATGCCGATCATTAATATATCTTGAGGCTAACTCAGTTGCTTTGCGCAGTGCCTGTAAGGTATATTTGACGTTATGGTGCTCTTCAAATCTTGATTTTAAACCCTTCAGAATTTGATAAGTTTCTTCAAGATTAGGTTCAGGAACATCAATTTTTTGAAAACGCCTGGCTAAAGCCCGATCTTTTTCAAAAATACCTCGAAATTCAGTATAAGTGGTAGAACCTATACATTTCATATCACCATTAGCCAATACTGGTTTGATGAGGTTTGATGCATCCATTACGCCGCCAGATGCGGAACCAGCACCTATTATGGTATGTATTTCATCAATAAACAGAATGGCACCTTCAGTCTCTTTTAACTGTGTCATGATAGCCTTGAGTCTTTTTTCAAAATCTCCACGATATTTTGTACCCGCTACCAGGGCACCCAAGTCTAATGAGTAGATAACAGCGGATTGCAAAATTTCGGGTACTTCTTGTTCGACTATTTTTCGAGCAAGACCTTCGGCAATTGCTGTCTTACCGACCCCGGCTTCGCCGACTAACAACGGATTGTTTTTTCTCCGTCGACAGAGCGTTTGTATTATTCGTTCAACTTCATGATCCCGACCAATCAAAGGATCGATTTTGCCGGCCAATGCTAGCTCATTAAGGTTGGTTGAAAATTTTGCTAAAGCGTCGGGTTTTTCATTATCGTCGTCCTGTCCCGGCTCCTGTTCATGCGTGTATGACTCTTCGTTAGATTCTTCGTCTATTCGAGAAATGCCATGTGACAGGAAATTTGTGACATCGAGTCTCTCGATATTGTGCTTATTTAACAGATAAACTGCATGTGAGTCCTGTTCTGAGAAAATGGCCACGAGGACGTTTGCACCCGATACTTCCCCATTACCGGAAGACTGAACATGAAATAATGCTCTTTGCAGAACCCGTTGAAACCCCAGCGTTGGCTGGGTATCCCTATCTTCATCGACAAGCAACAGTGGTGTGTTTTGATCAACGAACAATTCTAGTTCTACACGAAGTAAAGCGGCATCTCCGCCGCAAGCTTCAATCACAGCAACCGCTGCATCATTGCCGGTTAGCATTAACAAGAGATGTTCAACCGTAATAAATTCGTGACGTTTTTCATTAGCGTCATGAAAAGCTCTATTTAACGATAATTCTAATTCTTTATTTAACATTTTTTACCTGATCTATACGATTCAAGATTTATCGTATTTATAGTCTATCAGACCATTATTTATTGATTCAATCCGAAAAAGCGGACCATTTATTGTTCTTCCATATCACAGAGAAGCGGATGCTTGTTTTCTCTCGCATAGGAATTGACCTGAGTGACCTTGGTTTCAGCTATATCTTTTGTGAATATGCCACAGATACCTTTTCCTGCCTTGTGAACACTTAACATGATTCTAGTAGCTTCTTCACGATTATGATTGAAAATCGCCTCCAACACGTGGACCACAAATTCCATGGGTGTGTAGTCATCATTCAACAAGATTACTTTGTAGAGAGGTGGCTTCTGTAATTGTGGACGTGTCCGTTGAAGTAAAACCGTATCATCGCTATTTTCGTCGGGTTGATCGTTATTATTTGTTATTTTTTTCATAAATGTAAACTATAGATACAGGCGGACTTGATATTATTCAAGGCCGCGCTATCATTAATTCAGCCCCTATATATGCGAATTATTGTGATTTTTTGATGATTCAACGATTGAGTTCATATTAGTAAGCTATCGATTCGGGTCTTTGATAAATTTTGACAAAATAAAGAGGTGATGTCATGACTATCGGTACTGTGAAATGGTTTAGCAATGTTAAAGGTTATGGTTTTGTCAATACTGAAGAAAATGAAGAACTCGACATCTTTGTTCATTTCTCGGCAATTGAGATGGACGGGTACAAAAAATTAACCTCTGGTCAAAAAATAGAATTCGATATCGACGAAGGTCCAAAAGGACTACAAGCTCAGCACATTCGATCAGTCAATAATTGACTTTTCGAAACTCTCATCTTAACAAAATTGTTTTTACAATGATCTTAGTATAGGCAGATTATTATATTTCAATAGGCATTTTAAAGGGACTTCTAACCTCCCTTTTTTATTACTGCTGTATAATCCCTGGCTTCCTGATCATGTAACGCGAGAAAATAATGGATCCCCGAAAAATCATTAAACCGGCTCAGGGTGAAAAGATTACCACTAATCTAGATCACAGCTTAAATGTGCCCGATAATCCGATTATTCCATTTATTGAGGGGGATGGAATTGGGATAGATATTACGCCAGTGATGATCAAAGTCGTCGATTCAGCCGTTGAAAAAGGATATTTGGGCGTTCGAAAAATCTCATGGATGGAAATTTTCGCAGGCGAAAAGGCAACCCAAATTTATGGTGATGATCAATGGCTTCCTAACGAAACCCTGGATGCAATGCGGGATTACATTGTTTCGATAAAAGGGCCTTTGACGACTCCGATAGGTGGCGGCATTCGATCGTTAAATGTATCGATTCGCCAACAACTTGATTTATATGCCTGTGTACGCCCAGTTCGTTATTTCGCGGGTATCGAAACACCATTGAAACGTCCCGAAGATACTGAAATGGTTATTTATAGAGAGAATACCGAAGATATCTATGCCGGTATAGAATGGGAATCCGGATCAGACGAATGTCGGCAAGTCATAGATTTTTTACAAAATCAAATGGGCATAACGAGTATCCGATTTCCTGACACGGCGGGTATCGGTGTAAAACCAGTCTCGTCTGAAGGCACCCGAAGACTTGTTCGTAAAGCGTTCCAATATGCTATCGATAATGATCGTGAGTCGGTAACCCTGGTTCATAAAGGTAACATAATGAAGTTTACCGAAGGCGCCTTTAGAAACTGGGGCTACGAGCTAGCAAAAGAAATACATGGGGCCATCGATATCGGTGCAGGTCCGTGGTGTGAATTCAAAAACCCTAAAACAGGCCGTTTAATTACAGTAAAAGATGTAATCGCAGATAACTTTTTGCAACAAATATTGCTCAGACCGAAAGAATACGATGTCATCGCCACCTTAAATTTAAATGGTGATTACATTTCCGATGCACTTGCCGCTCAGGTCGGTGGAATCGGTATAGCCCCGGGTGCCAATATAGCTGATAGCATTGGCGTTTTCGAGGCAACTCATGGAACTGCGCCTAAATACACTGGATTAGACAAAGTTAACCCCGGGTCAATAATCTTATCGGCTGAAATGATGTTGCGTTACATGGGTTGGCCTGAAGCGGCTGATCTTATAATAAAAGGGATGGAAGGTGCCATTTCAGCTAAACAGGTTACCTATGACCTTGCGAGAAATGAACCGGATGCAACCGAGCTTAGTACTTCGAAATTTGGCGAGACCGTTATCAGTTATATGTCCTGAACTAAGAACCTTGTCCAGAGATAATGATTAGGAACAATTATTCGATTCGGTGCAACCCAGTTTCTGCCACGATGCGGGCTGCGATTTCTTCCACCGACATACTCGACGTATTGATGTAATTTATCTTGTGCCGACAATACATTTCCTCGACGGCTCTTAGCTCATAACGACACTGGTCAACGGACGAATATCGGCTGTTTGGTTTCCTTTGTTGACGTATATTAACCAACCGGTTGGCATCTATAGTCAATCCGAAAAGCCGATCTTTAAAATCACGGATTGGAACGGGTAATTGACTCGATTCCATATCTTCTTCAGTGATTGGATAGTTAGCCGCTTTCAGCCCGAACTGTAATGCAAGATATAGACAGGACGGCGTTTTTCCAGTTCGTGAGACACCCAGTAAAATTATATCGGACTCATCATAATTGCGGGTTTTTGCGCCGTCATCATGAATTAACGAATAATCAATTGCATTAATTCTAGACTCATAAATCGATTGATTTGAGATTCGATGTGATTGGTTGGATTGATTAGCCGAAGGAACTTCGAGAATTTTCTCTAACCGGGGCAAGAAATCACTGAAAGGATCCAGAATTAAAGCTTTGCTTTGATGGATTATTGCTTTTAATTCAAGATCCGCCATCGTAGAAATAACAATCGGCAATTCATTCGATTCATCGATGCCCTTATCAATTTCTTTGCAAACTTCTCTAGCCTTTTCAACCGAATTAACAAATGGAATAGTCCTGGTTTTGAATTCAAACCCTGGAAACTGTGCCAGTAAGCTGTGGCCTAAAGTCTCGGCTGTAATTGCAGTGCCGTTGGATAGAAAAAAAACCTGTCGTTGCATCTTATTCATACGACAGCATGATATCTAAATAGTGAGTTATTTTCGACTTCAATCCTATTTATTAAATTGCCATTAATTCTACAGTTTAGACACTATTTGGCAGGATTGATTATGTTAATATTCCGATCAATTTTAATGGACGATTTTATAAACTGATGTCAAAAACAATATTACCACTGGATCAGCTTGGCATGAACGATGTGCCTGTCGTTGGCGGAAAAAATGCCTCTTTAGGAGAAATGATTAGTAACTTGTCAAACCTCGGTGTCACGGTTCCTGGTGGATTCGCGACAACGGCAGCTGCTTTCGATGATTTTCTCGATTCCGCTGGACTTCGCAAACAAATCCATGACTTGTTGGATGAACTTGATGCAAATAATGTAAGAGATCTGGCAAAAGTAGGCAAACAAATTCGAAGCTGGATTATAGAATCTGAATTACCCTCCGATTTTCAACAAGATATCAGGTCTGCTTATTTAGATATGTCGATAAATGGGCATGATGCAACCGTCGCGGTTAGGTCTTCGGCAACAGCAGAAGATTTGCCCGATGCTTCTTTTGCAGGCCAACAGGAAACTTTTCTTAATATTCGTGGTATCGATCAGGTTCTCCATTCCATAAAACTCGTATTTGCATCACTGTTTAATGATCGGGCTATTTCTTACCGGGTTCACCAGGGTTTTGCACATGCCGATGTCTCATTGTCTGCGGGTATCCAGCGAATGGTAAGAAGTGATCTCGCTGCTAGCGGAGTAATGTTCAGTATTGACACTGAATCAGGGTTCCAGGATGTTGTGTTTATTACCAGTAGTTATGGGTTAGGTGAAACCGTTGTCCAGGGTGCTGTAAATCCTGATGAATTTTATGTTTATAAGCCAACGCTTAACGTGGCTGAACGGAGCATTCTGAAAAAAACTCGTGGTAGTAAATTAATTCAGATGACCTACGCGAACAGCGATAACCCACATGAAGCCATTCAAACAATTGACGTACCTTTAGCGGATCAGTTCAAATTCTCAATTAACGATGAAGAGATTAACGAGTTAGCAAAAATTGCTGTCACCATCGAAAATCATTATGGACGTCCGATGGATATTGAATGGGCAAAAGATGGTGAAGACGGACGTTTGTATATCGTTCAGGCCAGACCTGAAACGGTCCAATCGCGCGCTTCTCAAGTGATTGAGAGATTCATACTTGAAGGTAACCCAGAGCCCATTATTGAAGGCAGAGCGGTCGGTAATCGAATTGGACAGGGCAAAGTCAAGGTCATCAACGATCTCTCTGAAATGGATTCTATTAAAGATGGGGACGTTCTAGTCACTGATATGACTGATCCCGATTGGGAACCTATTATGAAGCGTGCCTCAGCGATTGTGACTAACCGCGGTGGGCGTACCTGTCATGCTGCGATAATTGCCCGTGAATTAGGAATTCCAGCATTAGTCGGTACTGGGGACGGCACGAAGATCATTAAGGCAGAGTCTGAAGTTACTGTATCTTGTGCCGAAGGTGATACCGGTTATGTCTATGAAGGTTTAATACCTTTTGAGCATCAACGCCACGAATTTTCTAACATGCCTGATATTCCTTTGAAGGTTATGATGAACGTCGGTAATCCAGACCGAGCTTTCAGCTTTTCAAGATTGCCTCACTCTGGCGTTGGTCTTGCCCGCCTTGAATTCATTATCAACAATATGATCGGCATTCATCCACGGGCTTTACTTGAATACGCTTCAATGAAGCCTGAATTGCAAAATGAAATCGATTCCAGAATTGCCGGTTACTCCGGGCCAGTCGAATACTTTGTTGAAAAATTGGTTGAAGGCATATCTACCTTAGGCGCGGCCTTTAGCCCTGAAAAAGTCATAGTTCGACTTAGTGATTTCAAATCAAACGAATATGCTCATCTATTAGGTGGCGACTTATTTGAACCCAAAGAAGACAACCCGATGCTCGGCTATCGTGGTGCCTCCAGATATGTAAGCAAAGACTTTAGACCCTGTTTCGATCTGGAATGTCAGGCTGTAAAAATAGTTCGCGAAAAAATGAATCTTAAAAACATTGAGGTTATGATTCCATTTGTTCGAACACTGACTGAAGCAGAAGCTGTCGTTCGCGTATTAAAAGAGAATGGCCTGGAAAGAGGTGTCGATGGATTCCGCTTAATCATGATGTGTGAAATACCTTCGAATGTAATACTCGCCGATGAATTCCTTAATTTCTTTGATGGTTTTTCTATTGGCTCTAATGATCTGACCCAAATGACCCTGGCGGTAGACAGAGATTCGGCATTAGTAGCGGGTTCGTTCGATGAGCGCGATCCAGCCGTAATGGCGTTGTTGAAAAAGGCAATTGACACCTGTATTGCTCGCGGAAAGTACGTCGGCATTTGTGGGCAAGGACCATCCGACCACCCAGATTTAGCCGTTTGGTTACTGCAACAGGGTATCCAGAGTATGTCTCTAAATCCTGACACGGTCATAGAAACCTGGTTATTAATGGCACAGCAGAAATTGGACAGTTAAAAATGGCCGATTGGCGAACCATCGACAAGGACGTTATTCATATTGATACCCAATATGTGCGATCCAATCTGGCGTCCAATTATTTGATTGGAAGCAATGGCGAATATGCTGTTATAGAAACAGGCACCTGTCACACTGTTCCCGAAGTCCTCAGTACTATGGCTGATTTGAAAATCGACCCTGGTCAGATCAAATATGTTATTCCGACCCATATCCATCTTGATCATGTCGGTGGAGCGGGACTGATGATGGAGAATTTTAAAGAAGCCAGTTTAGTGATACATCCCAGGGGTGCCAGGCACGTCATCAACCCTGAGAAATTAATCGCTGGATCTATTGCAGTCTATGGTGAGTCTAAATTTCACGAATTGTATGGCGAGTTAAAACCCATTGACGAACAACGAGTGATTGTAGCTGATGATCTTCACAGGCTATCTCTGGGATCTCGGGAATTGCTATTTTTGGATACCCCGGGTCACGCTCGGCATCATTTTTGTATTTACGATGAACTGACCCGAGGTTTTTTTACGGGTGATACTTTTGGTCTTTGTTATCCGGAATTAAAGCACCACCCACATGGCTTAATACCAACCAGTTCTCCCATACATTTCGATCCAGATGCCATGTTTAAGTCGATCGATCGATTGTTAGACTATAAGCCAAAAACGATGTACCTGACCCATTTCGACACGATCGACAATCCTCAAAAGCGATCAGACTCCTTACGAAGCTGGATCAATAATTATCTCGATATATGCGAAAAAATAAATCCTCAAAACCACGAAGACAGTCCTCGAGTTGAGCAGGAAATCTGGAATCTAACTCGGGGAAAGTTCGATGATTCTGGAGTTTCACCTTCATCATTAGAGCGAACTTTGAGTTTAGATCTTCGATTAAGCGCACAGGGGTTAGTGCATTGGTGGATTAACCAAGATGCCGCCTGACAGGTGGATGCCAAATACGACAGTAGCAGCCATTTGCAAACGGGAGAATAAATACCTTGTAGTTCGCGAGCTGATCAATAATCAGACGGTTATTAATCAGCCGGCAGGTCACCTCGAACAAAATGAGTCTCTGATCGATGCGGTGGTTAGAGAGACTTTAGAAGAGACTGGGTATCAATTTACTCCAACGAGTTTGGTGAGTATCTATCGCTATGTATCCGAAGATAATTCTGGTAAAACTTTTCTTCGATACACATTTATAGGCGAAGCTGGGGCTCGACTTAGTACAAAGCTTGATGCAGGAATAATATCTGCTGATTGGCTGGATTATGATGAACTAGTAGCTCAGAGGAGATTTCATCGAAGTCCTCTTATACTGCAAAGTATCGAGGACAGTTTAAGTGGAATGGCTTTTCCGCTTGATATTTTTTCAGCTGAATATAGTTAAGTATGCCCTACTTATTTTTAATCTTTATGCTGTGTTCCATATCGATGCCTGCCAAAGCTATATCGAAGTTTGTACATTGTTTTGATTTTGGATGTAAGTCGGTTATCGAGATTGAGTATAGTGAAAATCAGTGGCGGGTAATAAAATCACTATTTACCACAACCCAAAATAACTTTGAAGAAAAGCAATCAATCCGCAAAGCAATTGCGCTAATGGAGAGGTTCAGTGGTCAACTGACCGGCACCCATCGGGATAAAGGTGGTAACTACCCTGGATACGACCTCGAAAAACAACTCGATTGCATTGATGAGTCAACTAATACACTCCAGTATCTGAGAGCATTAGAAGACTTTGAACTACTTCAATGGCATCGCGTTGTCCCCAAACAACGGCGTATAGTCTGGTTCATATCTCACTGGACTGCTGTTATCGAAGAGATTGAATCGGGTCAGCGATTTGCAGTCGATTCATGGCATCGTGACAATGGTGAGCCGCCTATTCTACAACCCATGAAAGATTGGCAGAAAGGCCGAGACTTTCCTTCGGACTTGAACCCGGACACCTAACTAAAACTAATGGCCAAATTAAAACAGGAAAAAATTATTGTAGGCATGTCTGGGGGGGTCGACTCTTCTGTGTCTGCATACCTTCTGAAAGAAGAAGGTTATAAAGTCGAAGGCCTTTTCATGAAAAACTGGGAGGAAGACGATACTCAGGAATATTGCTCAGCGACGGTTGATCTTGCGGATGCACAAAAAGTATGTGACCAACTGAACATCAAACTTCATGCCGTCAATTTTTCATCAGAATACTGGGACAATGTTTTTGAATATTTTCTGGCTGAATATAAAAATGGTCGGACCCCAAATCCGGATGTGATGTGCAACAAAGAAATAAAATTTGGTGCATTTTTAGATCACGCGATAAATCTCGGAGCCAGTCGAATTGCAACCGGTCACTACGTTAGAAACAGAAATACAGACGGGACTTTCGAATTATTAAGAGGTCTCGATCATAATAAAGATCAGTCGTATTTCCTGTACGCTTTAAATCAGCAACAAATTGGTAGTGCCCTGTTTCCTGTAGGGTCGATAGTGAAATCAGAAGTACGTTCAATTGCAGAATCTCAGGGGTTTGATGTTTTCAGTAAAAAAGACAGCACCGGAATTTGCTTCATTGGTGAGCGAAAGTTTAAAGATTTCCTGGAAAAATTTCTCCCCGCTCAACCTGGGAAAATCATGACTCTCGACGGATCAGAAATTGGTGAACATTCAGGCTTGATGTATTACACCATCGGACAAAGACAGGGCCTCGGTATTGGTGGAACACAGCAGGGCACCGACGATCCCTGGTATGTTGTTGAAAAAATCCTCGGGCGTAATGAACTAATCGTTACTCAGGGTCACAACCATCCCAGCCTTTTTTTTAATGCCTGCAGCATTATCCATTCCAACTGGATTAATGGGAATGAGCCTGAGCATGAATTCACCTGTACGGCCAAAATTCGTTATCGACAGAATGACTCAACCTGCGTCGTGAAATTAAACGCATCTAATACTGGCAAAGTAATTTTTGATTCACCTCAACGTGCTATAACCGCAGGACAGGCAATGGTTTTCTACGATAACGAAATTTGCCTCGGTGGCGCTACGATCGATGCTGCCTACCAGGCTAATTAATGAATTCACTACACAATCAGGGCATTGCGCTAGCGGGGATGTTCCAGGCTGCGACCTTAATCGATGACATCGCGCATCGAGGTCAATGTCCATCAGAAATTTTCGAGCCCTGTTTTGATAGCTTGTTTGAGTTTGAAGCATCATCCGGCATAGAAATATTTGGCAATTTAAGTAATATCAGTTTTGGGTTACAGGAAGCGCTCAATTTTTTGACGGGTAATCGAACTCAACAAACCGCCACGATTCCCTATTATTTGTTTTCAGCCCTGAAACTGAGCGACCAAATCATCAGTAATGCTTCTATTCGTGATGAAATTACACGGGAGCTCCGGCAGGTTGCAGAACAGACTGAATCCTTCGAATTACCCCTTTCAAATTGTATTAGCAAAGTAGGCGGCCTTTATCAAAAAATTATAAGCCCGCTCTCGCCACGAATAATAGTCAAAGGGAACCCCAATTATTTAACCAATGAAAATAATGCAGCTCGGGTTAGAGCACTCATATTGTGTGTTATCCGCTCAGCTGTTTTATGGAAACAGTCTGGAGGTAGTAAATGGAGGATTCTGTTTTTTAGAAAAAAGCTTTCGAATATTATTCAGGAATTACTCAACGAAGCGCAATTACCCAATAGTCAATAGTGTCAGGCGCGAAGCTCGTTCAATAAACCCTGGCAAGCATCGTCGAGCATTTGAAATACAATTTCGAACCCATCGTCGCCGTAGTAAGGATCCGGCACCTCATTGTTAGAATACTGAGTGGCATAACTCATCATCATAACTACTTTTATCCTATGGTTCTCCGGTGCAAGAGCGCATAACTCGGCATAGTTCGACCTGTCCATAGCAACGATATAATCAAATATTTCAAAATCCTGCTGCTCAATTTGACGCGAACGTTGGCTGCTTAAATCAATGCCATTTTTTAATGCCGTCGCTGATGATCTAGAATCTGGCAAATTACCGGTGTGATAACTGTGAGTTCCAGACGAATCGATATTAAACTGATCGGAAAGGCCATCATGGTTAACTTTATTTTCAAATATCCCCTGTGCAGTCGGAGATCGGCAAATATTGCCCATACAAACGAAAAGTATTTTCTGTTTTGGAGGATTCATAATATGAAAAACCTAAATAGAGGAGTTAAAGTAACTACGTTTTGTTTGTAACAATTAGACGCTATTACAATTGTAAACGAGGAAAGTTTGAACCCCTTCTTTTATAACAGTTAACGGTACTACGGTATCACCACCTAATTTCGCTGCACCGTTTCTGGCAATTTCGGCTAATTCCCGTTTCATCGTCGCTTCTGGTCGTTCTATACCCAATACATGATAAGTAACATTGGTTTTCGTCTTCCCTACTTCAATACAATTGGCAACATTATCTGGCTGTCTTACTTCCACCATTTCACCTTCAGCGGTGAGTTTTATCGTTGCACAACCAAAGAGAGATAGTGTCAATATGGACATGAAAATGAAGAGACAAGGTTTGGAGAATGATTTTATTTTTTCAGAGCCGGCTATGAAACCTGATTGATTCCGTTTATTTACAATTTGTGATTGAAATTTAGACACGTCGGTTACCTGATAATCTGGTTTATAAGGGAGGATAGAGACCTTTAATTATAATGCCCGATAAGCATCAATACAATTGTCACTGTTCTCAGCGTCGGTTAGTTTAAGCGAAAGCAGGAAAAGCGAATAGTCTAGTTTTCCATACCGGTAAAATTTAGGAGTGCCTTAATATTCTCGATCCATTGCTGGACGGCCGGAAACTGCGATAAATCGAAACCCCCTTCATGTGCAACATGTGTATAGGCGAAAAGTGAAATATCAGCTAGCGAGGGAGTTTCACCGACAAGGTATTTTGAAACTAATAAACGTAACTCCATTATTTTAAGTGCCCTTATTCCACCCTTCTGCTTTGATAGATATTCGTCTTTACGTTCATCAGGCAACCCTAGATAGTGTTCGATAAATCTCGCGACAGCAATATTGGGTTCATGGGAATATTGCTCGAAAAACATCCATTGCAAGACTCTGGTCTGCGACTCAACCGCTTCGGGCCAGTATTCACTGTTCTGACCGAGGAAATACAATATTGCATTTGATTCGGTATAAACTTGACCGGATTCATCTGTTAATACGGGAATAGCACCGCCTGGATTAATCTGTAAAAATTCATCGGTTCGCGTTTCACTTTTCAGAATATCAATTGGAATCCATTCATGATCAATCTCTAAAAGAACACAGAGCAACTTGATTTTGTAACAATTACCCGAAAATATATCGCCGTATATTTTAAGCATAGGGCCTACCGAGTTAATAACTAGAACGAACGTCGCCCATGCGGCTTGAAATTAAGGTGTCTCTTCCGAATGATTTATCAAACACCGTTGAATAAGCTAACACTGCCTGTACATAGTTTCGAGTTTCTTTAAAGGGAACTGTTTCTACCCATAGGTCAGCGGGTAATATTTTGTCCCGGGGTAACCAACGCTTTACATTACCAGGGCCGGCATTGTAGGCAGCTGCTGCGAGCGCAACGTTATTGTCGAAACGCCCCATTACTGATCCGAAATAATGTGTTCCCAGCTTGATATTATTATTTATATTTAAAATGTCATATTGTCGAGGCTTTTTTAAACCCAGCGATTTCGCAACATAACGGGCTGTCGAAGGCATTAATTGCATAAGGCCTAAAGCCCCTACCCTGGATTTCGCTAAAGGATCAAATAAACTTTCTCGACGCATAACACCGTAGATGACTGACGGATCCAGCTTGTTATTTCTAGCGTGATCCATAACAAGGTTTTTGTAGGGCATGGGGAAACGCAAACTGTAGTCAGATCTATGAGACGTTTTTGCAACTGTACGAATGGCACTGTCATGCCATTTCCAGCGAGAAGCTAGTACAGCTGCCTGCTTTATCTGACTAGATTTCAATAGTCGTAATGCCTGAAACCATTCCCGTTTTGCTTCGACCAGGCGATTAACGAAGAATAGCTCCCTGGCTCGCAGAAGATATGGATTGTTTTGGAGAAAAGCTGATTCATCGATATCAGAGCTTGCAAATACGTCTTCCTGGGTAATCGTGTAACCCTGTTTAACCTTGTCAGATGCCAAAAACCCATAATAGCTGCTAATTGTAGCAACTTTCGAAAACAAATTTAACGATTCAGAAATTGCGCCTGTTTGCTCTGTGGATCGTGCAAACCAGTATTGCCATTCATTTTCAGATCGAAGTCTGTCCGGCATAGATTGTATGGTGGACAGTAAACCTTTCCAGTCTTGTTCTCTCAACTGTATTCGGGCTAACCACAGAAAAGCCTGATCATTTTTGAGACGCTGGGGTAATTTAACTAACAATGCCGCAGCTTCAGGCTGATGTTGGTAAGCAGCGGATAAGGCTATACGTTGATCAATTTGATCTTGTTCAGATTGGGAAAATGAATATTTACTCTTTACCACATCCCATAACTTTAAAGCGCTAAGACTGTCTTTTCGAGCTAAGCGATCCAGTCCGTGAACAACGATAGGATAACTATCAGGGTCGATTTCACGTTCGAGCAAGTCTTTTAAGGTTTTTTCTGGACGTTTATGAGCCTTATACCAAAGCCCAGCCGCCACATGCTGATCAGCGGGTAATTTTTTGGCTAGATATCGGGCTAGCCCAGGTCTCCTCGAATGGTAGGCTTTTTTGATTCGACTCCAGATTAATTTTTCATTACCAGGAGTATGTTGCAAGAGATAATTGAAAGCAGGATCACATTCATCGGGTTGTGAATAGCCACGCAACCAGATTTTTTCAATATCTTTTTCAATATTATCCGTCAGGTTAAGTTTTAGTCGCGCCTGAAAAGCATGGCATTGCAGGCGAGTATTTTCTCGGTTATCGAAAAACACCAGATATTCTCGCCATTTTTTCTGTTTTGCGAGAAGAGACAACCATTTGTTTCGCAGGTGGTAGGCAAAGGGATAACTTTGATAAGTTTCAAGAAATTCCCGAACTTCATCATTCGAAGCATTACGCAGATTTTTTTTAATCTGTTCATATTTGAGATAGGGTAATAGCGGATAGTCTTTGAGCTTTATCAATCCAGATTCAAAGACTGATAACCGGTTAAGTTTTAATGCCTCGGATGTTTTTAAAAATAACCGCCGTTGATCTTCAATTTGCCCATGAGCGGACTGAGCAATCATTAAAAAGATTAAACAAACACTCGCTATTAATATTCCTATTGGGGTATTTGGGGGGTTCACCGTTGCCTACTCAATGTTTTAATAGGAAAATTACGAATCGTAGAAACTAACATTCTAGATTAAAGAGTAGTCATAAATTATTGAACTAGCAAGTAATTTTGGAATATATGAAAGGTTTGTTTATCGAAACTTTCAGATTTGGCAATAAAATTCAGGTCTTTCCAAAAAAGGTATTTGGCCGTAATCTATTCAGGTATAAATTGGTTTTGTCATTCCATGACAATAATTAGAGATTAAGTATAATAACCGCACTCGTTAACAACGGGTGTAAACAGACAACTCATCCGAGAGAACCACTATGGATAATGATGACACAATAATATTGACCCCAGAAGAAAAGGATAAAATTCTCATCGAGAGCAGTGAAGAATCAAATCAGGATGATCCCGGTGAGGAGGATTAACTAAACTACTGTAAACAAAGACAGTCCACATCACGTCCAGTATTTACCTGGGTCCGTTAAAATGCGGTACTGACAGGGAATTCACATCGAATTGCCTGAGCCGAGGCAATAAATTCACCAATATCCAGCCTTTGAGTAAAAGTTACATAAACTCCGGTTGCCCCAATAGATCCTGCCGCCCTTCTAAAGTTGTCTATCAGTGAATCGAGTGAATAATATCCCCCGCTGGTATTTAAATATCCTACTATTTCATAATTACAATCAGGGCGCTTCGCATAGTGCAATTCAACACTATCTGGTTTAACTGCTTCGTGATTAAAATCTATCTGAGTGCTGATTTTTGAGCAAGCCGAAAGCATTACAAGGACAACTGTTAACAGAGTAAGATTTTTCATAATATCTGTAACGGCAAAATACAGAAATTATTAATTTATTTCGACCAGGCCTGCCTGCTTCTTATTGGTTCTATAGATAACATTCATGCTTGCTCTATGGCTTTCACAATAACTAAGCACAGGGTGTCGAGGTCATCATCATTGATAATGTAAGGTGGCATTAAATACACGAGTCGTCCAAATGGTCTTATCCAGACGCCTTGAGCAACAAAAAACTGGGTGATCTTTTCCATATCGACTGGCGTCTTTAGCTCTACAACACCGATAGCGCCAAGAACCCTAACATCAACGACTGAAGCATGGTTCAAACAGGGACTAAGACCGGCCAGCAAGCGATTTGAAATACTTTGAACCCGTAACTCCCAATCCTGATTCATGAGTAAGTCTATGCTCGCTGAAGCAACCGCACAGGCCAGGGGATTTCCCATAAATGTAGGCCCGTGCATAAAAACGCCTGGATCGGCACCGTCTATTTTATTGCTAATTTCAGGGGTCGTTAAAGTCGCGGCTAACGTCATATACCCACCCGTCATAGCTTTTCCAATACACATAATATCAGGCGTAATCTCAGCATGATGGGACGCAAACATCTTGCCAGTACGCCCGAACCCAGTTGCTATTTCATCTACAATCAAAAGAACCTCATATTGGTCACAAAGTCGCCTGACTTCGGATAAATAGGACGCCGAGTAGATCTTCATGCCACCGGCCCCTTGCACTATTGGCTCAAGGATAAAGGCAGCAATTGAAGAAGCTTTTGACTTTAAGGTAGATTCCACTGCTTCCAGATCTGATGAATTTGCAGAGCCCCCAAAACGGCATGAAGGTGACGGTACAAAATGTTGTTGTTTCAGAGCCTCTGAAAACAATCCATGCATGCCCGTAACCGGGTCACATACCGACATGGCGCCAAAAGTATCACCGTGATATCCGTTTCGAATGGTCATAAATTGTTGCTTTGCGGGTAGATTCGATGCATTCCAGTACTGAATTGCCATTTTCATCGCTACCTCTACTGATACCGATCCTGAATCGGAGAGAAATACCGAAGACAAGCCTTGCGGTACAATTTTCAGTAATCTCTTAACCAGCTCGACCGCAGGTTTGTGGGTCAATCCGCCAAACATCACATGTGACATAAGTTGGGACTGGTCAATGAGTGCTTTGTTTAGCCGCGGATGATTATAGCCATGCAAGGCGCACCACCAGGATGACATTCCATCGATGAGTTCCTTTCCGTTAAATAGTTTTAACCTGACTCCAGAGGCAGATTCGACTGTATAAATTGAACTATCTGAATGCATGGCGCTGTACGGATGCCAGATATGTTTATCATCAATTTCGGCTATTTCGAACAAGGGTGTTACTGATTTCACTGGATATACTCTGGCAAGAGGACTGGAACAAACTGGCGAAGCATAATGCTGGCGCATCGCAGTTGGCAAAGCAACAAAATGGTCTGAAATTTTATGCGAGATTATCGAAACAAATAAAAGTTGCGACTGGCAATAAGGATGGCTTAAATGCTTAACAAGTTTGAAGTTACGAGGTCATGCAGAATATAAAGCTCCAGATTCATTTTTAATGAAATCAACAACAAGATCGCCTGCTAAAGTTCCGGCTTCTTTTTCCACCATGGGTAAAGAAAAGTTACCTTTGTCTGGATTATATCTAGCCTGTAATAGTACGGGCCCCTGATCAAAACATTCATTTAACTGGTGGATAGTGACACCGGAAATTTTTGCCGCTGATTTTAATTGTTCGCCAATGGGATCAGGTCCAGGAAATAACGGTAACAGTGATGGATGAAGGTTTAAGGCTCGGCGCTTGACAAGGCGATAGAGTATTGGCTTTAAAAGATAAGGCCAGCAAGCCACAATCAGGTAATCATAAAGGGTGGATTGTAATTCATCGAATAATGCTTCGTTGTCATGGGCAGGAGCCCAGATAACTTTGCAACCATAATAGCGAAGTTTAGTAACAAACGGTAAATCAGGAGAATCTAAAACAATCCCGGTATTGTGATTCTGATCAATCGATTTCCCGTAAAATGGTATAGCCGCGGTAATGGGCACCAAGTCCCTGAAAATTAACTGGTCAAAAACTGCTTCGGAGTATGAGCTTCCATTACCGAAAAAGATTATTATTGTCATTACCTCTTAAATCGAATCCATCAGGTATTGATTTTTTTCGAGCTCATCGCAAAACCCAAAGTATCGGAAATCAGTCATTCTTTGGGGATATAAATAGCCATTTAAATGATCACACTCATGCTGTACAACCCTTGCATGAAATCCTTCGACAATTCGATCTATCGCCTGTCCATGTTCATCGAGACCGATATATCGAATGTTATTATAACGCGAAACCAATCCACGCAGACCAGGGACGCTTAAACACCCTTCCCATCCAGATTCCATTACACTATCTATCACTTCGATTTCGGGGTTGATAAGAACCGTTAAAGGGACATCAGGCGCCTCGGGATAACGCTCATTTTTTTCAAATCCAAAAATTACAACCTGTAAGTTCACTCCGATTTGTGGGGCAGCCAATCCGGCACCATTTAATGAATGCATAGTGTCCCACATATCGACAAGTAATCGTTTTACTTCGTCAGAACCAGGATCACTCACCTTCAGAGACTTCTTTAACAGGCCAGCTTCGCCCATTCGTAACACTGACTTAATGGCCATAACTATCTCGCAAATAATTTATCCTGCAGATTTTAGCCGATTTAAGGTCCACGAGGCGATGTCAAATTGCTCAATTTTCGTCGAGATGATATAAGTTTCCTTTATTTTGATTTCAAGGCTAGATCCATGTCAGAAAATTCGAAAACGATAGAACCCGTCAGTGGCACCATCGTTCCGCGTTATGCCGGACCTTCTACTTATTGTCGTTTACCCGAGTTACGGGATGTAAACCGATGTGATGTTGCTATTCTTGGGATACCTTTCGATTCGGGCACCAGTTATCGCCCAGGCGCGCGATTTGGGCCGCAGGCCATCAGACAGGCTTCGCGGCACCTTCGAACCAACTTCCATCCCGCTTATGACACGGAGCCTTTTAAACAACTTCAAGTAGCCGATGCAGGGGATGTTGCCTGCAACCCTTATAATATTGAAGAGGCTATTCAGCAAATTGAGGCTGCCGCTGATGACTTGCACAGTAAATCTGATGCGATTGTCAGCCTTGGTGGTGATCATACAATTGCAGTGCCACTATTACGCTCTATAAATAAGAAATTTGGTTGTGTTGCACTGGTTCATTTTGACGCTCATCTCGATACCTGGGATACCTACTTTGGCGCGCCTTATACCCACGGCACCCCGTTTAGACGGGCTGCTGAGGAAGGATTATTTCTTGACGATGCTTCCATGCATGTCGGTATTAGGGGGCCCCTCTATAGTCGTGAAGATTTAAAAAACGACGAAGAGTTTGGATTCAAGATCGTCCACTGCGACGAACTACAAAATCATGGTGTCGATCATGTTGTTAAAAGAATCAGAGACCGGGTGGGTGATAACCCCCTCTATCTGTCAATCGATATTGATGTATTGGATCCTGCTCACGCGCCGGGTACAGGAACACCAGAGATTGCAGGCCTCACCAGCCGCGAATTGGTTAATATTATTCGAGGTTTAAAAGGACTTAACCTCGTGGGCGCTGATATTGTGGAAGTCGCCCCCGCTTATGATCATGCTGAAATAACGTCACTCGCTGCTGCCACAATCGCCTTCGAAATGATTAACTTAATAGCGACCAGGCCGGCCCGTTAATATTGCTGAATGGATAGAAACGCGAAACCAACGACGGAAATTAACAATACTGCGCCGCCAATCAGGGTATAAAGAGAAGGTGTTTATGAAATAAATAACCAAACCCATAAAGGTACCAAAATGGCTTCGAGAAGAAATATTAGTTGAACCTCTGCAGATCGAATGAACCGAGGTGACTTTGTTAGTATTATAAAAGCCGCTGGAACGATCAGAAAACCGATCAAAGATAAGGTATAACCATTGATCTAATTTTAATAACTCGACTGGATCGTAGAAAAGAGCAAAAAAACAACCTATCAGGCACCCGATGATGATTGATCCAATCAAGTCTTTATCACGATATTTTCGAACTATAACTGCACTCGAAACGGTAGATATTGCACAGAGCAATGCAAAAAATCACCTGTCATAGTTGAAGTCTATCCCAGGCTTCCATAAGCGATAACGCCAATACTGATCAATGAGAATCCGATCAGCACCAGGTTAGTAATGTTTGTTTTTCGGACAGGAACCATGTCGAAAATATAGCGGCGAATACAGGTGCTGAAGATAAAATTACAAGGGTATTTGCTACGGATGTATTTTGTATAGAAAGAACAAATGTAACGCTAGTTATTGAATAAAAGAAACCGTTTACACTCCAGCTTAACCCATCGCTAAAAATACGGGGATAAACTGCATGTGATACCAGACAAGCAAACAAAGAGTTATTGAAAAAATTGGGAATAGATTTCTATAAAAAATAAGTGAATTAGTATCGATGGCACTGAGTCGAACAAACAAACTTTCCGGACTCAGAATGAGTACACCAATAACTGAAATGCCAACTCCTTTGGCATGGTCAGATAAAATCATTTCAAACGAAACTGACCGACCGTGACTTGAATCATCCTGTACTTGAAGGGAGTTTTATTTACTTTTGACCAACTGGCTTGCCGGTTTTAGTCCATACCCATTGGTCCCTTTGATCCCGCGATACTTCACCCATGGCCTCCAGTTTATCCATGGCTTCAACGAACCCGGATTCCATAACGGTTATGTTAGTTTTGGTATTTTCATCATTTCCCTCATCACCCCTTAATCCATAAGCGATAAATTCCATTCTTGCTTGTTTTCGCTCTTTTAACCAGAGCATTAAAAATATAAAAATCAGTAGGCTAGAGCCGATCAAAACGTAGGCGATTTCCATTCCATTATCCTCTAAAATTGTAGCCACCCAGATACTACTGGCTATCGCTGCTAATGTGAACATTATTAGCCTATATCGATTGATATTTCAGAGGAATAATTGTGCCACTTTCAGAAACTGTAGAACGCCAGCTCGCTCACACGCGGGTAGTGACCTGCCAGGGATATGAGCGTAACGATAATCTCTGGGATATCGAAGGTAGAATTATAGATACCAAGCCTTACCGATTTACCAATCAGGACCGTGGAGGATGGATTGAAGCAGATGAAGCTTTACACGACAT
This sequence comes from Gammaproteobacteria bacterium, assembly GCA_047639625.1. Classification (GTDB taxonomy): domain Bacteria; phylum Pseudomonadota; class Gammaproteobacteria. The sequence goes on from JBLIOG010000003.1 coordinate 23,667, forward strand.
GTCTATCAGACTGACGATAAACATCGAATTGGAGGTCATGGATGCCGACGCCTGTATCGACTTTTCCCCCTTTAATTATTGCCACCAGGTCAGTCAGGTAGTGCGTCAGTTAATTGGATTGAAAATTGCTCCAGGTTGGACCAAAAAATCAAAAATAGCGATGGGGGGCTCAGCCGGTTGCACTCATTTGACAGAATTGCTGGGACCCGTTGCAACAACGGCTATTCAAACAATCGTAAGCGCCCGGCGTTCTGATCTTAAAGAGCCTGCAAAGAAAGATGATGTAAAGAATTTCATAAACACCTGTCATTCTTATCAGCAACATAGCCCGGTCGTGAAACGTTTCTGGCCTGAACTCTATAAAAGTACCGATTAATTAGTTTTTATTTTCTACTTTTTACGGCAACTATTGATTTGAGCTTTAAAATTATTGGCTCATGAGCAGGGTTTTTTACCGCTGTTCGACCCAGAAGCTGTGAGTATAAATCAGGGTCTTGCAGTTCCAGTATTTCATGAAAAATCCGCTGCTCTTCAGCCATTGCAGCTGGATATTCCAAATCAAGATAATTGTTTAAAACTAGATCTAGTTCCTTCATTCCACGACGGCATAGCCAACGCAGTCTGGATATTTCAGTCATTATATTTTTCGCTGCACCAGAAGCTTTTTCGTTGCTGCAATGGCTTTTGCCGGATTCAAACCTTTTGGACAAGAGTCGGCACAGTTCATTATGGTATGGCATCGATACAGTTTGAAAGGATCTTCCAGATCATCAAGTCGTTGACCGGTTGCTTCATCGCGACTATCGACGATCCATCGATAGGCATTTAACAAAGCTGCCGGCCCCAGAAACCGGTCACTATTCCACCAATAACTTGGACAGCTGGTAGAGCAACAGGCGCAAAGAATACACTCATAAAGCCCATCGAGTTTTTCACGGTCTTCGCGGGATTGAAGACGTTCACGATCCGGCGGAGTCGGTGAGTCAGTCTTCATCCATGGTTCAATAGATGCATACTGCGCATAAAAATGAGTCAAATCTGAAACCAGATCTTTTATAATGGGCTGATGTGGTAGCGGATACACTTTCACATCCCCCTTGATATCAGAAATTGCTTTAATACAGGCAAGCGTATTTCCACCATCAATATTCATCGAACAGGAACCACAAATCCCTTCCCTGCAGGACCGTCGCAAAGAAAGCGTAGAGTCTATCTGGTCTTTTATTTTTAAAAGCCCATCTAGAACCATTGGACCACAGGTATCCATATCGACTTCATAGGTATCAGTACGAGGATTTTCACCATTAGCAGGATCGTATCGATAAATGATAAATCGCCTTACGTTTTTGCTACCAGAGGGTGCTTTATAAACCTTACCCCGTTTAACAATGGAATTTGCGGGGAGTGAAAACTCAGCCATTTCTCATAATCTCCAAACTTAGTAAACGCGGGTTTTAGGTGGTATTACTTCGCATTCGTCGCTTAAGGTATACATGTGTACCGGTCTATAATCGAACTCAACAACGCCCGAATCATCTACCCATGAAAGCGTATGCTTCATCCAGCTCTCATCATCTCGCTCGCTAAAATCTTCACGTGCATGTCCGCCGCGACTTTCAAGTCGATTCAATGCTCCTTGAATAATAGTTTGTGCTTGCAATAATAAATTTTCCAGCTCGAGGGTTTCTACCAAATCGGTATTCCATATCATGCCTCGGTCACTAGTGCGGACGTCTTTAAAACTATCAAAAATCTCATTCATTTTTGCAACGCCTTCTTGCATGGAATCACCCGTTCTGAAAACGGCAGCATGCTTTTGCATTGTGCGCTGCATATCATCTCGAATTTTTGCCGTTGGTGTTCCGCCACTCGCAGTCCGAAGTTTGTCTAATCGGTCAACTATTGCGGTGGTAGCATCATCGCTAATCGATTTATGTGGCAATCCCGGAGTTATAATTTCAGCCGCTTTTAATGCGGCGGCTCGTCCAAAAACTACAATATCAAGTAACGAGTTTGACCCTAATCGATTAGCACCATGCACTGAGACACAGGCGGCCTCGCCAATAGCCATTAAACCGGGTACAACAGAGTCGGGGTCACCATCTTTTATGGTTACAACCTCACCATGATAATTTGTGGGAATACCGCCCATGTTGTAATGAACGGTTGGTAAAACTGGAATAGGCTCTTTTGTTACATCAACACCCGCAAATATTTCTGCCGACTCGGCAATGCCCGGTAAACGTTCATTGATAACTTCAGGGCCTAGATGCTCAAGGTGCAAATGGATATGATCTTTATCGGGTCCGACACCTCTTCCTTCATTTATTTCGATAGTCATTGAACGACTAACAACATCCCGTGATGCTAAATCTTTGGCATTTGGAGCATAACGTTCCATAAACCTTTCGCCGTCAGAGTTCGTCAAATATCCGCCCTCTCCACGGACACCCTCGGTAATCAGTACACCTGCCCCGTAAATGCCGGTGGGATGAAACTGCACAAACTCCATATCCTGCAACGGCAACCCTGCTCTAATAACCATTGCGCTACCGTCGCCGGTACAGGTATGTGCTGAAGTTGCGGAAAAATAAGCCCGACCACAGCCTCCCGTAGCGAGTACAACCGTGTGTGCTCGAAAACGATGAAGTTCTCCAGTTGCCAGGTCCCATGCTATAACACCACGACAGACACCATCATCCATAATCAGGTCAATGGCAAAATATTCAATATAGAATTCAGCTTTATGTTTTAGCGATTGCTGATAGAGGGTGTGTAAAATAGCGTGACCTGTTCGATCAGCTGCTGCACAGGTTCTTTGAGCGGTGCCTTCACCGAAGTTGGTGGTCATACCACCGAACGGTCGCTGATAAATTTTACCTTCTTCAGTGCGTGAAAAAGGAACTCCGTAATGTTCTAACTCTATGACTGCAGGTACCGCTTCACGACACATATATTCAATAGCATCCTGATCGCCTAGCCAATCTGACCCTTTTACGGTGTCATACATATGCCATTGCCAGGTATCGGGACCCATATTACCCAGTGAAGCACTCATGCCACCCTGAGCCGCCACCGTATGGCTGCGGGTGGGAAATACTTTTGTAACACAGGCAGTGGATAAACCTGCCGCTGCCATACCCAGTGTTGCCCGTAGACCTGCGCCACCAGCCCCAACAATAACGACGTCATAGGCATGATCGATTATTTTCTGATTTTGAGTCATCCCTTAAGCTCCAAAAGTAATCTTTAATACTGAAACTATGCCTGTAATGCCCGCTATCAAACAGGTAAAGCTATTCAGAATGATGCAAATTGTTCGCGTAGCATGATTTGAAACGTAATCTTCGATGATAATCTGTAACCCTAGTTGTGCATGGTAAAAAATAGCAAAAATCGAAAGAACCAGTAAAATCGCGACCGGGGTTTGTTGTAACCAACCGATCAAAGTCCCGTATTGAGCCGGTAAGGCAGCAAGGCTAAATCCCAACCAGAGTACCAGTGGAATTAACAATAAAGCTGTTAATCGTTGATGCCAAAAATGTGAAGTCCCATCTTTGGCAGATCCCAGGCCTTTAACCTTTGACAAAGGTGTTTGTAATCGACTCATCAGATCATCCCGCCAGTACGGCTACCACCCAGGTAGCTATGGTTAATATTAAAGCAACGATAATCGCCAGTTTTGCAGATTTATCGACAACATCGAGGTCAAAGCCTATTCCAACGTCCCAGAATAAATGCCTGATACCATTACAAAAATGAATGTAAACGCTGAGCGTTAAACCGAAGAGGAAAATTTGGCCGTACCAACTCGATAAATGACCCGATAAAGCCTGATAGGCTTCGGGACCACTCGCTATCGTCACGAGAACCCAGACTAGAACCAGTGCACCAAAAGCAATAAAGACCCCTGTCGCTCTGTGAGTGATTGACAATAGTGCCGTCAGCGGAAGCCGATAGATTTGCAGATGAGGCGAAACCGGATGATTGCTGATCATGTCTTCTTATCCTTAATTTAATAGGAAATGCTTGTAGCTGATTGTGTTACTTTTATCAGTAATGGTAAGAAAAAACTGATGGGGTAATTTCGTATTCAAAAATCGATACAGCGGCCGTTTTTTTCCCAATCACCATACCGAGTAGGTTCAAGACCTTTCGGACCACCATACTCTCCGGTTTCCGGAAGTTCTTTCTTTACCTTAGATATTAAATTTTCTGCCACTGTGTCATTTGAAACAGTGTTTTCATTATTTTCGATTTCGGTCATTGCCACAATTCGTCGGTTTCAGCCTGATCATGATACTAGCACATTGCCAAAAATTTATGAGATCCAGAGGTCTAATCGGGTACTCAGCAGTGCCATATTATTTCAATAGGCACCATTAAATATAGCAACATAGCGGTAAGGAATTTATATTTATTAATTGTTTAATAAACGTGGAATTAACTGTTTGTAAGGCACGTAGCCGTTAAATTTTTCACCTGAAGACGTATAAAGTGCAGGTGTACCAGTAACGCCAATTAAGTTTCCGAGTCGATGTCCTTCGTCGATAAAACTTGCCGCCTCACAGTCGTCGCTGCCTAATTCACCATAATTAACGCCCTTTGCAATATTCATTGCACGTTGCCGATCATCCGAACACCAGACCTTCTTTAAATCTGAATAACCGGGACCTTGAGCACCACCTCGAGGATAGGGAAAATATCTAACCGATATACCGGCTTCCTGTAAATATTTAACTTCCTCATGTAATTTTTGACAATAACCACAGGAGGTATCCGTAAATACATTCAAAACTGCCTTCTCTTCATTATCAGCCGGGAAAATAGTCAACGAATCGAGAGAGACCTTATTTATTTCGTCACTGATGAGGGAACGTCGGCTAGATTCGGTTAGATTTTTGGCCGTTTTCAAATCGATCAAATCACCGATCAAGACATATCTCCCACCATCGATAAGATAAGCAAACTTGTCGCCAAATCGTGTTTGAAATACTCCGTCTATTGGAGTGGCCACCGGCTCAGTAATAGATTCTGTTCCGAGGCGCAACCGTAATAATTCGGTCAGCGGATCTGAATCTGCAGCTAGGCTATTTTGCCCGACTAAAAGCAGAGCGATTAAGGAGGTTATAATTAACTTGATCATAAATGAGGGCCAGTTAGTGTGTTATGTGGTTGAATAATTAGTCAAGGATAGCGGTTCAAAGTTCAGGTTTAAATATCAATATTCGATTATTCGCAGGCATTTCGCAATCGGCTTCAATACTCAAGCCCGACGATAGCAATAATTCGGATATCCGTTCAAAGTCTTTAATGCCACTTAACGGATTGTTTTGTTTAAGCCAAACGTCAAATCGACGGTTGCTATCTGAAGTATATTGATTATTGTAATTAAACGGTCCGTAAAGAATCAGGCATCCGTTATCCGTCAAAACATCGGATAATCCTGTTAAACATTTCTCTACACTTGACTGATCCATTATGTGCAGGGTGTTGGCCGTGTAAATCAAATCAACGCTGATTTCTGGCCAGTCCTGATTTACATCTAATTCTATTGGTTCAGGAATGTTTTGGCATTCAGTGCTTTCAATCCAGGATTTTATACCGGGCAGGTTTTCAGAAAGATCCGATGTTTGCCAACTCAGATTAGAAAATAGTGGCGCAAAATAAGCCGCATGTTGACCCGTCCCACTGCCTATCTCGAGCACTTTCTTAGCCTCTCTTAGATAAGGTGTTATGACATTGAGGATAACATCGCTGTTTTGCAAGCAGGATTCACTGAAAGGCCTATTCATTTCGTGCGTCTCGGTTTCGAAGTTTAAGCTGATTCAGTTTTTCTCCGATTTTTTGTTCCAGGCCTCGATTGACCGGTTTGTAATAGTGTGCCTCCGGCATTTCGTCTGGAAAATAACGCTCACCCGCGGCAAACCCCGCTTCTTCATCGTGGGCATAGCGGTAGTTTTCGCCATAGCCTTCGGATTTCATTAGCTGAGTGGGCGCATTGCGAAGATGTTTTGGGACTTCCAGACTTCCCGTTCTTTCAGCTGCAGCTCGTGATTCATTATAGGCCTGATATACAGCGTTGCTTTTTGCCGCGCAGGCGATATAAACAATTCCCTGCGCGATCGCGAGGTCTCCTTCCGGACTGCCAAGTCTCTCGTAGGTCTTCCAGCCATTCAATGTAATATCCAGGCCTCTCGGATCTGCCAGCCCAATATCTTCGATGGCCATGCGAACAACCCGCCTTGCAATATAAGCAGGATCACATCCGCCATCAAGCATGCGCGAAAACCAGTAAAGCGCTGCATCTGGATCTGAGCCTCTGACTGATTTATGCAGAGCAGATATTTGATCGTAAAAAATATCACCTTTGTTATCAAATCGACGCACGCCCTGCCCAGCAACTTCCTTAACAAGCCTGGCATCAATAATATGGTCGGTCGTAAGATCACTGGCAATTTCAAGATAGGTCAAGGCTTTCCGGACATCCCCGTCGGCGCTTGCAACCAGGACCTCCTGTGCTTCCTTATCCATCGAAAGGTCAAGTTTACCCAGACCCATTTCGTCATCCTTGAGTGCTCGATCGATCACTTTAAACATATCATCAGCGGTAACCGATTTTAAAACATAGGTTCGGACCCGAGATAGCAATGCATTATTCAATTCAAATGATGGGTTTTCTGTGGTTGCCCCAATAAACAAAAGCGTACCATCTTCAATATGGGGTAGGAATGCATCCTGTTGCGATTTATTAAAACGATGAACCTCGTCGACAAAAAGGACTGTTCTGGCGGAAATTTGCTTCGCTTGTTGAACCGCATCACGAATATCTTTTACGCCAGATAATACGGCCGACAGCGTAATAAAATGAGCATCAGAATAATGTGCAATTAATCGAGCTAATGTCGTTTTACCCGTACCAGGCGGACCCCAGAATACCATCGAATGCAGTTTATTAGCTTCGATTGCCATGCGCAGTGGCTTGCCTTCAGCCAACAGATGCGACTGCCCCCAAACCTGTTCTAGTTTTATCGGACGAAGACGATCAGCAAGCGGTCGATGTTCGGATTCAGTTTCGAAAAAGTCAGTCAACTTTTTTCCTTAGCGAGCCATTAACCATCTACAGCAAATACGTCGACACCATTAGGTGGTATGAATTCAAATATGGCGGGATCATGGATGACATCTAGCCGGAGGTTTTCAAATACAATCTGGGTACTTTGGCCAAAACTATCGCGCAATTGCATGGCTACAACGTTTGAATCTTCAAGACCAAGATACACATGTGAATATTCCATATCTTTCGCAACTGGCTCCAGTTCAACCCAATATAAATGCTTTTTATCACCGATTTCGCTGACGATAAACTGCTCATTTATATTGTCTTTATTCATCAATACCATTATAGGTGCAGTTGCCAGTCCACTATCTAATGGCTTAACCGTAACTTGATCCAGGTCAACGTCATAGACCCAGAGCTCTTTTCCATCGGCAATTATTTTTTGTTCATAGGGTGAGGTGTAAATCCAGGCAAATTTACCGGGTCGCTGAAGCGCAACAGTTCCCAGACTTTGCTGGACTATTTGTTGATTGTCATCCAGCACGGTCTGAACAAAATTAGCTGTAATACTATCCAGCTTAGCCAGTGCACGATTCAATCTTGATTCAGCTGTTTCGGCATAGACGGTTGTTACTAACGCCATAGAAAGAATTACTAACAAAAGTTTTTTCATTTTATTTAGTCTTTTGGTGGCGGAGGCGCAAGTACTTCACGACTTCCATTAGATTGAACCAACGACACGACCCCAGAAGCTTCCATTTCTTCGACCATCCGGGCGGCCCGGTTATAGCCTATTTTCAAACGTCGTTGAACATAGGATATCGATGCTTTGCGAGTTTCGGTCACTATTGCTACGGCCTCGTCATACAACGGATCGGCTTCTTCCCCGCTTGAATCTCGATCCGACTCGCCGGGTAACACTGCAGATTTAGATTCATCAAGAACATCTTCGATATAATTAGGCTTACCTGTCGATTTGATTTCCTGGATGACCGCATGAACCTCATGATCATCGACAAAGGCACCATGAACCCGCTCTGGGAGACTAGTCCCTGGGGGTAGATATAACATATCTCCATGACCGAGTAATGTTTCGGCGCCCATTTGGTCAAGAATGGTTCTCGAATCTACTTTGGATGAAACCTGAAAAGCAATTCGGGTTGGAATATTAGATTTTATCAATCCAGTAATAACATCTACTGATGGCCTTTGCGTCGCCAATAATAAATGGATTCCTGAGGCTCGGGCCTTTTGGGCTAACCGGGCAATCAGTTCTTCAACCTTTTTCCCAACCACCATGATCATATCCGCAAACTCATCCACTACGACTACAATGTAGGGCAAACTGACAAGATAATCGGGTTTTGCATCGGGATCCAGTAGCAACTTTTTCCTGTCAAACAACGGATCTTTTAAGGGTTCTCCAGCAGCTATCGCTTCACGCACTTTTTTATTGAAGCCTGAAATATTTCTGACACCAAGACATGACATTAATTTGTAGCGCCTTTCCATCTCGGCCACACACCATCTAAGTGCATTTGCGGCCTCCTTCATATCCGTCACTACGGGCGCGATTAAATGCGGAATCCCTTCGTAAACATTTAACTCCAACATTTTGGGATCGATTAGTATCATGCGGACCTCTTCAGGTGTTGCTTTGTAAAGAAGACTAAGCAACATTGCATTAATGCCAACTGACTTACCCGAACCGGTAGTCCCCGCTACCAGAAGGTGCGGCATCTTTGCTAAATCAGCGACGACCGCGTTACCACTGATATCTTTTCCCAACGCTAAAGTTAAAGGTGATGATGATTGGTCAAAAGCCTGTGATCGTATTATTTCACTGAGAACAACTAACTCCCGATTTTCATTTGGAACTTCGAGTCCCATGACCGATTTGCCTGGAATGATTTCAACGACTCGAACGCCTATTACCGATAAAGATCTGGCCAGATCTTTTGATAAACTGGTGATTTGACTTACTTTGACACCCGCGGCGGGCAATATTTCAAATCTCGTGATAACCGGCCCGGGATGCACCGACACCACTTGAATTTCGATACCAAAATCTGCCAGTTTAAGTTCCAGCTGTTTTGACATGGCCTCGAGAGCTGATTTACTATATCCCGCTGTTTGTGGTTTCGGATCATCCAGTAAAGCAAGCGGCGGTATACAGCTCGCACCCGTCCCTGACGCCTTGAACAGCGGTATTTGTCTTTCCTTTTCAACTCTCGTGCTTTCAGTCACCTTCTGAATAACTGGCTCAATATTTAAAGGTCGACGCCATTCCTGTTTTTGTTTTTGAACCGTCAGTATCTGTTCACGTTGATTACGGTTTCGATTGCCTTCAAGCCTGTCTTTCAATAAATAATATCGATCCACTGCGCGGTCGAATATTTTTATGCTAAACGAGCCTGTGGCATCAACAAAGGCTAACCAGGAAATCCCGGTAAATAGAGTCAGGCCGGCAAGAAAAAGAGCCAGGTGTAGTACGGTTGCGCCGGGAAATCCCATTCCCTGAGAAAAATAGTTACCGGTAATTTGCCCAAGGATACCACCGGCATCGAGCGGCAGTGCATCGGGGTTGACCGCAAAATGTATACTCGATAAAGCGCAGCCTGAAATCAGAGTCAAAACAAACCCGCTCCATCGAATGACCAGCATTTGATATCGGTCTTCAGTCGTTAATTTTCGAGTACGAGCAAGAATAATACCGTTATATATGATCATAATTGGAAGCAGAGCCGATAAATATCCGAACAGATAAAATAAAAGGTCGGAAATCCATGCGCCTGCAATTCCACCCATATTTTTAATTTGCTCATTGGTACCACTATGCGACCAGGAGGAATCCCCCGAATGATAACTAACAAGTGCGACCAGGACGTAAATTGCTAATGCAAATGACATCAACATCCCGGCTTCACGCAAGCGCTGACTTATTTGTCTAGCAAACATCCGTTTTTGTTCGGGGTTGGTCGATTTTGGTTTGGGTTTTGCCTGAGCCAAGGAGAAAAGTAGTAATCTGTAAAGGCAGCATTTTACCTGATGAAGGCCGGTTTGAACCAGACTACTTTTGAAATGTTTTATAACCCCCATATGCCACGAAACAATGACACGATTTTAAAGATACTTCGGTAGAACATCAAAAATTAACCAATTTGATTGAAGGAATCTCTATAATCTATGTCTGTCTAATTTGTCGTCTATTTACATTAATCCGCCAAACATTACTATTAGGCGCTTTTCAAATTACAATCTGAGAAAACTATGCCAGAAGTTAACCATCGCCGTGTGATTATTCTGGGCTCAGGCCCGGCGGGCTATTCCGCAGCCGTGTATGCCGCTCGAGCCAATTTAAGCCCATTGGTTATTACCGGTCTTGAAGCGGGTGGACAGCTGATGACCACGACCGACGTCGATAATTGGCCTGGTGATGTCGAGGGTTTAACGGGTCCAGTACTGATGCAGAGAATGCAACAGCATGCTGAGCGGTTTGACACTGAAATTAAATTCGACCACATTAATCGTGTCGATCTCGAGTCTACTCCGAAGAAGTTATATGGAGACAGCGGCGAATATAGTTGCGATGCCTTAATCATTGCAACCGGTGCCAGTGCGATGTATCTGGGAGAGCCCTCGGAGGAAAAGTTTCAGGGCAAAGGTGTTTCCGCCTGTGCAACCTGTGACGGATTCTTTTTCAAAGGGCAAAATGTCGCCGTTATTGGTGGTGGTAATACGGCAGTTGAAGAAGCGCTCTATTTATCCAATATCGCCGGGCATGTCACACTGGTTCATCGTCGAGACCAACTCAGATCTGAAAAAATATTACAGGACAAGCTTTTTGAAAAAGAAAAAAATGGCAATGTAACCATAAAGTGGTTCCACCAATTTGAAGAGGCACTCGGGGACGATAGTGGCGTTACCGGTCTAAAAATTCGTAATGTTCAGACTAAAGAAACTGAAGAACTTGATTTAACTGGTATTTTCATTGCTATCGGGCATAGGCCCAATACCGAACTCTTTAAAGATCAATTGACCATGAAAGATGGATATCTAACCGTTACCGGAGGCGCAGCCGGAAATGCAACTGCAACCAGCATTGAAGGTGTTTTTGCTGCGGGAGATGTCATGGATCACGTTTATCGGCAGGCGATTACTTCAGCGGGAACAGGTTGTATGGCAGCACTTGATGCAGAAAAATATCTAGACTCTGACGCTTAGGCGCTGATAACGATTGTGAACTCGAGTCTATCGTTGGCAAGCATGAAATCCTGCCTATGAGTACCCACATTAGCCTGCATTCTCAACTTTCAGAAATACCCATAGATGACTGGGATAATCTTGGTAGTGCCGATTATCCCTTCACGCGTCATGCTTTTTTAAGTGGGCTCGAAAGCAACGATTGCTTGTTGCCTTTCGGCTGGCAACCACTCTACTTCTGTTTATATAGTGATCAACAGTTGCTGGCAGCCATACCCTGCTATATAAAAAATAATTCCTATGGTGAATTGGTGTTTGATCACGCCTGGGCTAATGCCTATCAACGCAGTGGCCTTCAATATTACCCAAAGCTGGTGACAGCAATTCCCTATACACCCGCAACCGGTGAGCGTTTTTTAATCAATCGCGAGATCACCAAACCTGATCACATTGTGGAAATGAAAATCCAGCTATGTCGCGCTATTCAAAATTTCTGTAGCGAGAAAGGGTTTAGTTCCTGGCATTTATTGTTTGAAAATGAATCAGTTATCGATTCGCTATCTGAAGAAAACCTTTTAAAACGATGTGACATTCAGTTTCATTGGGAAAATCGGGAATATACCGACTTCGATCATTTCCTTTCAAACTTAAGCAGTCGAAAACGAAAAAACATACGTAAAGAACGATCGCGCACTAAACAGCATAATTTAGACATTAGCATGGAATCAGCCTCTATTTTAACAGAAGGCGACTGGGTTAGAGTTTATGAGCTATATGCGGGTATATACGATAGAAAGCATGGAACACCCACCTTAACGGCTGACTTTTTTCAGTATCTTGGACACTCAATGGCCGAGCATACTTTGGTTGCGACTGCACGACAAAACGGCGTTATACAGGCTTGTTCCGTTTTCTTTCGCAGTGCTACCCATTTGTACGGTCGCGTTTGGGGTTGCGATGATTTCTATCGGGATCTGCATTTCGAGTGTTGTTACTACCTGGGAATCGAATATTGTATCGAAAACCAACTGTCTACTTTTGATCCTGGTGCTCAGGGTGAACATAAATTAAGTCGAGGGTTTCTGCCAACAAAAACCTGGTCAGGGCATTGGTTTAATCATCCCGAATTTCAATCTGCAGTTAGTAATTTTTTAGATCAGGAAAGACGTCATATTGATTTATATCAAAAAGAAATGTTTGAGCATTCTCCGTACCGAAGTTAATCTAAATTATTAGATTATATCCATATAACATTGATATTAAAAAATTTATATGAATAAAATATTTTGGTTAGATCCTGAGTTTGAACCTCATTTTCCGGATACGTCAATGGCGCTAAATGAACCTCCGGGATTACTTGCAGCAGGTGGAGCTTTATCTGTTGACTGGCTTATTTCCGCCTATTCCAAAGGTATTTTCCCCTGGTTTAGTGAAGGCGAACCCATATTATGGTGGTCGCCTGCACCAAGGTGTATCTTGCTGCCTGAGCAATTTCACCTAAGCCGAAGCCTCGAGAAACTGGATCGACAACAAAAATATTTGATTTCCGAAAGCACCGATTTTGGAGCTGTGATCAGGTTTTGCGCAAAACAACGGCAAGACTCAGGTACCTGGATAACCTCCGATATGATAAATGCCTATTGTAATCTTCAGAAATCTGGCTTTGCAAAATCAATCGAGTGCTGGAACAGCAATAATGAATTGGTAGGAGGACTCTATGGCGTTTCTATGGGTGCCGTTTTTTTTGGCGAGTCGATGTTTAGTCTAGAGCCAAACACCTCAAAACTTTGCCTTAAAAAACTCATTCAATCAGGTCGATATCACTTAATAGATTGCCAGCAGGAAACCAGTCATTTGAAATCCCTGGGCGCGAGTAATATTGCGAGGGACGAATTTGAAGCAATGCTTACAGAATGGACTTGATTGCCTTACTATTTGATTTTAACTATACCGAATAGAATCATGCCATTGGTACCTTTAAAACATTCAGGAGTAAATCGATGCCCAGCTTTAATGTAAAAAAATTTGTTACTGAAGTTCGTGAAGCAGCAAATAATCCAGGAGCTTCCCGAGATATTCGCCAGATTATGTCAAAAACAATGGAGGAACTAGATGCAGTCAATGACGCTTTTTCGTCCTACGGAAATGCAGACAAGGTTTTGTTCGAAGATGACGGCATTTCAATTTGGTACTGCGCTTTTGATCCGACAGTTCATGTTCCACCACATGACCATCAAACAACCGCAACGATAGGTGTCATCGGAGGGATTGAACACAATCACTTTTATCAGAAAACAAGTACTAAATTACAATATAAATCAACCAAAAGCCTCAGTGCCGGCGATGTCATTGCGATTGGTCCGGACGGTATTCATTCGGTTGAAACCGAAGGCAATCAACATAGCTATGCAATCCATATTTATCAGGCACCACTCACAACTATTAAAAGATCTTTATTTGAATGGGAAACAGGAGCTGCCTGTCCATTTAATGATGACAACTACGCGCTTATGGTGAGATCAAGTACAACTTAGAGTAGACACAAAAAAGGGCTTACATTGCTGTAAGCCCTTGATTTTGTTCGAATCTGGGTGGCGTCCCCAAGGGGATTCGAACCCCTGTTACCGCCGTGAAAGGGCGGTGTCCTAGGCCGACTAGACGATGGGGACACTATTGTAATACCAGTAAAACTGGTGGAGCCAGGCGGGTTCGAACCGCCGACCTCAACACTGCCAGTGTTGCGCTCTCCCAACTGAGCTATGGCCCCCCGGAGAGTGCGCGTACTTTAATCAAGCGTCCTGATAGTGTCAAGCGTTTACAGCGGAAAATAATGTAATTTTAACGAGTTCAAACACAGCATTAAAAATCAATGCTAAACTTTAATTTTTACCCGCAAATAAATATGAAAAAAGTACTGGTTACCGGTGGTTCAGGATTTATTGGCTCTCATACTGTCGACCTTCTGCTCGCGCAGGGAACAGCCGTTCGAGTGCTCGATAATTTAACGTCAGGGCATCGAAGTAATTTGCCGACTGAACATCCTTTACTGGAATTTATTGAGGGTGATATAACGAATCAAAAAACAGTCGATCAGGCTATGTCTGGTGTTACTCATTGTTTAAACCTGGCAGCTCAAGTCTCTGTAGTTGCTTCACTCGAAGACCCTGAGTTTTCAGCGAAACAAAACATTATAGGATTTATCAATGTTATCAATGCCGCTCAAAACCATAAAATAGATCGACTGGTCTATGCCTCATCGGCGGCTATTTACGGTGAACCCAGTGTCATTCCACTACCTGAAAATGCAACAAAAACTCAATTGTCACCCTATGGCCTCGAAAAACAAATCAATGAGGAATATGCCAACTTATATAAGGATTTATACCAATTATCGTCACTAGGCCAACGTTATTTTAACGTCTACGGCCCTCGCCAGGATCCAAAGTCACCTTATGCTGGGGTAATCGCGTTATTTGTTGATCGAATTAAAGAAGCCAAACCTCTAACGGTTTACGGAGATGGCCTGCAAACACGAGATTTTATTTATGCTGGTGACGTTGCCAAGGCCAATGTAGCCGCCCTGAACTCTAATGTATCCGGTGCTTGTAACATCGCTACAGGCAATCAAACCACACTTCTGGGTTTAATCGACACTCTTTCCGATTTAACGGGGAATCGTTGCGTTGTAACTCATGCAGACCCTCGCGAAGGCGATATAAGACATTCGCTGGCAATTACAAAAAAAATGAACGAAGAATTGAAAACCGTCGCAAAAACAGAACTCAAGAATGGGCTCACGCTTTTAATGGATTCTGACTACTAGTTTATTGCTGATACACTTGCTGGATGTAAATGTTAACGGGGTTGCCGTCATAAATCCAAAAAGTGGACCGTCCGGTAGGATTATCATCAAAGCTTCCATTTGACTCATTCCAGTCATATTGCAGCCAGGGTAATCCTGCACCGGGTATCGCACCGATAAGCGCAGTCCCTAAATTGGGGGTTACATCGACATAACCTTCTCCGGTTGGGTTCGGTGCCTGTAAATCTACATCAAGGACACCCAAAATAGGGCCTGGATCCGTCGCTACAGAGACCACTGTCGCTGCTGTACCCGGCTGAAGTTGATCGTCTATAACTAAATTTCCAGTAATCACCGCACTGTCTTCGTCCAAATCATTGACAACGAAAAATCCTGAATCATTGATGTATTCAGTGACCATCGGTAAAGTTAAATCCCTTAATTCTGACCCATGTGCATTGCTGATCGTCATTCGGCCAAATCGAATATCAACCGGGTCAGGCGTCATTACGATGCCGCTGGCCGGTGTTGTTGATGGGATGAGTAGAGTATCAACTGAATCCTGTACAGTGCTCACAATAAGATCTATATCGGCATCGAATCGACTGGTTTCACTGTTCAGATTTCTATCGTAGAAATATGCGTCATCTCCAAAGGTATATAAAAAAGAACCTAGCTGCAGAGGGTTGGGATCAAAGCTAAAGTCATCGAAGGTGTAATCAATCGTCAATGCGCTTCCTAGCGTGCCCGTTTTTGTTTGATCGGCTGTTGGTGCGGTGAAGGTAGTGATGCTATTTTCATCTATATTAGCCCAGCTATTGGTGTAGTTTGTGGTTACAGAAACTCCACCGAGACTTCTTGCTGTTACCTTAAATTGAGGCAGTCCGCCGGGGTCATAACCGAAGGGTTGGCCGATATAACTAAAGTCGAGAGCACCATTTTGATTGGCTCCGAGAAATGCGCCGTCATCGACCACTTCCATTAGAAAATCCGCTGGGTAGAATCGCCCTACCCGGCCACTTTTTGAGATCATTTTGTCCGTTTCAGTGCTATCCAGGGTTAGATAATTACCAGTAATGCCAGCAGCAATTTCGATAATGCCAACTTCGAAAAAGGTCACTGTACTGCTGCTGTCTGTTCCATTGGTAAACGCCGATAAGGTCGTTCCCCCGCCCAGCCCAGGATCCGTTCCGCCGGCAGGTTGTTGAAGGACGGATGAGAGTGTGACTGTTTCACTTTCTTGCCCAAAACTGATCAAAGAATCATTCGCAAGCGACTGATAAGTAGTGCCACCAAGCGGCACTGCGTTATCAGAAAGATTAACGTTATTGGTCGCATCCGTATCATCATGCCCATCGGCTATTCCGTCGTCGTCAGTATCATCAGTTTGCTCCCATAAGCTCGCATTCACTGTGACTTCAAAGGGTGTTCCTGCGCTCACATATCCCTCTCCGGCAACACCAGGACCGGTAGCACCGGGGTTTTCGGTGGCCGTTATATGAAAGCCAAATGGTCGGGATACAAATTGATTGCTATTGTCGGTATAAGTTACGTCATCAACTGTCGCGGTGGCAGACAAGGATACGGAGCCGCTATCCGGATAGTTAATCATAAATTCTGCTTTATCTTCGGTATTATCACCAAAGTTCAAACTGACAATAGCACCTGAGTCAGGCACTTCTACGAATGTCGATGGATCGTCATCATCGTCACGAATATATATCGATCTGGCACAAGTAACAGGATTGCTGCAATTTAACGACATAGTTACATCGACATCATCTGTTAAGGCAGTTTCACAGTTACCCGTTTCCAGATCAGTGTCATAAGCCTGCAAATATAGACTTTGGGCGGCGTACCCTACATCAGAAGGTTTTCCCGCTATTTGAACGCCGATCGTTAGTTCATTGTCATCGCTGTCTACAAATCGGAAGCCACTTTGGTTGAAGGTAAGTTCCGGGTAGTCGGAAGACTCGTTTGCTACTCCACTGGCATGAGTAATTGTGCCATCATTGGCCTCGAGATAAAGAGGTCCAGCGACTGGATTAAACAATGACAATACTACCGAACCCGGTGTAGTTTCAGAGCCATCAAATGTATAAGAAGCAATGCCATCAAAATTATTGGAAGGTGTGAAGTTGGAAATATTGCCACCGCTTACGTAATCCCATTTGCCATTCTCAGTACTCGTGGTTAGATTGACGGTGCCGATATAACCCGAATCAATGACATGAACCGGCGGGTCGTCAGTATGGGCGGATAAGGTGATATTTGAAGCAATACAATTGATACCCGTACCGCTATGAGAAAATGACAGGTGATCTGTGACTGTGGAAGGTGTGCCGCCACACAAATCGCCAATCTGCACATTATTACTATCCTCATAAGTTGATGTCGCGGTACCTTTAATTTCCACCGTGCCTGCAGACGATATCACTCCTGTATGTTGAGCAGAATCTTGCAGTTTAATTTCACTGCCAGTGCTATATAACACCGCATTGACTTTGCTATCGTCTTTCATATGCATTTTTTCATAGCTCACAATCGCCAGGTTTTGCGCCACGCCACCCAGGTTAACCTCTGCAGTGTCTTCAATATCAAAATGATCGGACTGACCATTGACATAAAATGTCACCGCACCATTCATAATAAGTTTGGAATCCCCCTTTATTTCTAGCTCATTAAACCAATAGGTCCCGGGGTTAAACGTGGTTACTCCTCCGTCAAATAAAGCGTTTTCAATAATATATTCACTGGCACTGGCCTGAAACGTGACATTGTCATTATTGTTTATGGTTAAATTATCGATTTGCGTTGTTGGGTAGGTTCCTGTTGGCCCAATAGTTACGGTGGTATTACTGGGTGCGATATCAGTACTCGACGAGCTTGTAACAAACGTTGGTAAAGTTAATGCGGGTGCGAATGTGCCCGAAACCACGCAATCAGCCGTATTACAAGTATTAGTACCACCACCATCTCCGTCAACACTGGGAAAAGTCAATGTTGCGTCACTATCGCCAATAACTTGCCCCGAGTTGTCAAACTTAATCTCACTGCTTGAGGTATGTCCTTGAATAGAATCTGGAAAATAGATAGAACAACCACCGAGTGCCTGGATAATCAATTCATCACTGGTGGTATCCGACAGTGAACTACTGCCATCTGACGAGGTAGCAACCACTTCGTAGGTACCAAAAGAAAGAGGGGTAATGCTACTTAAATCGAGACTCCAGTTATCGCTCGAGTTCGTCAGTTCGCTACTGGTTGACAGTGTGTAAATTACCGAATTGACTGTAACTGTAAGGCTGGTCGCAACTGAGCTCGTATAGGTACCAGAAATAATCGGAGTTGTATCGGAGGTCGTTTGACTGGTCACTGTTGGGTTGACCATCGAGGATGGGTCGCACATATCCCCAAAGTCGGTGTCATCAATTGAATCGTCGTAAGTAACAGAGCTGTCATCCTTCAGTTTTAGTTCATCCTCTGACGATATTGCACCCAATACTGTGCTGTTGTCGTCTTTTACTTCTACTTTTCTTTCCGAATATATATAGCCCGCAAAGCTCGCTGCACTTTCAACTTTTATTTTGTCATCATCTTCAGCAAAAAAATAAACGACTAATTTGGAGGGATCGCCACTTTGTCCGCCGTTAATGACTGACGACTCCTTAAACTTTGCTTTGTTCTTAATGTATACCCTTACGGTACCAGCGCCTTGAACAATTAATTGGCTGGTACCTTTTATTTCTATTTCTTCTAAAAAGTAATCACCTGGAGTCAAATATATAAAAGAATTACTTTCAACGTTTAGTTTTTTAAAATGGTATGAAGAATAAGTAGCCGACATAAACAAACTACCGCCAGACTTCACCTTGACATCTTTATAATCATTAGCACTTATAGTTTGAGTAGTACTATCGACCTCTAAATTAGTGTTCGACGAATACCCGATATAACTACTATTTAATTGAGGAACAATCGTGCCACTGGCACTACAGTTTGCGCTATCACAACTGAGAACACTGCCGTTATTATCTATATTGGTTGTCGCTAAGATGGTGTCGGGGTTTTGGAGTAATTGAGCCGAGTCTTCAAATTTTATATTGCCACCATTATTGCTGTTGGTTAAGCCATCGGTGAAAGTTGCTCGACATTGAGCCGCCAAAAGAGCGGACTGCCCAGAGAGGGCGAGTAATATTAGTAAGGCCGTAGATCTGAATATATGGGTCAAAATTTCCTACGCTAAGATGCCTGGTACCGGACATCCCTAAGTATAGGCGAGAGATTCAGTTACGTTTAAAAATAATATCACAATTATTTACTGAAAGTGGCCATTCAGTAAAATTGAAACAACACACTAATAGACTTGTCTTTAAGCGCCTATCTCTGCTCGACCAATAAACAACGGCTGCCGTTGAGGTCGTCAGTAGTGGGCGTGATTTACCGATTTGGGTAAGCCACGATGTGAATATTTCAATAGTGTTCAGGTATTAAGTTTCGACAACCTGCGTACCTTTTGTTACTACCTCGTTTGTGACAGCGTCTCAGCTCAAGTCATCGAAACGATATTCAAAGCAATGGCAGAAAGTCCCCGCAATGTCGAGTATTACGAGTTCTGTTAAACTTCCATTCTTATTGGAAAACACATCTGGAATATTAAATGTCTGACTACGAAGTCCAATCAATTGATGCAAAGGAGGCCTGGGAACTGATAAGAAACGAACCTAGAACAGCCTTTATTGATGTTCGTTCTGACATGGAGTATTTGTTCATTGGGCACCCTGTTGGCAGTGTTAACATTCCCTGGATAGCTGAACCTGACTGGATTATCAACCCAAACTTTGTAAGAGATACCCGGAAATTAATGCTTGGGGGTATTATAGATTCTGAAGATCATGAAGCCGTCCCGGTTATATTAATTTGCCGAAGTGGTAACCGATCTGATGAAGCAGGAAAATTGCTGATTGGGAATGGATTTCACCGTGTTTATAACGTTACTTATGGTTTTGAAGGCGAACTAAACGAAATACATCAGAGAAGTACCTTAAATGGATGGCGGTTCGATCTTTTACCCTGGGAACAATGTTGATTTTATTTTCGTGATATCGGCATCATTTTTTATATTGCTGGATTTCGCGCCAAATCCCACCAATGGTTCTGGGTATTGGCTGGTTAGCTTTGAGAGATTGAGGTAATTCTGCTATTGCCCGATTAGCTGCTTTTCGGTTTTCGTATTGCCCATAAATCACACTAAAAATCGAAGTTTCATTAGCGTAGGTTTGAAATACTCGGATTTCTGATTGAACAACACCGTTATCAACGAGGTCCTGAAAATAAGCCTGGTAAGCTTTATCGTCAAACCGATCAAACCCAATTGACATCATTTGAATGGTTGCATTTGAATGGTTGGAAGAGGTTATCCAGTCCATCGAATTGATCAGTTGCTGTTTAAACCAGGCTGAGGTTTTTGTACCTTCGATGAATGGCATATTTTCTGATGAAAGTTTCCCGTTTACTTCTGGTTCAGGATCCACAACTAAATTGCTTTTAACAACTGGATATTTTGATTGATTAATGACGGCTTCTGACTGTTTTGCTTCTACAGAAACTGACTGCCCTTCTATTTCAATATTTATAGCCTGGTCGTTTTGGCTGACACTTACTTCGTTAGTTTCGATTGCTGCCTTAACTGGTATGGCTATATTTTGTTTTTTCTCGTCTTCTTTAGAGGTAGCGGAATCAACCCAGGGTTGTGGCAAGGAAAACTCAGATAAGTGGTGATAGATCTTTTGGCCAGACTGCCCAATTAAAAACCAACTGGCTAAGCTGGCTAAAGCAACAGTCAGGATAATGATGAAAATGCTCGTGATTTTCCAGCTTTTGGATAAAGGTTTTAGAGCCTGAGCCTTAATCTGGTCCCTGTAATTCTCACAGAACAAGTCTAAATCAACGGGCTTCCCCTCTAATTTTTTAAGTGCCTTCCTGGCCTGGGATGAGAGTTCGAGCTTAAAATCAATACCCGCGCTCTGGGGTAAAGTCCTAAGACCTATATATGAATCTATTTCCAGTTTATTAAAAGGCAAAAGCTGGAAGCTTTGAATGGATGCTTTGTATTGATTTGACAGCAGGCTGAAGTCAGACAAACAATTTGACGCCGTGATTAAAAGTACATTTAGACGTTTATCGATACCATCGGTCATCCAGCTTTGGAAAATTTGATGCCGAGCTTTTTGTCCTGCTTCTTCTAAATGATCAATAATGATGAGGTCAGTATTCTGACAATTTTCAAAAGTATGGTTAATAGCCTTAGCATCTGGAATTGTATTTCCACCCCCTTCCGCGGATTTACAATATTTATCAGGGGTAAAATCTAAACTAACAACAGCCCCGCTAAATTCGCGTGACCGTAAAAATTGATGAACAAAACTGGATTTTCCAATCCCTTTAACACCATATAGTAAAAATAATGACGATCTAGAGCCAATTTCGCGATACAAATCTTCCATTAAATTTGCTGTTTGTGGGGTTAAAAAATATTTTTCTGCCACCTTAAATTTTCATTCCAGAGGTAAAGACAATGCAAATAATTGTTTCATGAAACAGCCATGATCGGAAACTATAATTAAAATAGTTCAAAATGCCGATCATATCCCTCGATAGTCTCTAATAAATTTAGATTAGCAATCAAAAGCAAGCTATCATAAATGAATCACAATAAACGTCACTAATGTCGCTACGTTGGCAAATTAACAATTTTGGGGCAAAAAGATCATCGAACCGCTATTATGAGTAAATTGATACCCTTAGCCTCTATTGAGCAAGTTAAACTTGGAAAGACAAAATCATTTAAAGTAGGCAATGAATTTGTTTTAGTTGTAAATATTGAAGACGAATATTACGCGATTGAGGATCGATGTAGCCACGAGGATTCAAGATTATCGTTAGGCTGTTTAAAAGGTGAACTGATTGATTGCACATTACATGGCAGCCGATTCAACGTAAAAACAGGATGTCCCATCGAAGAACCCGCGACTGAAGCCGTAAAAACCTACCCTATCACTATCATCAACAAGACTCTTCATATCCAGATGGATTAATCCATGCCAAACCGAACGCTCACCCCAGACGACATCGAAGCTATCCAGCAATTTGTTATCCAGGCTTCAGAACAATCTATCCTGCCCAGAATTTGTGGATCAAAAGCCACCTTTAAAGAAGATGGTTCTATCGTCACTGAAGCTGACCTAGAAATGGATCGATGTTTAACAGCGCTTTTGAGCTCAAGATTTCCGCATATACCCATTCTCAGTGAAGAAATAAACGCAGAGAAACAAGAAGAAATATTGAATTCAGGTCAGGATTTCTGGTGTCTCGATCCTATTGATGGAACTACTAATTTCCATGCAACGATGCCATTATTTTCTGTTTCACTGGCTCTTATTAGACGCGCCGAATCAACATTCGGTTTAATTTTTGACCCTGTTCGGGGTGAAATGTTCACAGCTGCTAAAGGCCAGGGGTTAAAAATAAATGGGGTTAGCCATATAAGACCAACGCAACCAGCAACGTTGGAACAGACGATCGCGTTTGTCGATTTCAAACGTCTCAGTATGCCCAAACGTCGACAATTAATAGAAAATACCCCTTATAAATCTCAACGTAACATTGGTACTTGCGCTCTAGAATGGGCCTGGTTAGCGGCTGGACGAAGCCACTTACTCATTCACGGCAGTGAAAAATTATGGGATTTAGCTGCAGGTTATCGAATACTTGCCGAATCAGGAGGCATTAGTGCGAGTATTGAAGGCAATCCAATATCCTTAGAGACCCTTGAGCAACAATCTGTTTTAGCAGCCAGTACCGAAACACTCTTTCTTCAGTGGTCAAATTTTATTCAGGATTAAGTTTATTAACTATTTAAGAATGAATGCACGGACAGCATTTCTGATTGGAGCGATTCTATTCTGGGCGAACTCATCAGTCGGATTCGCCGAAGTAGAATTCAGTATCGCCAGTATTAACGCCTACCGCTTGTTTGATGATGTTGATGACAACAACAAAGTGCCTGTTAATAATAGCGTTAAATTCAAAAATAAAATTTCAAAAATTGGTCTTAAAATTATCTCAGTATTAAACTCTCCTGACGTCATTGCGTTCCAGGAAATTGAAAATAAGAACGTATTAACTCAGATCGCTGACTTCATACAACGCAATGTTAATGTCTCCTACCAGGCCGTCTTTAGAGATGGTAACGATAGATCGGGAATAAATATCGGCTTTCTGGTGAAAACAGACTTCAGAATTCCGCTCATCATCCAGTTGTTCCGGCATCAAACCTTTGGTGGAAATAAACAAATCTTATATTCCCGTCCACCATTACTAATAGAAACTTGTTTAAAAGAAGTGTGCCTGACGATACTGAATTTACATTTACGGTCGATGCGTGGCATCCGAGGAAACTCAGGGAAGAAGGTTAAAGTAAAAAGACGAAAACAGGCAGAACTACTAGCAAGCTGGGTTGAAAGTTTCCAGAAAAATAATCCATCACAACCTCTTATCATTCTGGGTGATTTGAACGCTTTAAAACCACCTGATCAGTATGTTGATGTGGTGGGAATATTGACAGGAAACCCAGACAATCGTGAGACCGAATTAAAAGGCGCCGATTTAATCACATCTAATCTTTTCGATTTAACCGAAAATATTCCAATAAAATCGCGGTATTCCTATCGATTTCGAGGCCATAACCAACAACTCGATTATTTATTAGTCAATCGATCGCTACAACAGTCACTTAAACATATTCAATTTATAGATATTGATCGATCAATCTCCGATCATGCCGCACTTATAGCCAGATTTACTTTAACCGATTAATTTGAAACATGAACCTCACTGAGGTAGTGGTCAGACTGCATCTCTATTAACCGACTAGACGTACGTTCAAATTCAAAAGTCAACCGGGTACCTGTATACAGATCAAAAGGTTGGCATTGTGCACTGCAGATTAATTTAACCCGGTGGTCATATAAGATATCGATTAATAATACAAACCTTCGCGCTACATCATCTTCGGCTGATGTCATTTTTTTTATATCACTTATGATAAAGGTTTTAAACAAACGCGATAACTCAAGATAATCATTTTGACTCCTTGTAGATTCGCACAAGTTTGCAAACGTAAACCAGACAGTATCTTCGTAACAGATGACAAAATTGATGAAACGACCATTGATTTCAAGGTGTTCTCTTTCGATTTGAAAGCGATTTATCTGTTCGGTTAAATAGGCCTCAATTTCCATAATCGAATGATCACTGTGTGGGTGCATATATAGATCTGTTTGCTTTAATCCTCGCAATCGATAGTCGGTACCCGAATCGAGGTTAATCACCTCACAATATTCTTCTAATAAAGCAATTGCGGGTAAAAATCGCGCACGCTGCAGCCCATCACGATACAAATTTGCTGGAATTGCGTTAGAAGTTGTTACCAATACTACACCGGCTTTAAACATAGCCTTTAGAAGCCCTGACATAATCATCGCATCTGCGATATCAATAATGACAAATTCATCCAGACAAATTACCCGGGTTTGGCTGGCGATGTCATTGGCAATGAGCTCGAGTGGGTTTTCTACACCGGACTGATTTTTTAAGCGGTGGTGAATTTGATTGATGAAATCATGAAAATGGAACCGCCGTTTTTCTGATATAGTCAGACTCTGGTAAAATAGATCCATCAGGAAAGTTTTTCCTCTACCGACTCCGCCCCAGAAATAAATGCCCTTCACCTCGACCTCCAGACTCCTGGTTTGAAAAATTCGATTCCACCAGAAGGGAGTGCGCTGAATTACGATGGGCGTTATTTTTTCGGCCAGTAAATCCAGCTTTTTGAGTGCAGAAATTTGGGTCGGGTCGTTTTCAAAATCTGATTGATCTAAAATCCTCAGATAATGCTCAGTAGCGGTCATCAAAAGTGATCCATATCAAAATGGTCGACGTCCTCTATCGATAAAATGTTAAAAAAGCAGTGAAGTTATTTTTAGTATTAATTTACGCGGATTTTACACAGCCGGTATTCATAATTCGATATGGTTAATCAAATCAGGAGCCGATAAAATACATACAGTAAAATGCTGACAAAATATGAAAAAACTCACACCATATAATTAAAAATATCATAAACTTACAGTAACAACCTAATGTTAATTGCTAAAATATGAAATGAATCTCTCTGAATCATTGAAATTCAAAAAATATGCAATATAATTTTATTCAAGCCAAAAGTTTTAGTCAGGCTATAAGATAGTATCTTCTTTCATGTTTTTTTAGCATCGAATTAAACAGTTTTATTTTTGTCGTAATTTAAACGTAACACCATTTGATTTAATATCACGAATATGCCGATAGATAATAGAGTCATTAATCCAGCCTTAGCGCAACAATTGTTTCGTAAAAGCGCGATGCTTAAGCTAAAGCGGGCGGGAACGCCTGCAGCAATCGAATCTTTCCCACGAGTTGTGAAAACTGTAACGGGACTATGGCGTTATTCTGAGGGTCAAAAATACCTAGAAGAACTGATCATGGTTGAAGGTGGGAAACGACGAGAAGGTTTTCCAGTAGAAGTGCAAGATGAATTGATGTTTTTGTATCAATTATTACTCGATCAACATCGGATACTGGCCTTACGTGGACAAAAAATTACGGCAAATATGCCTCCAGGTACAAAGTTCACGATGGGCGTTCGATAGCGTCTTTTAGTTCGTTCAGACTTCCCTACCGGCCATCCATTGGCCAAACTTCAAATAAGCCCTCGACCCTAAGGTCATAAAAGGCCGGGGAAATAGTTTGCTTGGTTTGACATTCAAAGAATATTTGCCAAACATTGAACTGTTTTCGCCATTACTAGCCATCTCGGCGGCAATAATTCCGGCAATGGTACCTCGTGTAATACCCAGCCCATTTTGGCAACAAGCCGCATAAAGACCCGTATCCAGCTCTCCTAATGCCCAGGCATCGTTTCGACTTAAGCACAACCTGCCTGACCAGCAGTATTCCATATCAACCTGACTCAATTGCGGAAACCGAGCTTGAAAACTATTTAGGTGATGCTTTCTTATTAAATCTAATCTATTTAACGGGAGTGATAAATCGGGTTCGTAGGTGCATTGGTTGCGGATCAAAATTCGATCACCAGCCTCACCAGTAATACGCCGCAAAGTCGACCCTAACGGATCCGAAGGCGTAAACCCCCATTCTCGCGACCCCCCCAGTTGCGCTATTTCATCTGAATTCAAAGCCCGCGTCATAGACCCATATAAATTGATGTGCATTAAACGTTGTTTGAAGAAACCGAATGTCTCAATTAATCCATTAACAGCAAGTATTACTTTCCCGCTCCGAATTGATCCTTTGTTGGTTTTCATTAACCAACCATCATGCAATTTAAAATATTCACAGACTGCTGAATTTTCGAAGGTTTGACAGTTTTTTGAACCTGATAGTTGGTTGGCGAAGCCTCGTGCAAATTCGACTGGTTGCAACAGGACGGTTCCAGGTGTTCTCAGTCCGCCACAGTAATAGCGGCTGCCAGATAAAGAAGACATTTGGCTTGACGATAGCAATTCAAAAGGCTCATTCAACTGTTCAAGATGTCGAGCGTAAGACTGATTATGCCTGTGGCCATTTTGGGTCGCTGCAGCGTTTATTTTTCCAGTTTTTTTGAAACATGAATCTGGAAGATCCAATTCAGACTTTGCCTCAGCAAGATAATTAATCGCCAGCCGATTTAACTCGATTTGCTTGCGATCATCTGAATCTGAACTCGCATAATCTGAACGGGTTAAGTTATGAGGCAAATCAATCATAAATCCAGAATTGCGACCAATAGGTCCCTCCCCGATTTCTCTGGCTTCAACAATAGCAATTGATGACTCAGGTTCTAATTGACGTAAACGCCGGGCAGCAGCTAATCCCGCAAAGCCCGCGCCGATAATGGTATAGTCGGTTTCCAGATCATCTACCAATGCACCCGTAGGTTCCCGTGGCGGTAAAATACCCTGCCAACCGGATAAGCCTAAATCATAAGGCTTTATATCAACCTTCACGATTTAAATGACCGAACTACCCGATGCTGGATCACTTAAATCAATCCAGATAGTTTTCATTTCTGTGTACTGATCATGTGCATGGAGTGAATTATCGCGTCCACCAAATCCTGACTGTTTATACCCGCCAAATGGCGTCGTGATATCGCCTTCGCCATAACAATTGATTGTTACCGTTCCGGCTTTTATTTCTTTTGCAGCTCGTAACCCCGTCTTTCCATTGGCCGTAAACAGGCTGGCAGCCAATCCATAACAGGTATTATTTGCTACAGAAATGGCTTCTTCGGTCGATTTAACGGTTATTACTGATAAAACGGGTCCAAATATTTCTTCCTGCGCAAGGCAATCATCAGGATTCACGTTATCGATAATGGTTGGAAGTACATAGCGGCCTGACTCAGTTTGACCGCCCACAATTACGTCTCCTTTATCGAGATAACTTGATACTTTTTCAAAATGATCCTTGTCAACCATAGCACCCAGGCGCGAAGCAGGGTCCAGCGGATCGCCTGTTTTCCATTCTCGAATTCGAGCAATCATGCAGTTCAATAAAGGCTCTTTTACCGATTCATGTACGATTAGCCTTGAGCTGGCCGAGCAATTTTCACCCATATTCCAAAAGGCACCATTGACAACATGCTCAGCAACCAGATCAAGATCTTCGGCGTCTTCAAGAACAATGGCGGGATTTTTACCACCACATTCGAGAACAACTTTCTTAAGATTTGAATCTGCAGAATATCTGAGAAAACGACGCCCGGTGTCTGTCGATCCGGTAAAGGAAACCATATCCACATCAGGGTGTAACCCTAGAGGTTCACCTACATCGGGACCAAAGCCAGTCACTATATTCAGTACACCGCGAGGCAATCCTGCGTCTGAAGCCAATTCGGCAAGTCTCAACGCTGTCATACTGGTCTGTTCAGCCGGTTTAATAATGACGGAATTCCCGGCCGCCAATGCAGGCGCCAGTTTCCAGATTGCCATTAAAATCGGAAAGTTCCAGGGTAAAACGCAACCCACTACTCCAACAGGTTCTCTGACAATAAGTGCAATTGCATCATCTCCTACTGGAGCAGATTGGTCGTAAATTTTATCAATGGCTTCTGCGTGCCATTTCAAACAGTGTATGGCTTCTGCAAGATCTACCTCAACACAATCCCTAACTGGCTTTCCTGACTCCAGACTTTCGAGTACTGCTAATTCATTAGTATTTCGTGTCATAAATTTTGCCAGTCGAATCAATACAGATTTTCGCTGTTCTGGATGTTGCCGGCTCCAAACGCCCAGATTAAAAGCTTCTCGCGCTTTAAGAACTGCTAGATCGACATCAACCTGATCACAAGCCGCAACAGACGCAAGCGTCTCTCCTGTGGCCGGATTTATGCTGTCAAAAGTTCTTCCTGAAGCCGATGGTTGAAATTTCCCATCAATATAAGCATTAGCGGGAAAATCGATTTGATCAGCTAACGCCTGATATTCGTCTCGGGTTAAAAGTTCGGTCATAGCTAACTCACCTGGATTTTGTCGAAAGTGGAATTCATGATTCTAACTACCTGCTCTAATGCACGTTTATCATCCTTGTTTAGCGCTCTTAAAGGTTTACGAGGTGGGCCTGATGGGAGATTTCGAGCGGTTAAGCCATATTTAACACATTGAACGAACTTTCCTCCCTGCTCTAACACTCGCATTAAAGGCATCATAGCGGACATGATTTTTCTGCCTCGAGTGAAGTCACCTTGCAGCGCGCAAGCTTCGTAAAGTGCGACGTGTATCTCTGGTGCAAAGTTAGATCCTGCACAAACCCAGGATCTCGCGCCCCAGGCAAAAAACTCCAGGGCCTGATCATCCATCCCACAGGCCAGACCGATATGAGGATAATCTCTCGCCAATAGATGAATTCGATTCACGTCGCCGGAGCTTTCTTTTATGGCTTTAAAATTAGATGATCGCCCTACTCTGTCGAGGTACTCCTCGCCCATCATCGAGCCCATCCGGTCAGGGTAGTTGTAAAGCATGATTGGGAGATTAGCCGCCCTATCTATAGCTAAGGCATGTAATGCGTTTTCGCGCTCAGTGGGAAGCGAATAAGGTGGTGTAGCAACCAGTAACGCATCCGCTTTCAATTCGGCAGCCTTTTGGGCGTATGCCACAGATTCTTCGGTTCG
>JBLIOG010000004.1:0-50208 GCA_047639625.1 Gammaproteobacteria bacterium
ACGAGTACTAAATCGTTTATCTGATCGAGCTCTACTCCTGCATCTCGAATACAACGTTTACAGGCGATCAGGGTTTTCCTGATCAACGGGCCGATTAAACTTTCGAATTTTTCTCGAGTCAGTTCCGCTTGCCACTGCAATCCTCGATGGTCAATTTGAACTTGTGTGGATATTTGATGGGTCAGTGCTTCTTTAGCCTGCCTCGCACTGATCAGTAATTGTTGTAGCAGGCTACTATCAATAATTTCCAGGCTTACTAATTCCACAATCCAGTCAACGATTGCATGATCAAAATCATCACCGCCAAGGCTCGAATCTCCACCCGTGGCGAGAACCTCAAAAATACCTCTATTTAGCTTAAGAATAGAAATATCAAATGTTCCGCCACCAAGATCGTAAATTGCAATCAATCCATCATTTTTTTGATCGAGTCCATAAGCCACTGCAGCGGCGGTTGGTTCATTTAACAACCTGAAAACATTTAAATTGGCTAAAGTGGCAGCATCGCGTGTTGCTTGTCGCTGCGCATCATCAAAATAGGCTGGTACAGTAATCACGACGCCAGAGAGTTCACCGCCTAATGTTTTAATCGCCCTGCGTTCGAGTACTTTAAGTATTTCTGCAGAAACTTCGACTGCGGTCACATCACCTCGGACAGTCCTTATTCGAGGCACCACAGAATCTTGCTGATCACTAAGCTGAAACGGGAATTGAGATTGAATCGCCTTAAGTTCATTAACACCTCGACCCAGTAACCTTTTAGTCGAGGATAATGTATTGAGAGGATCTTCGACTCTGCGATCGGATGCCTCCTGGCCGACCAGAATTTCACTCGTTGAATAATTAACGACTGAAGGTAGCAAATGGCGACCTTTTTCATCAGGAAGAGCTTCTGCCTTGCCACTTCGAACCGCCGCAACCAGAGAATTAGTCGTTCCGAGATCGATTCCGACCGCTATCCTGTGTTGATGAGGCGCAGCCGATTGACCCGGTTCGGAAATTTGAAGCAATACCATAATTAAATAAATTCATCTTCGAGTTCAAAAAACAGTTCATTGGCCTGACTCTGTATGCGTTCAATAAACTGCATTTTTCGGCTGACCTGTCGTGCTTTTTCAAGTTGTTGATTATCAAAATTTTCGACAAATTCCTTTTCCAGATCCGCAACCCGAAGCGCTAGTTTTTGGATAAGAGCCTCACAAGCATCTAGGGGATTTTCGTGACTGCGACAGCCTTCAAGCACTTCCCGATGTTCAATTTGCTCCATCAAAAACACCATATCGGAAGTGGTTTCATTTTCGTCGCCAAGGTCAACTCCATTAATTCCCAGCAAGTAACGGGCTCGTTTGATAGGCTCTTTTAATGTTTGATAAGCGTCATTTATCGTTGCTGCATTTTGTACCGATATCCGTTTTTGTTGTGCGTCGGCCATAACATGCCGATCAGGATGATATTCGGCCTGCAGTGTCTGGTGCATTTCACGTAATTGGACCGGATTGATATCGAAAACGGGTTCGATATCAAATAATGCAAAATAATTCTGCTCCATAAGTATTTGAAAATAAAAGGTTGGGGTCGTTAAACAGTGAAACTTTCGCCACACCCACACGCGTCTTTAGCATTTGGATTTTTGAAAAGAAACCCTTCATTTAATCCATCTTTACCAAAATCGATCTCAGTTCCATCGAGGAACAACAAACTCTTACCATCAATCACTACCTTCACACCTTTTGTTTCAAAAACGGTGTCATCTGCCTGCAACTCATCAACAAATTCAATGACATAGGCTAGCCCAGAACAACCGGTTGTCTTAACTCCAAGTCGTAGTCCAACGCCTTTCCCGCGATTATCAATAAATGCCTGGATTCGATTCGCAGCAATTTCACTTAATTCAATAGACATAATTATACCTTTAATCTAAACAGCAACCGGACGCATGGCGACAGGAATGCGATCCACTATACTCGGTAAAGCACCAGGTGTTTGGTAACCGATCACATAGCTTCTAAAAATCTGGGCGCCGGATATACCCGACAATCCCTTCTCAAAAAATTTACACAGGCTTTCTAAATATTGATGACGTGGATCAATTTCAATTGCAGAACGAGCAAAACGTCCCATCTTGTGCAAACTCGAAGGGTTTGCTGCAGGTTCTGCAATAAAGGGCAAGATTACTTCGACACCTTCAGGATGACGTGGCGAGGTAACATTTTGATCGTGATATACCTGCATATTCAAAGTAATTCTGACAATGGTTGTCGAAGATCATGATGCCGCGAAAGCGCTTTGACTTCTTCTTGGGCAACCATATCTGCCAAAGAAATAGTGGTTAAATAACTCTGGATTTGCTCGCTTAATTCTTCCCACAATTGCTCGGTAAGACAAGGCTCATAATACCCACTGCCTTCTCGAACATCTTTGTTGGTAACACGCATTTCTTCATCGACAGCGCTGATAACATCTGCAATACAGACCTGATCAGGTGTCGTACCAAGACTATATCCACCACCAGGTCCTCGTGTACTGACGACCAGACGATTGCGGCGCATTTTGGCGAACAATTGCTCAAGGTAAGAGAGGGAGATCCCCTGTCTTAACGATATATCTGCCAGAGAAACCGGTCCTTGATCAGCATGTAACACTAGATCAAGTAGAGAAGTCACGGCATAACGGCTTTTGGTTGATAATCGCATACCAATATCTTGCGGTTGAAAGAGCAGGCAGTATACAATCCTGACTAAAATGGTCAACTATTAACGAAGCTATCCCGCAAAGTAAATTGCGGGCCCGAAAGTAGAGCATTAAACTCTACCAGAGCTCAACTTAAGTGGCCATATTGCCGTTACTTGAGTGCCTTTTCCGAGGATGCTGGAAATCTTTAATTCGCCCTGATGCGCCTCACAGATTAACCTGCATAAATATAAGCCCAGGCCATATCCACCGGTGGTTCGGGTTCGGGTTCGGGCACTGTCTACTCGGTAAAAGGCATCAGTCACCGAATTTAGCTCGCTGGCGCTGATACCCTTGCCATAATCTACAATGGATAAAACGAGACTTTCATCTTTGCTAGATA
Organism: Gammaproteobacteria bacterium; assembly: GCA_047639625.1. Taxonomy (GTDB): domain Bacteria; phylum Pseudomonadota; class Gammaproteobacteria. The sequence goes on from JBLIOG010000004.1 coordinate 3,074, forward strand.
ATTTGATCTCAACCGGTTGTTTAGAATCAGCGGAATAATGCAACGCGTTGCTAATCAGATTTTTAGCCAATAGTTTAAATTTAATCGCGTCAACTTCGGCACTGATATCAGGCAACTCGGTTATTAGCGGTGCATCTCGAAAATAATCCTCGATAACAGCCTGCACCAATGGGCCAATCGAGTGAGACTCGGGATTCAGAATCGCATGATCGGTATTAAGGCGTTCCGATTCAAGAATGGTACCAATCAGGTCGTCCATCTCTTTTATGTCATCAATCAAATTCTGTTGTAACCGATTGGTTTCCAATAATTCAATATTGACCCGCATTCTTGCTAGCGGAGACCTTAGTTCATGACTGATCGCTAGCAATAGCCCAGATTTACCGTCGAGCATCGATTGAATTTTTTCTGACATCAGATTAATACCAGAACTGAGTTCTCTCATTTCCCCTTTATAGGCTAATTCGTCTCGAGTAGAAAACTCACCCTGCCCTATCGCTTCGACCTGAGTCAGGAGTTTTCTCAAGGGTAAAACAAGCCGTCTAACAACGAAGTATAGAATCAGTAAACCTATCCCAAGCAAAACAAATAATAATCGGTAACGGCTCTTCGAACCGCTTCGAAATTTATTTTCGAGTACAAATAAATATCGATATTCACCATGCTCGGCCATAACCCGGAAATCATGATCGTCTTTACCAATTTTAAAACGCTTGTAGGGTTTTGGGGGAATATGCCAATGATAACTATCAATAGCTTTCAATTGTGGATTGGAACTCCATTTCACATCTGGGCCTTCAATACTAATTTCAAAATTTAGTGAATGTGAAAGCTCTCTTGCTCTGGCCAAACTCGGAGGGCTACCAATATCCTCCAGCAAATAATCAACATACTGCGCTACATTGGGTAGTAGATCCTTCTCAAAATGCGGTTTAAGACGCCCGTAAAAGCTCGCACTCAAAATAGCAGCAATGAAAATAGCCGCAATTATGAAATATAACAGAATCCGGAAAACAAGACTCTGCCATTGTTTCAGGCAATAAGTTTTGAATGTTTGACTGCTCATCGATCTATGAACTGGTAGCCAATACCTCGGACCGTTTGAATTAATTCAGATCTTCCCAGTTTTTGGCGCAGACGGCTGATCATGACATCAATAGCTCGACTAAATAGCTCAGCATCTATACCTCGAAGTGTTTGCATTATTTCATCACGGCTAAATATCTTTTGCTGATTCGTGACCAATAACGAGAGTAGAGCAAATTCAGATGCGGTCATTTCCACTACGACACCATTGATCAAAAGTTGTTTACGATTCAAATCGATTTCGATCGACCCGAAGCGATAATTTTGTTTACTGCTACTTATTTGACTTCGCTTAAGAATGTTTTGAATTCTAGCTACCAACTCTCGGGGTTCAAAGGGTTTTGGCAAATAGTCATCTGCACCAATCTCAAGCCCAACCACCCGATCCATCACATCACCTCTCGCCGTCAGCATAATGACCGGGATATCGCTCGATTGCCTGAGTCGACGACATACCTCAAAACCATCGATACCGGGCAACATGACATCCAGTATAACCAGATCAAAGGCTTCATTTCTCAGTCGCTTTAGCCCTTCCAGGGGATCGGTTACGCCCGTTAATGCCAAATCAAAACGTTCAAAATAGGTTATCAAGGGTTCGATGAGTTTTTCATCGTCGTCTATGATTAATAAATTTTTCAAAACTGCGTCCAAAATAGTATAAATATGATAAACCGGCCTCGTTTTCACAAGACCGGTTTAATTTTTGCGTGTTACTTCTCCGACAGTTGATTATGTCGTTTATGTTTATGATGTTTCATAAATTCTTCTATTTCCGCTTTTTGGCTTGAATCGAGCGAATCCAGAAACCCAGCCAGAGAGGCCACTAATTCAGGCGCTTTTAAATTGATCATCTCAGTTTTTTGTTGAACTAATTGTAATGCACGCCCCTGATCGAAAACAGGTGCGGAGATTAGCTGATGAATCTCATTCACTTGAGCATGACGCGAATCTTTAACTTCAGCAACAATATCAACCAGATTGTCAGTTAACACTTTCAATTCTAGTTGCTGCACTTCAGTTAAATCCAATTTTCCAGCAATTTTTTTGTTTACGAATTCAGCCTTTTCGGTAGGCGACATTTGCCAATGTTGATGTGATGAATAGGCCAATGCACCGCCAACTAAACCAATACTTAATAACCCGATAGTAATAATCTTTGTAACTTTTTTCATTTTTAATCTCCAGTTCATTGTTTAGACCAGAGCAGTGTATCGAGCCAGCAGGTAAGTGGCTTTTCAGCAACGTAAGCTATTGTAACAATTTGTAAGGATCAATCTGGGAACTTACAGCTATTTATTGGAGTATCGCTCAATAGAATTTAAGATGCCTCTTAGAATGTTTACTTCGTTAATACTTAAATGGCATCTCTGAAACAACCTCCTAAGTCGAGACATCAATAGTCCTGGATTTTCTAAATCAAGATATCCACTTTTGATAATGGCTGATTGCCAATGGTTGATCATCCCCTCAACTTCAGCATGATTGGCCCGGGGTTCGTTTTTAGCGGGTTGATCGACTTGATCGGATTGCTCTATTCCATAATGACGATACAACTCATAGCAAATTAGTTGAATCGCGGACGCAACGTTTAGTGACGAAAAGTCGGGATTTGCAGGTATGTACAAACGGTAATGACACAGTGCAAGTTCCTCGTTCGATAGACCGCAATGCTCTCTACCAAATAAAATAGCGACTTCAGTTTCCGAGTCATATTCAGCTAACTTGCTGCCCAGATCGACCGATGATATTTCAGGCCAACTAAGTGTCCGTTGACGAACACTAGCACCGAGAACAAGCTGACAGGTTTTAACAGCTTCCTGGATACTGTTAACTTTAACTCGATTATCGAGAATAGAATTCGCGCCTGATGCACGTGCATAAGCTTCTTCATTAACATCGCAGGCGGGATCAACCAGTACCAGCCTTTCCAGCCCCATATTATGCATAGCCCTGGCAGCAGCACCGATATTTCCCGGATGAGTCGTCCCGATCATTACTATTACAACATTCGACAATCGCATATCAATTTGAAAAGTTAATATAAAATGAAAGAACGCCCACTAAATGCGACACTCAAATAATGACCATATTGTATGGTCGCTAGCTGAATAAGTCGCAGCAAAATTAAACTTCCAACACAAAAATTGCCACACATTGCCAGAGAAAGCGTAAAAGTCTGTTTATTTCGAGCATTTGAAAAGGGAAATCTGGTCAAATAATAGTCACTTTGCTAGACTGCGCGCCATTCTTCATGGCCGTCAAAATTACCTTTCATGCAACCAATGTTAAATATCGCAATTCGTGCCGCTCGAGCTGGCGGCGATGTCATATTGCGAAAAATGAATCGACTTTCGGATATCAAAGTTGAACAGAAAGCCGTGAATGATTTTGTATCTGAAGTTGATCGGCTGGCCGAAGAAAAAATTATTGATACCTTGCTTAAATCCTATCCGAATCATGGGATAATTGCCGAAGAGTCGGGTGATGCCAGCCGTTCTGATCATGAAACAATCTGGATTATTGATCCACTCGATGGAACCACCAATTTTCTCCACGGCTTACCTCATTTCGCCGTTTCTATTGCCTGCCAACATAAAGGCAAAATAGAACATGCCGTTGTTTATGATCCAATACAACAGGAGATTTTTAGTGCAAGTCGAGGTGATGGTGCAATGCTCAATAATAAAAGGATTAGAGTATCGACACCCCGCCATATACAGGGCACTTTGTTATCCACAGGATTTCCATTTAAACGAAAAGAAACGCTTGATCAAGCCATGGAAACATTTAAAACCTTTTTCCTCAAGGCAGGTGATATCAGACGAACTGGATCAGCTGCGCTCGATTTAGCTTATGTTGCATCTGGCAGGTTAGATGGTTATTGGGAATCGGATCTAAAATCCTGGGACATTGCAGCAGGTATGCTGATTGTTCGAGAAGCGGGAGGTCTTTGCGCCGACTTTCTGGGCGATAACAAGAGTTTAGACAACGGACAAATTATTGCTGCAAACCCTAAAGTGTTCAGTGAAATGTTAAGGATAATTCAACGACAAGATCAAACAATTACTGACTAACCAGCTTATTGATAATTTTAACGATATCGGGATCGGACCAATCGAGTGCCCCTCGATGGGCATATTTTATCCTGCCGGTTTTATCCAGAATATAGTTTGAAGGGTAAACATAAACCCGCCAGTCTTTTATTGTTTTTCCATCTAAATCGATTAACACGGGTAAATTAAATGGATTTTCATTCGCAAACCTTTCAATTTTTTCTTTCGATTCACCGATATTAATTGTTAAGATTTCAAAATCTTTGGAACTAACCAACTGTTTCAATTGCATTAGTGATGGAATTTCTTTTACGCAGGGCGTGCACCAGGTCGCCCAAAAATTCACCAAAGTTACTTTGCCATGATAATCAGCAAAATCGACTTCACCACCGTTCAAATCCAGCAACTTAAAATTAACCGGTTTTAAATCTCCCGAATAAATGCCAAGCTTTTGAAGCGGTGCGCTGATTCGGTCAGATATTTTATCCCTCTGAACAGGTCGCGCACTATATTTAGCCGATTCAATTCCATCCAACAACCCCATGGCAGTATTCAATAATTCGGGAAGCTCGGTTTTAGCAAGGACATCAGCTTCGCTTACACCCTCAGGTTCATGTGAAAAAAACCCGGCATTTACATTATTTAATAAATGGACAAATACCGAGCTTCCACCCTGCTGCAATAGCTGGCCAATTTCCATAGACCTGAGATATTTGGTCGAATACTCAGCCATAACCAGATAAACCGGCAAATGGCTTGCCGAAGCGATTGGAGAATATTCTGCGGTTTCTCCTATGTTTGGAGAGACTTCAACTAATTGAGGATGAAACAGGATACTGCCCCGAATTACATTCGAATCAGGATTATTGACTGAAAAATGATGAATAGCTTCCAGGGTAAGACGGGCACCCCGACCCTGAGAAATAAAAAATACTTTCGAGTAACCAATACTAATGGCCCTGTCAATTAGGGCACTTACATCCTGGTAGGGAATCTGACTAATACTTTCCCGCGTTCGAGGCAACATGTAACTATCATGCAGATCCAACTGCCAAACATCGACTCCATAAAATGATAGATCGCCTGCTACCACAGCAGAGTTTGGTGAAACGCCTCTCTCAGACGGCAACCAAATAACGAGCCGGTCACCTTCCCCGTCGAAAGTTTTAATAAAGAAACTAAGATCTGATCTAATTTCCATTTCTTCAAACGACTCGCTATTGCAAGGCGAAGAAAATAGAAAAAATAAGATAACAACTAGGGCGTTAAGACAGTTCAAGGATTTGGCGTTATGAATTATTATTCCGGATATATTACCGAAACAGTCGACAAATCCATATATTCAAAAAGATAGCTTTACGGGGTTAAAACAGTCATCAAGTACATTGCCGTTACAACCATGCCTGAAAGGGCTTAACGGCAAAAGTTGGTAATTTTACCTATCGATAATTTCTCATCTGGCCGACCAGTATCCCATGTATGTTGACGCGTTCAGCCGCATAAATCATAGGCTCCATTTCTGAGTTCTCTGGAATCAGCGCGACTTGATCAGGGCTTTTACGTTTGAAACGTTTCAGGGTGGCTTCAACTCGATCAATCATCGCAACAACAATATCTCCATCATTAGCAGTGGGTTGCTTCTTTATAATGACGTAATCATTATCAAGAATACCCGCATCCATCATTGAATCACCACTCACTCTCAACGCAAACAAATCAGGACCCATAAACATCTGAGCAAGATTTAGCTCCTGTTGATCTTCGATCGCCTCGATAGGCAGCCCAGCCGCTATTCGACCTAAAAGGGGGATAACAGGAGGGCTCACCAAAGGCAATTCAACCAGATTCATTCCCCGTGAATTCCCTTTATTTCTCTCTATATAACCTTTCGATTCGAGTGCCTGGACATATCGATGAATAGTACCCTGAGAATTTACGCCAATGGCCATACCGATCTCTTTAAATCTGGGCGCGTAACCATTTTGAGCGAGGTAATTACGAATAAATTGCAGGGTATTCTGTTCTTGTGAGGTCAACATCAGTAGCTACTCAACTTCTCATTATATTCTCACCTAGTGTAGAGAATATAATGAGAAGTTGCAAACTCAATTACTGAGAGTGCCCGGCCGAGCAACCATAAACAGAGTCTCGAATTGACGAGACTCTGTTTATCTAGATGGTCATTTATTGAGTCTATTTCCTATCAAGTTATCGACCACGTCAGGATCCGCCAACGTAGAGGTATCGCCGAGACTATCAACCTCATTGGCAGCTATCTTTCGGAGGATTCGACGCATTATTTTTCCGGATCGAGTTTTCGGTAAACCAGGGGCCCACTGGATAATATTAACTTTTGCTATCGGTCCTATTTCGGTTCGAACTAAACTGACGAGCTCAGCTTTCAATGCATCACTTTCAACCTCACCGTTCATCAAAGTGACGTAAGCATAAATGCCCTGCCCCGTTATATCATGCGGATAACCCACGACGGCTGACTCGGCAACTTTTGGATGTTTGACCAATGCGGATTCGATTTCAGCCGTGCCCAATCGATGTCCGGATACGTTTAATACGTCGTCGACGCGCCCGGTAATCCAGTAATAACCATCCTCATCACGCTTCGCACCATCACCCGTGAAGTAATAGCCTTTAAACATTGCAAAGTAGGTATCATAAAATCGTTTATGGTCACCATAAACCGTGCGCATCATAGAAGGCCAGGGTGCGCGCATCGCAAGATTTCCAGAAGCCGGATTACCTTTTAATTCATTACCCTCGTCATCGAGCAAAACCGGCTGTGCACCGAAGAAGGGGAAAGTCGCGGAGCCCGGTTTTGTCGCCGTCGCGCCAGGCAACGGAGTCAACATATGCGCTCCGGTTTCAGTCTGCCACCAGGTATCTACGATCGGGCATTCACCTTTGCCGACAATATGGTAGTACCAGTTCCAGGCTTCAGGATTTATTGGTTCACCGACTGTTCCCAGTACTCGCAAGGATTTTCTCTGGGTTTTTAAAACAGGTTCGTCTCCGGCAGCCATGAGTGAACGTATTGCCGTAGGCGCCGTATAAAAAATGGATACATCATGTTTATCACAAACCTGCCAAAACCTGGAAATGTCGGGATAAGTGGGTATGCCTTCAAACATTAAAGTAGTGGCACCATTAGCAAGAGGACCATATACGATATAAGTATGTCCGGTTACCCAACCAACATCAGCAGTACACCAATACACGTCACCGTCTTTATAATCAAAAACAAGCTTATGAGTCATCGCCGCCTGTAATAAATATCCACCAGTGGTATGTAAAACCCCTTTTGGTTTTCCAGTTGACCCAGATGTATACAATAAAAACAGCGGGTCTTCGGCCGACATCATTTCCGGTTCACAATGAGGCGATGCATTCGCTAGTGCCTCGTGATACCAGACATCTCGCCATTCGGTCCATTCGACAGAGTCACCACCGCGGTTGACGACAATGACTGTGTTTACATCAGGACACTCCGAAACAGCTTTGTCGACGTTTGATTTTAAAGGAACACGTTTTCCACCACGCATCGATTGATCGGCGGTGATGACTACCTTGCAATCGGAATCCTGAATACGATCGCGAAGCGCATCCGGTGAAAAGCCTCCAAATACAATCGAATGTATGGCACCAACACGCGTACAGGCCAACATGGCTACCGCGACTTCCGGAATCATTGGCATGTAAATTGATATTTTGTCGCCTTTCTGAACACCTCTTGATTTTAGAACATTAGAAAACCGGCAAACTTCTTCGTGTAATTCTGCATAGGTTATCTTTCGATCTTCGGAAGGGTCATCACCTTCCCAGATTATAGCAACCTGATCAGCTCGTTGATCTAGATGACGATCAATACAATTGTATGAAACATTCAGTTCAGCGCCTTCAAACCACTTAATATGTAAGTCATCTTTATCAAAACTCCAATCGAGAACTGAATTCCAGGGCTTGAACCAGCTGATATAATTTTCGGCTTGCTCCGACCAGAAACCCTCCGGATCTTCGACCGACTGTTTATACATTTCAGCATACTGGCTGGCGTTTACATTAGCCTGCGCTGCGAACTTGGCAGGTACTGGATAGGTTTTACTGTCTGACATAATGACTTTCCCGTTATATTAATTGGAATGTTTATTTCTCGGTCTATTCAATTACTCTGAAGTGAGAACGACTGGATCGTTGCCATCGATCTCCGAAAGGCACTGCTGTGATTTAAACGATATGATTTTTTGGTTCATTTATTTCGATGTAACTTTGACTGTCGAACTAGCTTTTCATCATATCCGAGATTGGGTATTTCTGGCAAAACCGAAATCAATCGGACCCGGTGATTTAAATTCAGATGATTAACTCTTTCTCATTCTATCAATTTCAGCCAGTGCGTCTTCGCGCGATTCAAACAAATTAGGATCAAAGTCCTGCCTTTGTGCGCTACTTTCGATAGATTGGCCCAAATCATCTTGAACGGCATACCGCACAGATCCCAGTGAATGAGCGAGATTAACGCGTTTCCCACGTTGAGAAAATCGAATCCACGCAAATTCGTATATCCGGCAATTTTTGTAATTAACCAGAAAATACCACTTCTCCTTTCCGGATTGATGAATCATGGCTTCGATCTGGTCATAGACTTCATCAACCATTTTACTGTCGACAAAAACCAACTCAGAAAAATTAACGTCCATCACCTCTAGTTCGGGATGAAAGTTCACAATCTTTGTAAAGCTATCCTGTTCCATAAGAATCCTGGATAAAGTTTCAGTGAATTAACAAATCAATGTTAAATAGCGAGATATTCGTGTCGGAGTTCTTCATTTTCGAGAACTTCCTGTGCAGTTCCGTCGAATACAATCTGCCCCATATCCAGAATTAAAGCACGGTCTGCCAGGTGCAAGGCTGCAACGGCATTTTGTTCAACAATGACAGTTGTCATACCCAGCGTCTTTATTTGTTCAAGCGTTCTTTCGATCTCCTGGACTATGACCGGGGCTAGACCTTCGTAAGGCTCGTCAAGTAATAATAATTTGATATCACGAACCAGCGCTCTGGCAAGAGCCAACATTTGCTGTTCACCTCCAGACAGGGTTGTACCTTCCTGGTTACGACGCTCCCCTAATCTCGGAAATAAATCATACACACGTTCTATCGACCAGCCTTTTGGTGGTGCGATTTGGGCTAGTTGAAGATTCTCTTCAACCGTTAGGCCCTGAATTATTCGGCGATCTTCAGGCACTAAGCCAAGACCATTTCGGGCAGCCTCGTGGGAGCTCATTTCATGAAGAGGCTTATGGTCTAGCCAAACTTCTCCGTGCCGTATTTCAGGTGAATCTAGTCTGGCAATTGCGCGAAGTGTTGAAGTCTTACCGGCACCGTTACGGCCGAGTAAAGCCACAATTTCACCTTCTCGGATGTCGAAGCTAACACCTTGTACAATGTAACTTTCACCGTAATAGGCATGTAAATCCCAAACGGAAAAATAGGCTGGCTGACCACCTTTCGAATGCTGCGGAGCTACACCGGTTGCCTGCCCCCCTTTGAATGGTGTTTCTCCCAGAAGATCGTCTGTACTTTTATTATCGTTTTGACCTGCAGTATTCATAACTGTGCTCCACCGAGATAGGCTTCCTGAACTTTAGGGTGACCTTTTATATCCTCAGGTAAGCCCTCAGCAATAACAGTACCCTGGGCAAGGACAGAAATTTGTTGAGCTAGCGAAAAAACCACATGCATATCATGTTCAATAATCATCATGGTTATGCCTGTATCAGCAATTGTTTTTAATAGTTCGATCGTACTATTAGTATCGGCACGGGCCATACCGGCAGTTGGTTCATCGAGTAATAGCAATTTAGGCTGTTGCACCAGACACATGGCCAGTTCAAGACGGCGTTTATCACCGCGTGATAACTGACTGGCGACCATCTGAGCACTATCAACCAGACCAACGTCTTCGAGCATTCCCATCGCACGCTCTTCAATACTCGTTTCATGTACAACCGAAGACCAGGCCTTGATACAAAATGCACCATCCCGACTGGCAAAAGATGGGATCATCACATTTTCCAGTAAATTCAAATCACCGAATATTTCAGGGGTCTGGAAAACGCGACTAACTCCGGCCTGATTAATTTCGTGCGGTTTCTTTCCTAGCAATGAAATACCATCAAAATCTACGATGCCCGAATCGGGAATCAACTTCCCGATAAAACAGTTTAACAAGGTTGATTTACCGGCACCGTTTGGACCGATAATAGCGTGAACCGTACCTGCTTTAATTTCGAGGTTAACGTCGTCAAGCGCTTGCAGTCCACCAAATCGTTTATTGACGTTTTTAACCGTAAGTATTGACATAATTATGACTCCTCCACTGGTTGACCCTTCTTAGTCGAAGTCGAACTCTTAGATCGACCTATCAATTTTTTGATCCGATCAATTCCTTCCATCAAACCGCCGGGCAGAAATATCACTATCAGCATAAACAATGCCCCTAAAGTTAGATGCCAGCCTTCACCGACAAACAAACCGAAAAAGGCGGCAGCAGCATGTTGCAGAGCTTCGGGAAGAAAAGAGAAAGCATTTAATAATATGCCTTCATTGAAGGCTGAAAATATGTTTTCAAAGTATTTTATAACACCTGAACCAATCACAGGCCCTAGCAGTGTCCCGGTTCCCCCGAGAATGGTCATTAGCACAACTTCACCACTGGCCGTCCATTGCATCCGCTCTGCACCAGCCAACGGATCAGTCACGGCAAGTAACCCACCGGCCAGACCCGCGTACATGCCTGAAATCACAAAAGCAGCCAGCGTATAAGGTCTTGTATTTAAACCCGTGTAAGACATTCGATTCTGATTCGACTTGACGGCACGTAACATCATGCCGAACGGAGACCGGAAGATTCGCAGTGAAATGAAAAACATGACAACCAGCAAAAAGCCGCAAAAATAATATCCACTCCAGCCTGACATGGGGAGGCCAAATAACTCGGTAGAAGGAAGCCCTTCACCACGTTCTACACCAAACATTCCATCCAGCACTCGTGCATCATGTAATCTCAACTGCAGTCCGGTTTCGCCATTGGTAATCGGTGTCAGTACGGAATAAGCCAGGTTATAGGACATTTGTGCAAATGCCAGAGTCAGTATTGAAAAATAAATACCCGATCTTCGTAAGGCGATGAAGCCGATAACGAGCGCAAATACACCGCCCAGCACAGTCGATAAAATGATCGCGGGGATCACATTCATGGTTAACAACTTAAAAGTCCACACCGCGGTATAGGAACCTATCCCTAAAAATGCAGCGTGACCAAAGGAGAGATATCCTGTTAGCCCAAATAAAATATTAAAACCGATTGCGAAAATTCCGAAAATCGCAAATTTCTGCAACAAGTCAGGATAACCTCCCCCGATAGGCTCCATGATGACTGGTCCAAGTAGTACGGCGAAAATAAATCCGATGAGCAAATTTCGATCTTTTTTACTGACACTTAACCAATTCACTGTTTAATCCTCCATCACGCCTTTACGACCCATAAGACCACGCGGTCTTACCAGCAGAACAACTACTGCAATCAAATAAATAATGATTTGATCAATACCCGGGAATATTGATTTAACCTCATTCATCGAAGCAAACGACTGTAAAATGCCTAAAAGGAAACCCGCAGCAACAGCACCTCCCAAACTGCCCATGCCGCCTACTACTACGACCACAAAACTTAAAACCAGGAAATCCATCCCCATGTGATAATCGGGTGACAGAATAGGTGTATACATAACACCTGCAACACCGGCAACAACGGTCGCAAGACCAAATACAATCGTAAATCTACGATCTATATCGATCCCGAGCAAACCCACCGTTTCTCGATCCGCCATGCCGGCCCGAACGACCATTCCGAAAGTTGTATATTGTAAAAATGCAAAGACGCTAGCCAGTATCGTAGCAGAAAATATTAAATAGATGATGCGCCACCAGGGGTAAACGACAGCGCCTTCTGCAAAGCCGAGCAACATTCCGATATCAGCCGAACCGGAAAACATATCGGGGGCTGGTTGTGGTATCGGATTCGCACCGAACTGGGCCTTCACAATTTCCTGAACGACAATCGCCAGTCCAAATGTCACCAGAATTTGATCGGCGTGTGGACGTTTATAAAAATGCCGAATAAGGCCACGTTCCATGGCGACACCCAAAATCAACATGACCGGGATCGCGAGTAAAATAGAAACCGGAACTGAAAAATCAATCAGTACCGTGCCGAAATCTCCCAACCACTCTTCAAGATAGGGGGTCCGGATTTCCATGGGAGTACCCCATGCCGTTAATTGGTCGGGGTCTAAAACAACACGCTCGAGTGTTAAGATTTTTTTTACCGTTACCGCGCAAAATGCGCCTAACATAAAAATGGCTCCATGCGCGAAATTGACCACACCGAGGGTGCCAAATACCAACGTAAGTCCCAGCGCTATTAGCGCATAGGCTCCACCTTTATCCAGACCGTTTAAGACCTGCAGTATAAATGCGTCCATCAATTAATCCCCGTGGTACTGAGTGTGACCAGACTTGAAATCTCCGATCCTGAATAGATCGAAAATCGTATAATTTTATTTCCAGATTATTGTAAAAACAGACACATCCCTGTGTCTTTAAGAGCAAAACAAATTAGCCGTTGTTAAAGGGACCTAAATTGCCACCTAACATAGATGCTTCATATTCTACCTGTGCACGAGGAGTAACCTCGACAACTTCTAGAACGTCAAACTTCGAGCTTGGGTTTTCTTTACCTTTCACAACCAGTACATCTTTAAAACACTGGTGATCTTCAGCACGGTACTCAGTAGGTCCGTTACCCATACCATCAAACTTAAAGCCTTCTAATGCAGCGCCAACTGCACTTGGCTTAAAGCTTCCCGCACGCTGACAGGCATCTGCATAAAGGATTGCCTGGCAATAAGTCGTATGAGCTGCCTGGCTTGGTGGGAATCCGTGGGCTTGACCGAAAGATTTAACGAATGCTTTAGAACCTGCATCCTGTAAAGACCAATGCCAGTTGGTTGACCCGAAGATACCCTTAACGTTTTCACCAGCACCCTGTGCCATCAAACGAGAATATAGTGGTACAACAATAGCAAAATCTTTACCGTTAACTTGTTTGTCACGTAGGCCAAATTGAACCGCCGCAGTCAATGAGTTAACCATGTCCTTACCGTAATGATTAAGTACCAGAACGTCGGCACCTGAGTTTAATACAGGTGTAATGTACTGAGAGAAATCGCCTGCTCCAAGTGGCGTACGAACGGCGGCTTTAGTGTTCCAACCAATATTTTCAGTGTACTTCTTGATTGAACCTTCCTGTGACCAGCCCCAGGTATAATCAGCGGTCAAATGGTAGGCAGTACGATCAGTACCAAAATTATTCTTCAATACAGGCGCTAATGCAGCACCTGTCATTTCAGTGTTAAAGAAATGACGGAATCCATTCGCTTTCTTATCTTTACCCGTTGTGTCATTCGAGTGAGTTAAGCCCGCCATGAATATAACACCCGCTTCCTGACAAAGACCCTGAACTGCAATCGCTACACCAGAGGACGAACCGCCGGTAATCATGATAGCGCCGTCTTTTTCAATCATTCGCTTGGCAGAAGCACGTGCCGCATCTGATTTAGTCTGCGTATCACCTGTTACATAGACAACTTTTTTACCGTTAACACCATTACCTTTCAGGGCTTTCGATGAAAAGGTATTCATCATACCGCCATCACCTTCACCATTGATGTGCTGAACAGCCAGCTGGTATGCACGCAATTCATCCGCACCTTCGTCAGCATAAGCACCTGTCTGTGGCACGTTAAAACCAAAAGTTACAGTGGAACCTTTAGGCTCATTACGATAACCGGCATAAGCCTTGTTACTGAAAATCAAAGGCATACTAGCAGTCGCAAGAATCGCGGCTGTACCTTTTAGCGTTTTACGTTTTGAAACATCGACTTGATTTTTCTTATCACTCATAATTGGTCCTCATAGTGTAATGATTTTATATTTACCCCGAGATTAAAGTCCGGGTGATTCAATCATGCTAAATACATTTGATCGATAATAGTTTCAAAACACATAAGCGCTTTAACGGTTGCCATCGACCGATATACCCTACATAACCGGTTAGAGAAGAATCGATCTCTGCCAATTTTACAAGCGAAATTCGTGCCAGAATAATAATTATATAACTTTCAGTAGCTTATATAATGTCGTTGCTAACCAATTGACGAAAACGTTTCTATAGGTAACACTTGATACATTGCAATTGGTACCAATGGTAACGATTTATGACGGTTATTACGCGAAAGGTCACTCATACAGAACTCACTATAGTGATCGTACTAATATCAATCGTCCTTTTAACTGCGCCCTTAATTCTGATCTGGAGTCAGGATGGTAACCCCTGGTATAGCCTCTATCTGGTCTGGACGGTCATCATTCTATTGGCTGCGCTAAATCGTCAACCTATAAATCACGAATCTGACTAAGACTTAAAAATGCAATTTGAGCTTTGGCAATTATTTTTAGTTAGTGTCAGCTATCTTGGAATTTTATTCGTAATTGCCACCATTACCGATCGTGGCTGGTTGCCCGACTCACTCGTCAGAAACCCCTGGGTCTATACCTTGTCGATCGGCGTTTATGCAACCTCCTGGAGTTTCTACGGCAGCGTCGGATTTGCAGAATCTCAGGGATTTAACTTTCTGACCATCTATCTCGGCCCAACCATTGCTTTTATAGCGGCCCCGATTTTATTAAGCCCCATACTCAAAATCACCGAAACCTATCGGTTAGCCTCTCTCTCGGATTTATTTGCGTTCAGATATCGAAGTCAATTTGCGGGCGTCGCTGTGACCGTTCTAATTTTAGCCGGGACATTGCCTTATATCTCGCTTCAAATTCAAGCCGTTACAAAAACATTACAAATAATGACCGGAGAGACTGAAACACTGCTGATCGCCCTGGTATTTTGTTTAACGATCGCATTATTTTCAATTCTGTTTGGCGCTCGCCACACTTCACTGAGAGAAAAGCATAAAGGTCTTGTCGTAGCGATTGCATTTGAATCGCTGGTCAAGTTGATCACCTTGATGATCGTGGGGCTTTTTGCCATATTTGGAATTTTTGATGGTCTAGACGGGCTAAATAAATTTTTGACCGAGAACCCTGAAGCAACTTCTCAGTTATTCAAGCCGGTCCGTGAAGGCCCCTGGTTCACCCTTCTAATATTATCGTTTGCCGCAGCTTTCCTGCTACCCCGACAATTTCACATGGTTTTTGTCGAAAATATCAATAGCAAGAATATTCATGTTGCGAGCTGGGCGTTTCCACTATTTCTGTTGTTATTAAATATTTCAATTCCAGCGATCCTCTGGGCCGGGCAATCTCTAAAACTTGACATGTCTGCAGATTTTTATGTGCTCGGAATTACCCTGAGCAGCGGTTCTACTATTCTACCGGTACTAACCTTTCTCGGTGGTTTGTCGGCAGCAAGTGCAATGATCATTGTTACGACACTGGCATTGTCAACCATGTGCATGAATCATTTAGTACTACCTGCCAGCTTCACCCACGGCAGTTCAATTAAAATCAACATGTACGATTGGCTAATTTGGGGGCGTCGCATTGTTATCCTGCTGATTATCGCGGCAGGATTCTTTTTTTATCTTGCACTGCAGGATAGTCATGGTCTGGTCGGACTGGGTCTGATTTCTTTTGTCGCCGTTGCACAATGTTTGCCCGGAATTGTTGGCCTTTTGTATTGGCCTCGCGCGAACAAATCGGGCTTTGTAGCAGGATTATTAACCGGCGGTACCATCTGGGCCTTTACCTCATTTATTCCATTATTTGAAAGGGCGGGGATTTTACAGACAGCGACTATCAATATTCCTGACATTCCTTTGAGCACTACCGACAGTGCAATGTGGTCACTTCTACTGAATTCATTAATGTTTGTTGTCGTGTCTCTACTGAGCCGTCAAAGTGAAGAGGAGCGGGATATTGCTGAAGCCTGTACCCGGGTTAGTTTCCCTATGCTGACTAATCAGGTTCAGGCAACTTCACTCTATGAATTCGAATATCAATTGGCGGAGGTTATAGGCGACGAGGTTGCAATCAGTGAAGTGAAACGCGCCCTGGTTGATCTTAATCTGAAGCGTGACCAGATCACCCTGGAAGAACTACCTTTATTGCATGCTCAAATTGACCGTAATATGTCAGGATTAGTCGGTCCCGTATTGGCCAGAATGATTTTGAGTAAACAAATGCAACTGGATTCAGTCACTAAAACAGCCATCGCTGACACAATTCAATTTATCGAGCACCAACAAGAACAAACCGAAATCGAGCTGCGCGATGTTTCCGGCGAACTCGATGCTTTAAGACAATTTCATACCGACGTCTTGCAGGATTTACCACTGGGTGTTGTCGCAGTCGCCCATAATAACGAGATATCCGGCTGGAATAAATCCATGACCCAGATTACATCTCTCGAACAGGATCAGGTATTAGGAATATCAGTTGTCGAATTACCCGTCCCCTGGAATAAACTACTTGAGTCTTTTTTACGAAGCAACCAGTTCCATCTCGTCAAACATAAAATGACCGATCACTCAGGCAGCACGCGAGTCCTTAATCTATTTAAGGCAGCCGTAAACGATTCAGAAAAATACGACAAGGGTATGGCGATTATTATTGAGGATTTCAGTGAACAATATTCACTCGAAGAACATTTGGCGCATAGTCAACGACTGGCATCCATAGGCCAGCTGGCAACAGGTGTGGCGCATGAAATCGGAAACCCGGTTACCGGCATAGCTTGCCTCGCGCAAGACCTTCAGAATGACTCTGATCAGAATAATGAGATCAATGAAGGATTAAAACAAATCCTTACCCAAACAGAACGGATTACGCGAATTGTCAGTTCACTATCTAACTTCGCATATAGCGGTGCCCCACTGTCTCACCCGGCAGAAACGGTAAAAATTCGTGATATTGTGGAACAGGCAATCAACCTCGTTTCCCTCAGTAGTTCCGGTAAACAAATGCATTATCACAACTTTTGCCGCGAACAATTCATGGTCGCCGGATATCCTCACAAACTCATACAGGTCTTTGTTAATTTGTTAACCAACGCGACCGATGCCTCAGAGCAGGGACAAAATATCCGAATCAGTACCCACGAGAAAGCTGACACATTAATGATCGAAGTCGAAGACAACGGACTGGGTATGGATGACAGTGTCATGTCGAGGGTTTTCGAACCGTTTTTTACTACTAAAAATGTTGGCGATGGCACCGGGCTTGGCTTATCCCTGGTCTATAGCATTCTGCGTGAACACGGAGGCAGCATACAGGTCGAAAGTAGTCTGGGAAAAGGCTGTCGATTTACGATTGAACTCCCTACTGTAAAAGCAAATTAATATGAGCAATATATTAATCGTCGAAGACGAAAACATTATCCGCAATAGTTTGATCAAATTAATGGCACGTCAGGGACATAATGTGACCGGGGCTGCATCAGTCTCCGAAGCTGAACAAAATAGTCTGGAATCTTACGATTTAATAATTTCGGATCTACGTTTACCGGGTGAACCGGGCACTGGTTTAATTCAACGCGCAGCGCCAACACCTGTTCTGATCATGACCAGTTTTTCAACCGTGCAGTCTGCGGTAGATGCCATGAAACAGGGTGCGGTCGACTATATATCTAAACCGTTTAATCATGAAGAAATGACATTAACAGTGCGGCGAATATTGGAAAAAGCCGATATCGAAGTACAGAATCGGATTTTAAAACGGGAGCTGGCTCAGAATTATCCAATACACGGTATGATTGGTAATAGCCTCTTAATGTTAGACGTGATGGACCGTGTTCATCGAGTTTCACCCACTGATGCAACTGTCCTCATTCTAGGTGAAACAGGCACAGGTAAAGAACTTATTGCTCGGTCAATACATGCTCAGAGTAATCGGGCTAACCATAGTTTGGTGACCGTCAATTGTGCTGCAATTGCTGATAATTTGATAGAATCTGAACTATTCGGACACGAAAAAGGTGCGTTTACAGGCGCCCTGAAAATGAAAAAAGGTCTCGTAGAAACAGCCAATGGGGGAACATTATTTCTGGATGAAATTGGTGAGTTGCCCTTAGAAGCCCAATCCAGTTTATTACGCATGTTGCAGGAAAACGAAATTCGACGGGTCGGTTCTACCAAGACCAGTAAAGTTGATGTGCGAATACTCGTCGCGACGCATAAGAATTTGGAGGAAATGATCACTGAGGGCTTGTTTCGTCAGGATTTGTATTACCGGCTAAATGTCTTTGAAGTCAATATGCCACCACTTCGCGATCGAGGGAAAGACCTTAGATTACTGGCCGATTCATTACTCACCAAAATGTCGCTACGTAATCATCGAAAGCCACTGACTTATTCAGATGACGCTTACGTCGCCTTAATGTCTTACGACTGGCCAGGGAATGTTCGTGAACTCGAGAATATTGTCGAACGAGCAGTCATCCTTTCACGCTTTGATATTGTTTATGCCGAAGACCTCGGTATCGCTGCGCAAGACAAAATTAATATGGAAAACAACATCAATACAAAACCTATGTCTCTCGACCACTATTTCGTCCATGTCGTTGAGCAACATCAATCACAATACAATGAAACCGAGCTAGCGGGCTTACTCGGTATCAGCCGAAAGAACCTCTGGGAAAAACGACAGCGGTTAAATATCCCACCAAGGCCATAAAGGGGCATTTACAACCGTGGACAATCCTCTGCCTGAATTCACGACTCGTATTGCAGAAACTATCCTGAATGGTTTTAATCGCCATTTTTCGATATTCACACGCATAACCAAAGAAGCAGGAGCCCGATTTGAAAAAGCCGCCTGGGATGAAGAAAGGGCTGTTTCCAGGGAGCGAATAAAGCTATTTGATCTACGAGTTAACGACGCCACCGAAGATTTAAAGCAGCAGTTCAATTTGACACCGTTTAATGGCGAGCTCTGGTTCGAGGTAAAGCGGCAATACGTGCAGCTAATCAGCAACCATTATCAACCCGAACTGGCCGAAACATTTTATAACTCCGTTTTTTGTGCCCTGTTTCATCGGGATTACTTCGACAACTCCTATATTTTTGTCAGGGCCGCCGTCTCTACTGAGTATATTAATTCTGAGAAACCGGCTTATCATGTTTATTATCCCAAAAACCGAGGATTCAGAAATTCGATTCGACAGGTCCTGCTCGATTCCAGTATAAACCTGCCATTTGAAGATCTCGAACGAGATGTCCGAAATATATCAAGAACGCTCATCAAGCATACTTTCCCAAAGCCCCGAAAAGCCCATTTAAATTTTCAATTTCAAGTCATCAGTTCGGTCTTTTATCGCAATAAAGCCGCATACATCGTCGGCAAATGTATCAATTCGAGCCTGGAGATACCTTTTGCAATACCACTACTGCATGCCACTCATCAATCAATAACCGCCGACGCCATTATTATCGGCACAAAAGGATTGTCACGATTGTTTGATTTCTCATATGTATATTTCATGGTCGATCATCCCGTGCCCTCATCAATCGTGTCTTTCTTAAGCACCTTAATACCGACACGCAGAAAAGAGTCTTTTTATTCTGCCATTGGTTTGCACAAGCAAGGCAAAACCGATTTTTATCGAGATTTTTTGCACCATCTTAAGCATTCGGAAGATCGCCTGGTATTTGCTCCGGGAATCAAAGGTATGGTAATGGCTGTATTTACCCTGCCCTCGTATCCCTATGTATTCAAAGTCATTCGCGATCGCTTTCCGCCTCCGAAAAAAACAACACGCAATGAAGTACTAAAAACCTACCGCCTGGTTAAGCAACATGACCGAGTCGGCAGAATGTCTGACACACTCGAATACTCCGAAGTCGCTCTTCCCCGACATCGGTTCGACCAGGCATTACTGAATGAACTTAATGAGACCTGTACCAACAGTGTTTCTGAAGAAGGTGAACACATAGTTGTCAAACATCTTTATATCGAAAGACGAATGACACCCCTCAATATCGCAGCAAAACATGCCAATGACAAAGAACTGGATCGTCTGATGAAGGGCTATGGAGACGCCATTAAAGAGCTCGCAGCAGCTAATATTTTCCCCGGCGATTTACTACTTAAAAACTTTGGCGTTACTGCCGAAGGAAATGGCAGAGTGGTATTTTACGACTATGATGAAATTGTTTATCTAACCAAATGTAATTTCCGAAATATACCGCCACCGCGTTATCCCGAAGATGAATTTGCATCTGAACCCTGGTACAGCATTGCCGCTAATGATATTTTCCCCGAGCAATTTTTAATGTTTTTATTCACGAATCAACGCCTACGTCAATCCTTTCTAAAATATCACCGTGACCTACTTGATCCAGCTTTCTGGATTCAAAAACAGGAGAATATTCGTAATGGCATCTACGAAGACGTGTTTCCGTACCCGCAAACCATCAGATTTCGGAATAACGACGTCTCAGTCAATAGATTGAATCGAGGCATCGTAAAATCTTGATCGATTTCAAGAAAATTTCATAGTTTTAATTTAAAGCATTAAATAATATTATAAATATGCCAGAAAACCATCAAAGCTTGTTGATAAATATAGGTCGCAGGCGGTTCAATCATCGGTTAATTGTCAACAAAAATACACAACCATTCTAATATATAGAGTTAAATGGCCTACTTATTATTAAATCGTCTACATTCTCTCGTTTCGCGCCCATAAAAAATTGACATATCCCTATGCGCTAATCAATAATTGATAAATTGGATAATTAAACAACCTTTCATTCATTATATTAATATTTAATTCCGTTATATGGGGTCATATGTCTAATACCTACTACAAACAAAATCATCTGAAAAAACTCAGAGCGTTTTGCCAGACAGCTAAATTGGGTAGCATGACCAAAGCTGCTGAATCCTTATTTGCCAGTCAACCAACCATATCTTTGCAAATACATGCCCTCGAAGAAGAAATGGACACAATTTTATTCGAACGATGTGGCCCTAAGCTTCGATTGACCACTGAAGGCAGTATTCTTTACGACCTTTGTCTACCGCATGTTCAAGGCATTGATCGTCTCAAAGAAACCTTCGATGCGCATTGCGGCAACCTGACCGCAGGTGAACTCTCAATTGCCGCTGGCGAATCGACAATTCTCTATATTTTGCCCAGACCGGTGGGTGTTTTTAACAAAAATTATCCCGCAATAAAACTAAGAATGGCGAACGAAACTGGTCGTAACGGAATGGAAATGCTACGAAATGATCAAGTCGATTTTGCCGTCGGTTCAATGCTAGAAGTACCCGATGATCTTATATATGAACCCGTCGTTAGCTTCAATCCCGTGGTGATCACGCCGTTGGGGCATCCGCTATCTCAAATGGAAAAGATCACGATTAAAGATATCGGTAAATATGGATTAATTTTGCCTCCCCGACACTTGAGTACCTGGCACATCGTAAAAATGGTTTTTGCTCAACACAATGTCAACTTTCAGGTAACGCTGGAAGCAGGCGGTTGGGAAGTCATAAAACGTTATGTCAGTCTCGGCCAGGGTATTTCCATCGTAACCAATGTCTGTATCACTGACGATGATCGCGACAGAATGCATATCATCCCGGTCGATCAATACTTCCCTCGTAGGAGCTATGGAATTGTCACTCGTAAAGGTAAGTTCCTGTCGGCACCGGCAAAACGTTTCATCGAAATCATGAAGGATATATTTTCTGAAAACATAAAGAAACTGTAGACAATAAGTTGATTAACCGCCTTATTTTTGTAAATTTTCGCATTAACAGGCCAACATTATTTACAATTAAAGTAAATTTGATTGAAACTTATTTGAATGTTCTCAGCGCTGTATATCGAAAGAATTAAATTAGCTGTGGACATTATTAGCAATATCTTAATTTACCAACTATTAACCTCGACATCTGTGGAGCACAACCCATGACTTACCAGCAGGAGCATCAGGCATCCATTAATAACCCTTCTGAATTTTGGGCAGAAAAAGCACGACTGATTAACTGGTATCGATTCCCTGAAACCATTCTTTCACAGGATGAACAGGGCATTGATCGGTGGTTTTCTGACGGAGAACTCAATACCTGTTATCTCGCGTTGGACTATCACATCGAACAAGGGCGAGGTCAGCAAGCTGCATTGATTTATGATTCTCCGGTTACAAATCGACAGGCTACATACAGCTATAATGAACTGCGCGATGAAGTTGCAAAATGCGCCGGAATGTTGAAGTCTATTGGTGTCGAAAAAGCAGATCGAGTCGTCATTTATATGCCAATGATTCCCGAAGCTGCGATTTCAATGTTGGCCTGCGCCAGATTGGGCGCCATTCATTCGGTTGTTTTTGGTGGCTTCGCTTCCCCCGAGCTTGCACTCAGACTCGAAGATGCCACACCAAAAGTAATATTAACAGCCTCCTGTGGTATTGAAATTTCCCGTGTTATTGAATATAAACCGCTTGTTGATAAAGCCATCGAAATTTCCAGTCATAAGCCCAAAAGCTGTATCGTTTTGCAACGCCCAGAACGCGCGGCCGACATGAACGAAGGCCGTGATATAGACTGGGCCGAAGCAATTTCCCGGGCCGAACCGGCTGACTGTGTTGCCGTAAAAGGAAGCGACCCCCTCTATATACTTTACACATCAGGAACAACGGGTAAGCCAAAAGGCGTGGTCAGGGAAAACGGCGGTCATGCTGTTGCTCTGAAATACAGTATGAATGCTATTTACGACATCGATCCGGGTGACATTTACTGGGCGGCATCGGATGTCGGATGGGTTGTCGGTCATTCATATATCGTCTATGGCCCCCTACTTCATGGATGTACGACCGTTCTCTATGAAGGCAAACCCATTATGACACCTGACGCCGGTGCTTTTTGGCGCGTCATCAGCGAACACCGCGTTAAAGCACTCTTTACCGCACCCACTGCTTTTCGAGCCATAAAGAAAGAAGATCCGGAAGGAGTTTTAGCAAAACAATACGATCTGTCTTGCCTTAAAACTATTTTTGCAGCCGGTGAAAGACTGGATCCGCCCACCTATGACTGGCTATCAGAAACCTACGGTGTACCCGTCCTCGATCATTGGTGGCAGACCGAAACTGGCTGGGCAATTGCCGCTAATATGCACGGACTCGAACCCATGCCGGTCAAGTCAGGTTCATCAACTGTTCCCGTTCCAGGATTTAATGTCCAGATCCTTGATGAAACCGGGCACCCGGTAGAACCAAATACTCAGGGCTTTATAGCCATTAAATTACCGCTTCCGCCAAGCTGCCTGACCAGCGTATGGGGAGACAAAAGTCGATATACATCAACCTATCTTGAAATCTACCCAGGTTATTTTGCAACAGGCGACGGCGGTTACATTGATGAAGATGGATATTTATTTATTATGGGACGAGTCGATGATGTCATCAATGTGGCGGGCCATCGATTATCTACCGGTGAAATGGAAGAAATTGTCGGCAAACATCCAATGGTCGCCGAATGCGCAGTAATCGGTAGATCAGATGAGCTTAAAGGCCAATTGCCAATGGGTTTCGTTATTCTTAAAAACACCAACAATACCGACGAACAACAGATTATCAGCGAATTGATAACCATGGTTCGACAGCAAATTGGTGCCGTGGCCGCATTCAATGAAGCCGTGGTAGTCGCGCGTTTACCAAAAACACGATCGGGGAAAATCTTAAGGAAAACAATGCGGGCGATGGTTGATGGCGAAGATTATATCGTACCTTCGACGATTGATGATCCGACCATTATTGAAGAAATCAAGGTTACTCTCGGGCTTTAAAAACTACCTGTAAATCAGAAACTGTGGACTCGGAATAATTGATTTCGAGTCTACATTACTTTACACAACAATCGCTATAATCAGGTCCATCACATTGGTATTAGTAGGGCCAGTCACAAACAAACTATTACTAGCCTCCAGATATGGCCCGGCATTTGCTTCGGTTAGAGCAAGTCGTGCTTTCGCCTCTTTTCCAAAGGTAAATTGATCAATGATTCCACCAGCGGCGGCAGTAGGACCATCTGTACCATCGGTACCGGCGATCAGAACAGTAATCGAAGGTTTATCCTGGAGGTATTCAGATAGCGCCAATGCAAGACTTTGATTCCGTCCACCCTGCCCAGGATTTGGCGGAAGTACAACGGTAGGCTCCCCACCCCAGATATATATACCGGGCTCTGCTGTTTGTATAACTGGACCTAATTTACTCGCCAGATCAAAGACATCTCCGTATAGCGTTTCTTCGTTTAGTTTAACCTCGAGTCCCAGTTCAGTAGCCGCACGACTAGCCCGATCACGTGCCAGGCAATTAGAAGCAATAATTCTCGAATTACCTCGATTTCCAGCACGGAAACAATCACCAATGCCCGAACCAATAGTCGCAATATCATCACCTTCAACATCTGAAATGGCATAAACCGTAATGGCTTGTCCAGTAAAGGTTCCCAGTAATTTCCCGTCCTTGATTAAGGATTTTTCCTTTCGTTTACAGTTTATTTCTGAAATAGTCTTCCCGGTTGATAGCATTTCATCGGTCATGGCCTGAAGTACATCTAACGTAAAACCATCGGGTAAAGCTTCGGCCAGCGCAGAGGCTCCTCCAGATACCAACATTAGCAATCGACTTTTATCGGGCAAAGATTGTATGGCTTTAATCAACTGAAAGCCTGCTGAAACTGAATTTTCATCGGGGACCGGATGTGCTGATTCGATGACTTTAACATTCGGCATTTTTCGAAGTTCGTCATCACTGTGATCATACTTGGTAACCACCAATGCCGGACAATCCTTAAAATTATCCAAAGCACCAAGACACATTCCCGACGCTGCCTTTCCCACGGCAATAATAAAATCAGGTGGCGCTAATCGATCCACGGTTATCGCATTATTAACGGCTGACCGACCTGTTACCGCAGAAATTGCGGCGCTCCAGATTGTTAAAAGTGACTGAGTATTATCCATAGAATAAAAATGCCTGAATTATGCCTGGGACCAAAGGTTCGAAATAGAATAATGTAGCATTACAAGGCCGGCTTTAACGCCAGCCAAATACGACACCAGCGGACTGAAGTCCGTCATCAAGATACCGGAAGGCAAATCGCAGATAAAAAATAAATGTGCTTTCCGCTAGTGATAAAAAACCAATGCCCGGATTTCTACGCTTTCTCTCGGAGGTGCATCTTCGGCACCCGGTATTTCAATTGCCGAATGAAAGCTGCAGGGCTCCCCACCCAAACTAATTGAGTCGAACGTCTTGAATAGTAAAACTTCGTCTGGATTCATCTCAGGATAATAAAACCAGCGTTGGGCTGGATTATGGACCGCAAGTATAATTTCACCTTCGTGAGTAGGACCCTTTCTAATGGTGTCGATTAAATCTTCTGGGTCGATACTTCTTTTGTCACAAAATGCCAATGGAAAATTCTCCACCGGATTAACCAACGGACGCCAAACGTTAATGATCTGAAACCGCCCTTCAGCCAACGCTTCGGCTTCCTCTTTCAAACTTTCGTGCAAGCAAGTAAAGCCAGAACGTGCGGTGTAATCGTTATGCACCAGTAGAGACGCTTCACGTACCTGTTTAATTTCGCGCAGTTCCGGATCAGAAGCACGAACAGTCAGATCAAATATGTGTGTTCGATAACATCCAGTTATCGCCTTCAACAGGGCATCAATTTCAGTGGTATAAGTTGTATCAGTTTGGTCTTTATCGAGAAAGTTATTAACCGCCGTTTGATGCTCAATGAGGTTAACACCACAGGCATTCATACCAAATTCACGGATTTCCTCCTGGCCATTATTCAACCGACCATTTTCTACAACAATATCACTCCAGGTCAGCCCTTGATCGACGACAAAATGAGCGGTTCGACCGGGACTGGAAGCCTGATAAACCGGCCATTCACATCGCTTTGACAGAAATTGAGCTTTAGTATTCAGGTTTTCAGAATCACTCTTTGCGTGCACCATATCTTTTCCATTGATTATCTTTTAGTTAAACTGCTCTACCCAGCTTTCAATATTTCTAATTCAGTTCCGGATGCCTGAAACAGGTCGTTAAATGGTCATTAATAAGACCAGCGGCCTGCATAAAGGCATAACAAATCGTACCGCCCACGAACGTAAAACCAAGCTTTTTGAGATCTTTCGAGAGCCGATCGGATAATTCAGTATTAGCCGGAACCTGGCTAGTCTCTTTCCAGTTATTTTGTATAGGTACGCCATCTACATAGCGCCATAAAAACTCGTCCAGCGTCTGCCCGCTATCCAGTAAGTTTAAATAGGCTCGAGCATTTTTAACAAAGCCATTAACCTTTAATTTATTCCGAATAATACCGGGATCAGACAATAGAGTCGCAATTTTTTCGCTATCGTAATTAACTATTTTACGCGCATCGAAATGGTCATAAAGGCGTCTATAATTCTCCCGCTTTCTCAAAATAGTAATCCAGCTAAGTCCAGCCTGCGCGCCTTCAAGACAGAGAAACTCAAACAGTCGTTGATCGTCATGTTCCGGCAAACCCCATTCAACATCATGATATTGTTGATAAAGCTCATTACCAACACACCACCCGCAACGAGATAATGAACTTTCTTTTGGACTCAATTTGATCCACCTTTATAAAACCGATCAGGAACAACAACCATTTTGCCAACGAATTGTTTTGACATGAACAAAGCCTGAGCTTCTGAAAATGCACTTAAAGGAAAGCTGGCTGCCAGATTGGGGGGAACAAGACGATTATCAATATAGCCTAATAAATCCTCAAAGGCTTTTCGAGTTCCCTGCGAAGAACCATTAATTTGCAAATGTTTCAGGTAAACAGTACGTAAATCCAGTTCAACCATTGCACCACTAAAGGCACCCGCGGTGGTATAGCGACCCTCGGGCTTCAATAAGTTAATAAGATCTTTAAACATGGGGCCTGCGACCACATCCGCGACCACATCGATTGCTGTATTTTCCATGACTAAACGAACACTATCAATCAAATTTCCCTCGTTACGATCTACCACCCACTCCGCCCCTAATTTCTTCACTGCGTCTATATGATTGGTTGATGTTATCGCCACGGGTACTGCGCCACGAACACGACATAATTGAATCAAGGCCCCGCCTACGCCACCACTAGCACCCGTGATCAAAACATGCTCTCCGATACAAACATTAGCTCGATTTAACATATGTTCGGCCGTTAAATAGGCACAACAATAAGTAGCCAGTTCGCAGTCACTATATTTCGACTCTATGTGATAAGCATTTTCGGTTGGCACTACACAATATTCAGCATATCCGCCATCCCGACCGTGCCCAATGTAATCAATATCGGCCAGACTAATGCCGTTGCCATTATAAATACTAAAATCTACGATGACGCGTTGATCGATTCGAGATACATCGACACCTTCACCAACAGCCACAATTCGCCCAACAATATCGGCACCTTGAATACGGGGAAATTCAAGCGTTGGTTTACCTCGTCGCCAGGACGCAACAGCATCCGGGTTGTCATCAGTTCCATATGCACCTTCGCGCACCCAGACATCGGTATTATTCATGCCGCAGGCATGGACTTCAATCAGAACTTCCCCATCGGCGGGTGTTGGAACCGGGTAATCTGCCACAAGTTTCAAAGATTCCGGACCACCGTGGCCGGTCAATACTGCAGCTTGCATGGTGTTGGGCAACGACATTAAGGTGACACCTCGGTTAATGAACTAACAAAATTAGCGATTCGCTCGCAAGCCCGATTCAGTTCTTTGTCATCAATGCCAAACGAAATTCGCACATAACCAGCCGCACTCGAACCGAAAGCAGTTGCATCCAGGACTGATACCGCCTGTTGCTGATAAAGCTGACTGACGAATTCAGTGGCTGATAGTCCGGTATCACGCACATCAAGCATCAGAAACATCCCGGCATCGGGTAATAACGGCCTTAATCCATTGATTCGATTGAGCTGATCAAACAGGTTGTCCCGGCGTTTCCGATAGATAGACCGCATTCGTTCGGCCTCATCATTGCAATTTAATAGCGCGTAACGGGCTGCTTTCTGAATAAAACCAGGTAAACCATAAAGCATACACAATGCAACCATTTCAGTATTCGCAATAAGCTCAGCAGGGCCGATTGCCCAACCCACTCGCCAACCCGTCATAGCGAACGTTTTCGACATGCTACCAATGGTTACTGTTCGTTCTGCCATGCCGGGTAAGGTAGCAATATGATGAAAGTTCCCTTCGAAAACCAACTCTGAATACACTTCATCCGAAACTATCCAGAGGTTATTCTCTATTGCAACTCGACCGATTACTTCAAGCTCTTGCTGATTTAGGGCAACACCGGTTGGATTGCTGGGTGTGGCGAAATAAATGGCAGTTGTTCGCGCAGTTATTGCATCAACTAATCGCTTTTCATCTAATCTAAATCCAGCGGCCTCATCCAGAACGACAGGAATGAGTGTCGCGTTCGGAGCTTGAATAGTAGCTTCATAAGTTACATACATAGGCTGCAACACAATAATTTCGTCGCCTGCCTCTGCGATACACATCGTCACATTGAACAATGCATTTTGCGCACCTGATGCAATTATAACGTTTTCTGTGCTGACTACCTGCCCGGTAGAACATTGATGTTTGGCGGCAACACATTGTCGCAACTCAATATCACCCGCAACCGGTGTGTAGTGAGTATCTCCTGCCTCCATTGCTTTTGTCGCAGCTCGAATGACTGCAGCGGGGGTATCAAAATCAGGATCACCTACACTCAATACTATAACGTCTTTACCTGCCTTTTTTTCAGCTACCGCCTGATAATGCGAATTCCAAACGTCCGCAGCATCACCCTTGACTCGATCAGTAAGCGACGAGAATTTCATTTTAGACATTGATTTCAGCTCCAACCTGGTTTCAGTTCGTCCAGTATCGGTAATATCCAGGCTTTATTCCTGTGCATTTCATCGCGACTGATACCAGTTAATTCATAAGGTAAAACAAGCCAGTCTTTAGATTGATGCAGAAAAAAGTCTGGCATTTTAAGCGGGTCTTTTTGCAATGGCCGATACCAGGGTGCAGCAATTCTGACTTCTTTGGCCATATTGCGTTTTGTTTTCAATTTTAATCTTTCTATCACCGCATCAACATTACGCCCTGTGCTGTAGACATCATCGACGATTAGTAACGAATGGTTTGCCTCCAGGTTTTCGAAGAGATATTGCAATCCATGCGCTCGAATATCGGAATTCAATTCTAAATTCTGAAGGTATTTTTCGCGGCCCTGATAAGAAGTTCGAATGGCGATGTGGTCGGTTTCTACACCCAAAAATTGGAAACATTCCTGAACATAAATGCCCACCGTTGATCCACCACGCCAGATTCCTACGATAAAATCAGGCCTGAACCCGCTTTCAAAAATCTTTACTCCTAGACGATAGGAGTCTTCGAGTAAGGTTTGTTCAGATATAAATTGCTTGTTCATTATTGGGTCCAAAACGCAATCCTGTGATAATCTTGCAAAGCCTACCAAAGCCTATTAATAAGTACAGATCTGTATGAGCGAAAAACACTATATTCCGGCGCAGCAACTGCTTGAAGATTCATTCAAGTTGGGCTCAAACATAATCAAAGATGATTTCAGACCCACCATTATGATCGCGATCTGGCGAGGCGGTGTTCCTATGGGGATCGCGATACAGGAATTATTGGCCTGGTCGGGCATAGAAACCGATCATATCGCAATTCGCACATCCTCTTATACGGGTATCGACGGAAGAGCCAGCCAAATTCGCATTCACGGAATGAATTATCTCATTAAGAATTGCGTTGCAGAAGATCGTCTATTGATTGTCGATGATGTCTTCGATACCGGCCACACGATCAATGCGGTAATCAACCACCTCCGAGAAAAAGCAAGACTCAACACACCTCAGGATATACGCGTAGCTGTGCCTTATTACAAACCATCGAGAAACCAGGTCAATTTTGAGCCTGATTATTTTTTACATGCAACCGAGCTATGGTTAAAATATCCGCACTCACTTGAAGGATTAAGCATCGAAGAGGTTCAGAAAAATCGACCCGAACTTTACGAAATACTCAAACCACACTTGTCCTGAGACACTTTAAATAGCGCCGGAAGACACTGCCTCACTGACACTTTTAGTGTCGGGCAATTGCAGAAATATGAGGCCGGCAAGAGTCGCAAATACGGCTGCCATCATAAAAGCATAAGCCAAATTAATTTCTCCAATCAAACCTGCAAATAGCGCTCCGACCATTCCAACACCATCCAGAACAGTAAATACAATACCAAGCGTGGTTGAAGCAGACTGACTGGAATACTCTACTGCAATTGCGAGTAAAACTGGCCGAATGGCCGTCAACATAACAAGGGCCGGAAAAAGTCCAAGCAATGCCCAATATAAACCCTGACTCAACCCCGCAAATAAAGCAAAAGTAGCCGCCAGAAACAAAAACAGTAAAACAACTTGCCTGCGTCCGCGGGTGTCGGTATAGCGCCCTAATCCGGGTTGTAAGAAGCTACCAATAACCAGAAAACCCGCGAAGATCAAGCCCGAATGAAAAGCGGTCAGGCCATGATCTATTTGCAGAAACAGCGGCATCATCGACAATATTGCCATCAAGGTCATATTATAAAAAATCAGTACCAGCATTAAACCCAGGCCTGTTTTTTGAGCCCAATGATTGATTAAGACTTTAAAATTAATAGTTTGAACAACCGTAGTAGATTCACGACTTATTCGCAACGACATGGGAATGAAAAATACGCCCATAACGAGGGCAGGAATAATCAAAATTTGCATCGTCGTCTGCCAGTCAAAAAAACCCAGTAAAAATCCAGCGCTTAATGGCCCTAACACTTCAGCACCAATACTCCCACCAACCGCATGAATGCCCAGTGCCTGGGCGCGCCGTTCGGGCATTTCCTTTACTAATACCCCTGTCGCAACAGGGTGCCAGAAGGCATCACCCATAACGCCGAGTGCCAGTAAAAGCGTTATTGGCCAGAAACCAGGGACCAATGTTGCCAGGAAGTACCCTATCGCTACCCACCAGAAAGTCATTAACATGAGCAATCCGGGCCTTTTTGAACGATCAGCAATCATGCCTGCCGGTATATAACAAAGCCCGGCACCAACCCCATTGATCGCCAAAATCAACCCTACTTCGGTTGGGCCTAAACCGAGGCTTGTGGCTATTGCCGGCGCAATAATCCAGATAGTCCCAGCAACCCAGTCATTAGCAAGATGACCCATAAAAACAGACCCTAGTAAAAACCGGTGTCGAGCTGGAATTGTCTTTGATATTTTTGACGTCATTTTTTAAGGAACCAAAGCTGGCTGTTGTCCTGCGCTTTTGATCAATTCATAAAATGGCCTATGAAAATCGAGTAACTGGGTTAAACGAGGATCCCTTTTCGCCAGTTGATCAAATTCTTTTTGAGCCTGCTTTAAAACCTGTCTATCCAAAGGCTTAATGCCATCCGAACCGCTAACATTCTGATGCCAGCCTTCAACATATTTCCAGTCATCAGGGGCTGTTTCCTTTTCCCAGTTAAGCGCCTTTGCTACGAAGTCAAGCCCTAATTTCTGCCAAAACTGTGACATAGCAACTTCTGTATTGGCCTGAACAGATTCTGCTTCCAGAACCACGACCGGTTGTGTTTTTATTTTTTGTAAGCCATCCAACAGGTTCCATTGCGCCTCTAAACCAACCTCATCCATGCTTACATTATTATCAAGTTTGTAGTACGACAATAATGCCTGCAGCGGATTGCGGATTAAAAAACAGTGCTGAATCCGGTTACAGAACTGTGTATCCGACAATATTTCGGGCATCACGTAATAGCTCATGTCTTTTATGAAGACGGGTTGTTGCTCTGCTTTGTTCAAGATGTAGTCACGCGTGCCCTCATAGGTAACTGGATGTGACGCTTCACTGTCGAAATGGGCCAGCTCTTTCCCTGTCTTTTCCAGATAGTAGTAATGTAAGTAGGGTTCATGCAAACAATAAAAGTCTCCCCGTTCTCGCATTACTCTTTCGATTGCAGTCGACATAGATCGCGGATGGGCCCATAAAACGATAATTGGATTCATACAAATTTTTTAGATTTAGGAACTATCGATTTGAGTATTTGAGGGAAATAGAATAACAAGGTTAAGGCTCTTATCAACATAAAACAGGTCAATGCCATAAAAAGTCCATGATTGCCCCAGGCATCAATTGTCCAGTACAAAATTAACAGATAACATCCCAATGATACCAACATCGCGTTGCGCATTTGTCGGGCGAAGCCAACGCCAATAAATATGCCATCGAGCTGAAAGCTCCATACGGAAACAAGAGGTGAGATTATCATCCAGGGCATGTATTCAATGGCCGTTTCTTTGACACTTTCAATATCAGTAAACAATCCAAGTAGAAATCCACCTGCACCCCAATAAACGAAGCAAACTGCTCCTGATAAAAGAACGCTCCATAAGGTCGTTATCCAAACTGCCTTTTTAAATTTCGATCTATCACCGGAACCAAAGGCACTGCCGGCCAACGCTTCCACGGCGTGGGCAAATCCATCAAGCCCATAAGCCATGATGCTTTGAAAATGCAGCAAAATGGCGTTTGCGGCCAGTATTGTTTCTCCATAGCGGGCACCAATACCCGTGAAATAAGCAAATGCGAATATCAGGCACAACGTACGGATAAATATATTTCCATTTGCGGTTAACAGAGACCGTATCGCATTCCGCTCTAGAAGGCGCGCCCATTCGAGCGATTTAAACGCAGACCATAAATATTTACGTAACAACCAGACCCCGGCAAACATAGCCAGGTACTCTGCGATAAGAGAAGCCCAGGCAACACCTTCAACACCCCATCCGAACTGAATGACAAAAACAGCATCAAGAACCATATTGGTTAGGTTTAAAATCAGCTGTAAGTAAAAAACTGATCGGGTATCTTGTAGACCAATAAAAATCCCGGTAAAGGCATAAACCAATAAAATAGCTGGCGCACTCCAGATCCGAATACCGGCGTAGTCAGAGGTTAGTCCTTCGACAGTTTCGGTACTTTCGAGAATCCATAATGCAAATTTGATCAATGGAAAAGAGAGAGCAATCGTCACAAAACCCAGGACAATTGCCATCAAAATGACCCTTGAAATCGTATCAAGCATTGCCCGCTGGTCGTTAGCACCTAACGCGCGAGCAATGAATCCGGTTGTTCCCATTCGAAGAAATCCGAAGCTCCAGTACAAAAAGCTAAAGATTAAAGCGCCTAATGCTACAGCCCCTATCGCCGCAGGCTGATCGACATGGCCGACTACCGCTGTATCAACCGCGCCAACCAGCGGTACGGATATGTTTGCTAAAATTATAGGGGCAGCCAATGCCCAGACTCGACGATGCGATATTTCTGTCAAATCTGATGATTGCTGCATGGGAATCCGAATCGATCCCTTAGGATCAAATAAATAATAATGTTAGATGGAAATGGCTAATTTGAATTATTAAAGCGACTTTAATGGATTATTGGAAAATATCGTAGAATTGATTTTATCGCCAAATTTAAACATGAGTCACCAAAACACCTCATATTTATTAATGATTGCCCAGCCCAGCTCATTTAATGTCTCATTAATGAAATAAAAACGGCATTTTTTGACAAAAAAACGCACTGCCCGTACTCTACCTTCGTCATATATAAAAGAGTGAGTCCTACCAACCACTGGATTCAGTCGAGAATTGCAGGTCCGCGAAGAAGGTATGGCATCATACATTTAAATATAATTTAATTTAATTCTAACAAAGCAAGAATCACTGAGGAGTATAAAATGAAAGACGATAAAACAAATCAATCCGACCTAAATTACAAAGACCTAACGCAATCCGACAAGGATATGGTAGCGGGTCTTGTAAAAGGTGGTTTTTCACGCCGTGAAGCATTAAAGCTATCCGTTGCAACAGGGGTTTCTTTGGCCGCAGCCGAGCACTTACTGTTTGATGGTAATGCTGCAATCGCTGCAACCCCTAAGAAAGGTGGTAGCGTAAGAATGGCCTCTAACTTACATGGCCCAGATGATCAGTTAGATCCGATCTTGTGTACCTCTACCATTGACTATACCCGTGGTCGCGCGACTTATAACAGCCTGATTCAGCACTCAAATTCCCTGGTTCCACAAGCTGAATTAGCGGAAACGTTTGAACCCAACTCAGACGCCTCTGAGTGGACGTTCAAAATCCGCAAAGGCGTCAATTTTCACGATGGCGCGAAATTGACTGCGGACGACATTGTCTACAGCATGAAACGGCATCAGGGTGAAGACTCAACATCCGTTATCAAGTCGGTGTTGGCATCTGTGGGCGAATGGAAAAAGACAGGACCGATGGAAGTTAAGGCTGTCATGAACACACCAAACGCCGATTTACCGACATTGTTAGGGTTATTTCAGGCAAAAATTGTTAAGAATGGCAGTACTGGCGGAGGAAATGGAACAGGCCCATATGTGATGGAAGAGTTTCAACCAGGTGTTAAGTCAATCCATAGCCGTAACAAAAATTACTGGCGCGAAGGTGCCAACCTTGATGCCATCGAAATTACCGCAATCACTGACCCGGTTGCTCGCGTCAACGCGTTAATTGCCGGTGACGTACAAATGGCCACGGCAATTGACCCAAAAGCTTTCCGTCAGGTTGAATCGGCTGATGGTGTAACGCTATTGTCAACGCCTGCTGCGCTTCAATTGGGCATTTGCTGCTTGAAGAATTCGAGTCCTGGCGATAATGATGATTTCGTAAAAGGTTTACAATACATTCAGGATCGTGAGCGAATTGTAAAACGAATACTCAAGGGTAAAGGTTCACTCGGTAACGACACGCCAGTTTCATTTGCGCACGGACCAGATTTCTGTAGCGAATTGCCTCAGCGTGATTTTGATCCTGACAAAGCAAAGTTTCATTTCAAAAAGTCTGGCTTCGATACCGCCGAATTATTTGTTGCGCCGGTCACTTCGGGTATCGAAGATACCTGTCTGCTTGCTCAGGCTAACTGTGCCAAGATCGGTTTTGATCTGAAACTGAAAAAAGTACCGACAGATGGTTATTGGGGTGCTGTATGGATGAATGAACCATTGAATGTTGTTACCTGGAACATGCGCCCAACTGCTCAATCACAGATGGCCATTCAGTTCGGACCTGGTGCGGCCTGGAATGATACTTACTGGAATAATGTACGGATGGGTGAGTTGCTGAAATCATCTCTTTCAGAGACCGATCCCGTAAAACGTCACGCGATGTACTGTGAAATGCAAACACTGATTCACAATCATAGTGGTATGGTTATTCCTGCCTTCTCAAATATCAACGATGGTATTGCAGATAATGTGATGGGTATGCCTACCGTCCCTCTAGGACAACTGGGTGGCTGTGAATGGCCTGAATTCATCTGGCTGGCCTAGTAAGGTAACAGGAGTAGTTAAAATCGGGCCTGTATAGTTATTTATTCTACAGGCCCTTTATTTTACGTTAATTCCTTAGTTTAAGGAGATATAGCAAATGATGAAGCAAATGGTGTTGCAACGGATTGCAATTGGTTTCGCCACCTTAATGGTGGTCTCGGTTATCGTTTTTGTGATGACCAGTTGGTTACCGGGCGACGTCGCGTCGATCATTCTCGGGCAGTCCGCAACCCCCGAGACGCTAGCGGCACTTCGAGCCCAACTGGGCACGGATCAACCTCTGATAGTTCAGTATTTCAGTTGGCTTGGCAATATGGCGACTGGCGATCTTGGAATATCGAAGGCAGGTGGTGCCACAATTGCCAGCCTAATCGATAGTCGAATTGGCAACACCATGATGATGGCGGGCCTGGTTGCATTGATCTCGATTCCGCTTTCGATTTCACTGGGTCTTTTTGCAGCAATGCATCCAGGTACTTCGTTGGATCGCATGGTCACCTTCGGTACCCTGAGTACCATTTCAGTTCCAGAATTCTTTATTGCTACGGTATTGGTACTGATACTGGCGGTTAATTTAAAATGGCTACCTTCAACAACCTATTTAACCGGCGATGAAACAACAGGGGAGTTTTTAAGAGCGATTGCTATGCCATTATTCACGCTTGTTATAGTCGTTTCCGCACAAATGATTCGAATGACTCGAGCCGGGATACTCAATGTCATGAATTCGCCTTATATTGAAATGGCGATACTAAAAGGGGTCCCAAGAAAGCGAATCATTCTTCGCCACGCATTTTATAATGCGATCGGACCTATCGTTAATGTAATTGCTTTAAACCTCGCCTATTTGGTCAGCGGGGTAGTAATCGTTGAAACCATATTTTCGTACCCGGGTCTGGCGAAACTGATGATTGATGCTGTACAGACTCGAGACCTGCCGCTGGTGCAGGCCTGTGCAATGATTTTTTGTGGTGTCTACGTCGTCCTTATTATTTTGGCAGACGTTGCCTCTATACTTTCTAACCCGCGCTTAAGACAGCCTAAATAGGTCAAGAGAGAACAAAATTATGACTGAAGATACAAAATTAAAAGAAGACGATGTTATTGCAAAACTCGATGCCTTTGCTGAGCTGCCGGATGCTCCGCCTAAGCGCAAGATTAAACTGTCATGGATGGGAAAGGCGTCGGTTGTTGTCGTTGCATTCTGGCTGGTGATCATCGTAATTGGCCCGTCGATTGCGCCTTTTCATGAAATGGATATGGAGGGTGATGACGGCTTTCTGGATGCCTATTCCGGCGAGTATGGCACCTTTTATCTCGGCACCGACTACATTGGCAGGGATACCTTATCTCGAATTCTGTTCGGTGCAAGAAATACCATCGGCATTTCATTGCTGGCAACCTTAATTGCCTACTTAGTGGGTATTACGCTCGGTATTTTGGCTGCGGTCAAAGGCGGGTGGATTGACATGGGGATTAGCCGAGTCAACGATGCCATTCTGGCATTGCCGACGATCATGCTCGGTTTGATAGTCATAGCGGCTTTTGGATCGTCGATACTGGTTCTGATACTAACTGCCGCGCTGATATACGCAACCAGTGTATTCAGGATCGCGCGAGCACTCGGTCAGGACATAATGGTCCAGGATTTTGTTGAAGCGGCTCACGCCCGCGGTGAAGGAATCTGGTGGATTATCCGAGCTGAAGTGTTGCCCAACGCGGCAATGCCACTGGCGACGGATTTTGGTTTACGGCTGGTGTTCGTAGTGCTGTTCATATCAAGCCTGAGTTTCCTCGGACTGGGTATACAACCCCCAGCATCGGATTGGGGCAGCATGGTACGCGAAAACCTGCAGGGATTAACCTATGGATCCTATGCGGCTATTTGGCCTGCTTTAGCAATAGCCTCATTTACCATCGCGATTAATCTTATCGTCGATGACATTTCCGCCAAGTCTGGTGGCGCCCTCGCGAAGAAAATGGTGTAGAACAATGGGAAATGATAATATGAAACGGGAAAAGTTATTTGAAGTTAAAGACCTCCGCATCAGCGCTACAAACGATGATGGCGTCGAGATACCCATCGTTAAAGGGGTTTCTTTTGATATCCACAAAGGGGAAGTCGTCGCTCTCATTGGTGAGTCCGGTTCGGGAAAAACAACGATTTCTTTGGCCTCCCTGGCCTATACCAAACCCGGTCTGCATTTTGCCGGAGGTCAGGCATTGCTCCACGGCGAAGATGTATTAACGATGGCACCTTTGCGTCAGCGTGAAATCCGCGGCGCTAATGTTGCTTACCTTGCGCAATCTGCCGCGGCTACTTTTAACCCTGCAATCACAATTGGCGAACAGGTTACCGAGTCTGCCGTACTCCACGGCGTGTTAAACCAGGAAGAAGCCACCAAACGCGCCGTCGAACTTTATCACGCGTTAGAGTTACCCGACGCTGACCGTATCGGCTTTCGCTACCCCCACCAGGTGTCCGGTGGCCAACTGCAAAGACTCATGGCGGCTATGGCGCTCTGTGGCAAACCTGACCTGATGGTGCTTGATGAGCCGACTACCGCGCTCGACGTCACCACGCAAATTGAAGTCCTCAAAGCTTTCAAGAAAGTAATCAGGGAACAAAACTCTGCAGCCATTTACGTCACCCACGATCTCGCGGTTGTCGCCCAGATTGCCGATCATATCGTCGTACTCTACAGCGGTGAAGTGATGGAACAGGGGCCTGCGGATCAAATTATCAATAATCCACAACATGCTTATACCAAACGTCTGATGGAAGCTGTGCGGCCTAAACCGGTAGCGGGTATGGGTACTGAAGTGTCCGGTGATCATGATCGCACCATTGACAATATTCAGGTCAAAGACATGACTGCCGGATATGGTGGCAATGTTAATGGCGAACCAAAAATCACGATTTTGCGCGACATCAATGTGAGCGTTCCAAACGGTCACGTGGTTGGGGTTATCGGTGAATCTGGTTGCGGTAAATCGACATTGGCAAGGGTTATGGCCGGTATGCTGCCTCCCGCCCGTGGCAAGATCATACTCGATGGTGAAGTACTCGAAGGCGCGCTTAATGATCGAAAACTAGATGAATTACAAAAGGTTCAATTCGTCTTCCAGATGGCAGACACTGCACTCAATCCTAAACAGGTTATTGGCGATATTATCGGTCGACCACTTGAGTTTTACCATGGCCTGAGCGGAAAGGAAAAGTATGCGAAAGTTGCCGAAATTCTTGACCTGGTTGAACTACCAGCCGAATTTGCCAGCCGCTACCCGATGGAATTATCCGGTGGTCAAAAGCAACGGGTCAATATGGCACGCTCGCTAGCAGCAAATCCCGAAGTCATGCTTTGTGATGAAGTCACCTCTGCACTCGACAGTATTGTGGGTGCCAATGTCATCAAACTGCTTACCGGGCTACGTGATAAAACCGGCGTTTCTTTTGTATTCATTAGTCACGACCTCTCAACCGTTGCCTCATTTGCCGATGAAATTGTAGTGTTATACGCAGGGCGTATTGTCGAACAGGGGCCGACCGACCAGGTGCTCGTACCCCCCTTCCATCCCTATACGCGTCTATTGATCAGTTCAGTTCCAGAAATGCGAATCGGCTGGTTAGAAGAAACTATGAAAAAACGAGAAATGGCTGTCGGTATTGCTCGTGGTGTGGAAATTACTGCCATAGGTTGCCCGTTTTACAATCGTTGTCCTATGGCAATTGAAGATACCTGTGACAAACTTGTACCGCCGACTTTAAACCTTAACGACGGCCATCAAATTAGTTGTCACTTGACTCTAGACCAGTTGAATGAAGCCGAAGCCGAAACCCAGCGTATTTTACATGGTTTCGAGAAAGCAGGTGAACCCGTTCAACCAATAGGCTAATTTTAAAAGCCTTATAACCGGTAAATGTTGATGAGCAAGTATCCTAAATTAATGGAAATGGGTGTCCAAAACCCGCAGCAGATTGATAAATTCTCTATCTATATGGTTGGTCAGAAAGACGTTCTAAGGATCGTCTATAACCGTAAAAAAGGATCATTACTTCCCGTGAGTCGGCTCTATAAATTTGACCAGGTGAAAAAATCGGTCATGGTTGACAGTGGAACAAGGCAGACCGAAGTTATTTACGAAAGTCAGCCCGCTTTCCGTGAAGCTTTGCATGAACTTGAAACACTTAAATCAGAAAAAAGTGAATCGAAAGACCTCACGGCTCAAATTAACGAGGAGCTAAGATTACTCGAGGAAGACATCTCTTTAAGAGTTGAATACATTCGTACGCTCGTTTCTAAATCCATAAAATAGTATTTTAAACGGGAAGTAGGCCTGTGATTCCCTCTTCCCGGTTTTTCACAAATCAATCATCATCGTTCTTGTATTCCTCCAGCGTATACTGCTGAATACCATCAACCACATAATCACTAGGCCGAGCTGCTGCAGGGGCTGAAGGCTTTTGCCTGTTAAGTGGAATGGCTGAACGACGTTGCATCCTCAACAATGCAAAAAGAACGATAAAACCATGAACTGCAGCCATGGCCAGAAAAAACATTTCATGCCCGAACTGATCCATAAATATCGCAATTATGATGGGGCCTATGATTGCGCCCAGACCACCCACCAAAACCAGGGCACCACTGGCCGCTATCATTTGACTCGGATCAAGACGATCGTTGGTATACGCGATGCAAACCGAATAAAGCGGAAAAGCCAGGCCCCCAAATAGTCCGACCACTAATAACAAGTACTCTGGATGGAACATTTCAACGGGGACGCAGATTATCGATGTTATAACCGTGAGTAAACTGACTAAGGTTAATACCATTCGGCGATCAAATTTATCTGACAAAGCTCCTATCGGGCCCTGAAATAAAACAGTACCTAAAACAGCGGCAGTCATAAAGTACGAAATATTCTCGACATCGAGGCCGACTCTCTGACCATATACCGGACCCAGGGCGAAAAAAGTAGCGGTCACCAGCCCGATGCCAAACATACCAACGATTCCCAGCGGCGCCAGACGAGTAAGATCAATAAGGCTAATTCGCACAGACTTTTTGAATGCGGGTGGTGAACCTGCAGATAATAATAACGGTACCACTGCAATAGAAATCAAAACTGATGACAGAATAAAGAGTAGATATTCTTCAGGGTTTGCCAGGTTGAGTAATAATTGACCGGCTCCGACCCCGATGTATGAAACGACCATGTATAGCGATAATAATTTTCCTCGAGATTCATTGGTTGCTCGATCATTTAGCCAACTTTCTGCAACAATATATAATCCGGCAAAGCAAAAACCACTCATAAATCGGAGTGCAATCCAGAGAGGTATATTGACGAATACTGCGTGTATGAGAATTGCTGCGGATGCTATTGCTGCCAGCGCAGCAAATACTCGAATATGCCCTACATTAGCCGTGATCTTGGGCGATAGAATAGATCCCAATAAGAACCCAGCATAGAAACTAGACATGATCAGGCCGGTTATAGTTGCACTGAACCCTTCCTGATCGGCTCGAACTGCCAGTAGCGTGCCCTGCAATCCGTCACCAAGCATTAAGATCCCGAAACCCAGCAACAAAGCCCAGGAAGACTTTAAAGCGTATCGAAATGATTCTTCGTTGGAGACCATCAGTTAAAACGCCCAATTTGATTTTTGATTTCGGTCAAAGTAAGTTATTTTTTCAACGAGTACACCACGATTCGATGTGAGAACAACCGCAGCACCCTGGAGCGGAGTATCAAGTAATTGCCACCACTCCCAATCGGTCAGAATTTCTCCATCATCCTGACGAAGCTCGTTGGTTAAGGACCATTTGTTGTTTCCGCCTAAGGCTCGAGTTCGCTCATCCCACCGTTTCATGTAATTGGGCATATCGGAAGCAATTACCGCTGTCGGTTCTGCCGGGTCTTCAAAGACGAACTCGGGTGAAATACTGCACAGCATCAAACCACTATCCATTTCGTACCAGGCACGCATATATTGTTCACGAATTGCTACGCGTTGCGTTTTCATAAATTTCACTCCTGACAATAGATAGCACCCGTATTTTCAAGTTCTTCCAATTCGGCGTTAGCATATCCGAGATCTGTTAAAACATCGCGAGTATCTTCACCATGTCGAGCACAATGCATCTCTAAACTCGGACCTCCAGTTGCATAATTAAAAGCAGCTATCGGCATGGTAAGCGGGTTATTTTCGATACGCTGGAATTGACTGGATTCGGCCCTTCCGAGTTGATCAGTTTCTAACATTGAATATAAATCACGTATTCTAGCTGCTGGTATATCGTGCTGGTTAAAAAAAAGTTCCCATTCTGCGGCATCAAGAGTTTCAAGCTTCTTTAAAATTATGTGCCGTATTCTGTCACCGTTTTGTGCCAGCCAATGCTTATCAATATCGTCAGGTACTTCTGGATTTTGGTTTAACGCAAGCAGGTTAAACAATTTCACATGTTGTTTAACGGTAAAGATGCCAAGCATAATATTTCCATTCTTGCAGGGAAAAACCGCGTAACCCGGTAGATTCGTCTGGACGTTTCCCGTTCGTTTATCGGTCTGACCTGCCTGCATCGCATTACCGATTTGTGGCGACATCATCATCATTGCCGCATCAACCATATTAACCTGTATATGTTGTCCTTTCCCAGTCTGAGTTCGTTGAAATAATGCCGCTGAGATGGCAAATGCTGCCTGCGCCCCAGTTCCATAATCTATCAAGGGAGGACCTACGCGAAGAAAGGGTTGATCAGATTCACCGTTTAAAGACATCATCCCACTAAATGCCTGAATAACTGGATCATAAGCGGGGCGATGGGCATAGCGGTCGTCTTCGCCAAATCCAAAACCGGACATTTCGCAATAAATAAGTTCGGGATTAACCGCCATGGAATCCTCTGGCCCTAGTCCCAACTTGGCAAGGCCCGATGAATAATTTTCAACCAGCACATCGGCGCTCTCAACTAACTTAATCGCGATCTTAAGCCCCTCCTCCATACTCAGGTTAATACTGACAGCCTTTTTGCCCTGATTATTGAAAATGTAACTAGAGCCTAGTCCTTCGCCATTGGCGGACTCTTCTACCCCATGATCACGCATTGCATCGGGTGAATCCGGCGGTTCAATTTTGATAATTTCTGCACCTAATATGCCTAATTGATAGGTTGCAAAAGGCCCGGCATAAATATGGGTAAAATCGAGAACACGAAGTCCTTTAAACGGCTGGTTCAAAATCAAAATCCGGGATTATTCGAAGGTCGATTGAAGATAACCGATGTTTTTAATTATTTATAGCGTTCGATACCGAAATTGAATTGAATTCACTTATTCATGTGTGTTAAAACTAGATCATGTTTGGTCAATATCCATACCAACCAAATAAAAAATATAAATAAAACAAAAAACGAGGAGTTACCCGATGGTTGATATCAACGATCTAACAAAGGCTGTCAAAGACGGTTCGCTTAGTCGCCGTGAATTTGTAAAGCGCGCGGGAGCACTTGGTCTTGCGGCCCCATTCGCAACATCACTATTATCCCAATCCGTACATGCCGGAATGCCAAAGCGCGGTGGAAAATTTATCCAGGGTACTGGTCATGGCTCAACTACCGATACCTTAGATCCGGCACAACATGAAAACGGTTTTATGCAGAATGTTGTATATACCTATGCTAACCATCTATTCGAAGTCGATAAGCACGGAAAATTAATACCGGAACTATGTGAAAGTTATGAAGCCAGTTCGGATGCCAAAACATGGATTATAAAATTACGCAAAGATGTCGAATTCCATAATGGTAAAACTTTGAATGCAACAGATGTTGTTTCTTCAATCAATCACCATCGCGGTGAAGATTCAAAGTCAGCGGGCAAGTCTCTGCTCAGCGCCGTGGAGAGTATGACTAAAACTGGAAGTCATGAAGTTACTTTCAAATTAAACGCTGGTAACGCTGATTTCCCATTTATTCTGAGTGATTACCACTTTGCAATCTTCCCTGATTTTGAAGGTAAAATGGACTGGCAGGCAGGTTTTGGTACAGGCGGATATATCATTGATCGCTTTGAACCCGGTGTAAGAGCAACCTTTAAACGCAATCCAAATTATTTCAAATCAGGTCACGCGCACTTTGATGAAGTCGAAACAATTGCCCTGATCGATACAACCGCTCGACAGAGCGCTGCAATGAATGGTGAAGTGCACGCAATCAACCGGGTTGATCCTAAGACAGTTCATCTCTTATCAAGAGTGGATAGCCTGAATATTTTAGAGACAACCGGAACTCTGCATTACACTTTCCCAATGCGGGTCGATGTAGCGCCATTTGATAATTACGACCTACGTATGGCTGTTAAGTTATCAGTAGATCGCGAACAGCTGGTTAAAAAGATATTATTAGGACATGGTGCTATCGGTAACGATCACCCGATTTCTACATCGAATCCTTACCATAACGGTGATCTTGCGCAAAGAACTTATGATCCTGATAAAGCACGTTATCACCTCAAAAAATCAGGTATGGAAGGTGTTAAATTAGAGTTGGGTAGTTCTGAGGCGGCTTTTTCCGGTGCCGTAGATGCGGCATTGTTAATTAAAGATTCCGCTGCTAAAGCCGGCCTGGATATCGATGTTGTTCGCGAACCTAAAGATGGTTACTGGTCGAACGTATGGAATAAAAAACCGTGGTGCGCCTGTTACTGGGGTGGTCGTCCTACTGAAGACTGGATGTTCTCTGCAGCATACGTCAACGATAGCAAATGGAATGATACTGCCTGGACT
The DNA here is from genome assembly GCA_047639625.1 of Gammaproteobacteria bacterium. Taxonomy (GTDB): domain Bacteria; phylum Pseudomonadota; class Gammaproteobacteria. The sequence goes on from JBLIOG010000004.1 coordinate 47,641, forward strand.
AAAGGCCCGGCGGCAGATAAATTCAACAAACTGGTTATCGCCGCTCGCTCTGAACTAGATACCAACAAACGTCGTGAAATGTATCATGAATGCCAGACGATCGTGAACGACGATGGTGGTGCTCTGGTTCCAATGTTTGCAAATTATATTCATGCTGTCAGCAAGAAAATTGCTCACGATGATAAAATTGCGGGTAACTGGGAATTTGATGGTAATAAGAATGCCGAACGTTGGTGGTTTGCCTAATCTTTACCCGGTCTAAGTATAATCGGGTGTGGATCACACACCCGGCATTTCGACTGGGCCCAATAACTCCTATAATTTCCTTCAATAGCGTTTGACTTACGAGGTATAAAGCGTGCACCCCGTCATAAAGACTGTTCTACAAAGACTGGGCCTCGGCCTGATCACCCTGTTTGTTGTATCGCTGATTATTTTCAGCTCAATTGAATTCTTACCTGGTGACTTCGGTGAAGCAGTACTGGGACAGGCTGCTCTGCCTGAGACTGTGGCCGCTTTTCGAAAAGAACTGGGGCTCGATCTGCCAGTTCACGAGCGATACCTTGAGTGGCTTGGTGGTGTTATGACTGGGGATATGGGTAATTCCTTTTCCGGACGAGGCTCCTCGGGCGGTATGGACCGATCTCGGCCGGTTGCTGATCTCATTGCACCGAGACTCAGTAACACCCTGTTTCTGGCGTCAATGGCTGCAATAATCGCAGTTCCGTTAGCCTTATTTTTAGGAATAACGGCAGCCCTGTACCGCAATTCCATCTATGACCGTGTGGTCAATGCTCTAACACTGACAACCATCTCATTTCCTGAATTTTTCGTTGCCTATTTACTAATTTTAATCTTTTCATCCTTATTCAAAGTGTTTCCATCATTAGCCAATATAAGCCCGAATTCATCATTAATTGACCAAATTTATCTGTCAGCCTTACCGGCAATCACATTAACCCTCGTTATAGTTGCGCACATGATGCGAATGACACGCGCGGCTATTATTAATTTAATGGCAAGTCCGTATATCGAAATGGCCGATTTAAAAGGCATCTCCAAAAGTGAAATTATCATCAAACACGCCTTGCCTAATGCATGGGCCCCTATCGTAAATGTTATCGCCTTTAACCTGGCTTATTTGGTGGTCGGTGTAGTCGTTGTTGAAGTGGTCTTTGTATATCCCGGTATCGGACAACTAATGGTCGACGCGGTGACAACCCGTGATGTACCTGTGGTCCAGGGCTGCGCCATGATTTTTGCCGCTACCTATATTTTACTCAATCTGTTCGCCGATATTATATCGATCGTAACAAACCCACGTTTGCTCCACCCAAGATAAGAAGAGGAAGTAAAAACATGCTTCAATCGAGAAATCGCTCATGAGTAATGCAGATAAAGGCTATTCGGCCTCCAGCGAAGTCAGTATTGTTAAAGCCCGGCGAACGACAGGGCAAAATATTATACGCGGATTAAAGTCAGCCCCACCGACCGCTATTTTTGGCTTAACGATTGTCTCAATTTATACTTTTTTTGCAATATTTGCGCCGCTTCTCGCACCTTATGGAGAAGCTGAAATTTTTGAAATGTCTTATGCTCCGTGGAGTGACGAATTTATGTTCGGCACTGATCAATTAGGCCGCGATATTCTCACTCGACTCATCTATGGAGCCCAAAACACAATAGGAATTGCATTTGCTACTACCATGCTAGCATTTCTAATTGGTGGTTCTCTTGGCATCATGGCCGCCATAAACCAGGGATGGATTGATACTTTATTAAGCCGTTCGGTTGACGTTTTAATGGCGATACCGAGCCTCATATTTGCGCTCATTCTTCTATCCATGTTCGGCGCAAGTGCCATTAACCTGATCATGATTATAGCCGTACTCGATTCGACGCGTGTCTTTCGTATATCCAGAGCAGTGTCATTAAACGTTGTCGTTATGGATTACGTAGAGGCAGCCCGGCTTAGAGGTGAAAGCATTGTATGGATAATGCGGTACGAAATATTACCGAATATTATGCCGCCCCTGGTCGCCGAATTTGGCTTACGATTTTGTTTCGTATTCCTGACCATTGCAGCGCTTTCCTTTCTTGGGCTCGGTATTCAACCTCCTACAGCTGACTGGGGCTCAATGGTTCGTGAGACTGCCGGTCTAATTCAATTTGCTGAATACGATATTACAGCCGCGATAACACCCATGTTACCAGCCGCTGCTATCGCCCTGCTAACCGTAGCCGTTAACTTCGTGGTTGACTGGTTCCTGCACAAATCAAGTGGGCTAAAAGAATGAGCACTAAAAATACGGGGAAAAAAGGTGACATCCTGCTGGAAATGAAGGGTGTGGTTATTGATGGTTTTAGTGACGACCGCTGGCACGAGATAGTTAAAGGTGTCGATATCGTTTTAAGACGCGGTGAAATCATGGGGTTAATTGGTGAGTCGGGTGCGGGCAAGTCAACCCTGGGCCTCGCCGCTATGGGGTATGCAAAACCGGGTTGTGAAATCCACGGCGGTAGCATTATATTTGATGGCATCGACCTGGTTAAAGCCAGTGAGGAAGA
>JBLIOG010000005.1:0-45907 GCA_047639625.1 Gammaproteobacteria bacterium
ACTCTCGAATTAGTCTTTCGACCGGAAATGAAAAAACTGTAACCCAGATAACAAAGCTTTCATTGGCCTCATTTTCCCAGGTAATTTGAACGGTGGAGTAATGCTTGAGGAAACAGCTAGAGTAGGGGTAACTCTGAGTGTCCATTGCCTGGGCACTCATGTCGAAGTCATGTACTTAGCCGGCACGGATTTAGCTGATAGAATTTTGCTGCTGCTGATCGTTGAGGTGATTACAAATACTAACGGTTTCGGCGTACTCCGCCAGAAATTCAATATCAGTATTGCTAGTTGTGGCAAGTTGGCGTAACAACCCGAGAGCTTCAAAATGCTTTTCCCGGCCTTTTAATATAAGTGCTAAATTGTAAATGGCTGAAAGATTATTCGGTTCCAGTTGCATGGCTTTACGACAGGCGGCCTCTGCCTCGCCAAAGCGACGCAGATGATAATAGGAAATTGATAAGTCTTTCCAGATGAGCGCATTGCGGTTGTTCTTCACGCTGGCTTTCGCCAGATAGCTCTTCGCCTGTTGATAAGATCCGTTCTGAATATTCAGAATACCTAATGCATGTAACAAATCCGGATTATTGGGCGTCAGCTCGAAAGCTAGTTGATAACTAAACTCAGCCCTGTCCAGAAAGCCTTTTTCATGTTGTTCCTGACCTTTTTGTATGAGGGCATCACTTAATTTAACTTGAGACTTTTTCGATTTGTTTTTCATCTTTTAGTACCCTGTAAATTACCTGGTTTAAAATTAATCATCGCTCCCCATCGTAAGACTGCGAGATTTATGCTTAGCGTAGAAAATCAAATAGCGAAGAGCCTGTCACTCTGGCAAATACCGCTTGGGCCGCTTCAAGCGTGGTTTGTTCAAGTGATATTTGACTGATCGCTGCGGCTAAATCGGTATCACGTAAGACACTGATGGTCTCGCGAATCGATATGATTTGGGCTTCATTATTGCCAGATTGTGATTCCAACGCATTCAATCGCGCACCGATACGGGTTCTTGCCTCGAGGGATTGGATAAACCCCGCACTAATATCGGTTAAAGATTGAGCGATGTTTTGGTGAATGTTGGCATCTCCGCTACCATTTTCTGCAACTCCGTCGGCTATAAAATTGACGACTGCATTGGTTCCGCCAATGCCATTAACTAACACGGAACCGGTGAATTCAGCCTGATTAGTCCCACCGCCACTCGGATTATCAATAACCGGAGCAACACTAGCCACACCAGATACGACCTTGGCAATGGTAATATTTGTTCCATCATCATTAACCGCGTAAACACCGGCACCCGCTAAGGCATTTAAATCGGCCTGTATTTCTAAGGTAACACCGGCAAGGTTACTGTAATTTGCATTCAGACCAACCGAATATCCATCGACATCAAAACTAATGTCGGCTCCACCACTGTAATCGGTCACCGATACGGCTGCCGTCCTGGCTGTACCCGATGTGGCCAATGTGCCATCGACATCAGTGTCACCATCAAAATTATCTACAACGGGAGCCAAACTGGTAGACCCTGTTGCTACCCGAGAAATAGATAGAGTTGATCCATTGTTGTTAATCGCATAAATACCCACCCCGACGGCAACATCTATTTGATTTTGAATATCAGTCGTTAACCCCGATAGATCACTGTAGTCAGCATTCAATGAAATCAGGTTGCCATCTATCTCGAAGCTGGCAGGCTCTCCACTAGCTAGCGAAAAATCAAAGGTTGGAATTGTGCCCAAAGTATAGCTACCACCAATCGCAGGGGTTGATCCTGCTAATTTTAATGATTCGGAAAGCGTCGATAATATTTCAAAAACACTTTGATACTGACCCTGGCTTATTGTAAAACTATCGCTATTAGCGGGTGTACCCGTGACAGAAGTTCGAATGCCCATGAAGTCGATGTCTTCGCTGTCGGTATAGGTTCCACTTGCGACAATGTTACCCGCTGAGTTGGAGATGCTATAAACCGTGCCAGGTGTCGAGCTAACCGTGTCGAAAACAATCGTATAGGTATCAGCTACATAATTCCCGACATCAAATACATGCGCAGGCGCCAATTCACTACTCCCGACATTACCCGCGGCAGTCACTTCATTGAGTGCATTTGCAGTGGGTATCGACATAAATAAATCACGCCCCTGGGTATCGACATTCATCTTCCGGCTAAGACTAATCTGCATCTCTCTCTCTCCGGAATCACCATTAAATACAACGTGGGATATCGAACCAGTAATGCTCTCAGTAAAGGGTTGACTGGCATTCTGGAAACCTGCAAACAGATATTCGCCATTCGAGTCCAGTGTGTTTGCTATCGCCAACAACTCCAAATTTAACTGATCAATCTCCAACGCAATGGCTTTCCTCGATTCAAAATCTTGAGTAGCGTTGTTTCCCTGCAATGACAGTTCTTTAACTCGAATTAAAACGTTCTCAATACTAGAAACGCTATTTTCCTGAAGTTGCAACCGAGTTTCAGCGAAATCAATGTTTCGCTGATACTGATTTATTAATCCAAATTGTTCCTGTAGCTCAAGGACCTTCGTCGACGCTGCTGGATCGTCAGATGGCTTTAATATTCTTGTTCCCGTAGAAACTTGCTGTTGTAAAGTCGATAATTTTTCCTGCTGTCGAGCAAACGATTGAATGTTTTGTTGATATATTTGGCTGGTCGAGATGCGCATACTTACCTCACACTGCTGAGCAGGGTTTCGAACATAGTTTGTGCAGTACTAATAATACGTGCAGTTGCTTCGTAAGCTTGCTGAAACTTAATTAGATCGGCTGCTTCTTCATCAAGATTAACACCTGATTTCGAACTCCTGCGGTCAATTGCCTGAAACATCAAAGACTCCTGTGCTTCACGGTCTACCGCCCAGGCCCGGGTCTGAGAACCAATGAACCCAACCAGCGAGCCGTAATCTTCCTGAAAACTGGCATTCCCACCATCCAGCACGGAAGCGTTCTGTAAATTAGCCAGATCAAGTAAATTTCGATTATCTCCAGCACCATCGAAATTGGCCTCAACCTGAAAAACATCGCCCGGTTGGGCCGTTCCTGCCAGATTAACTTGCCAGCCATTTGCAGAAATTGTCATACCTTCGGTATAAGGGATCGAAACGCCTGCCAAATAAGTGTTCGCACCGACCTGAACCTCAGCGTCGGCAACAAAAGTAATTGCGGGTGTGTCAAATACAAAACTGCTTGTGGTCAATAATAATGGGTTAGTGGGATCGATAACCATTGCCTGATCGATCGATGCATCACCCAGATTATTAAGCGACGCATTCACCCTGATTGGATAAGCACCCGCGATATCAGCGGGGTCAGTGCTTAAAACCTCCAACGTAGAGGCGCCGAATAATGTTGGTTTGATGGTAAATCGATCTCCGACTGCTGGAGCGGTCCCATCGATGGTCAAAGTTAATCCTTCAAAGGTTAAAGTTGCTGGTACGCCATTTGCAACGCTGGACGTATTACCACTATCAGAAGTGACAATCCAATTTGTGCCATCATAAGAAACCGTATAATCATCTTTCGTCAGGGCACTTGCATTACTGACAACTGCGGTAACAGACGATGTACCAGGATTACCCGTAAATTCGATTACCTGGGGATCCTGATAGCTAAAGAAATTCTGACCTAGATTATTGTTCTGATCCATACCATTTCGCATTTGCGCATTAAAAGTTTCTGCCAGGCCAATCGCAACCCGCCCAAGAGCATTGCGGGTGGGTTGTAATATACTTTGACGGAACTCAAGTACACCGCCTAATTCCCCGCCCGTTAACTGGTCACTCATATCAAAGACCTGAATAACCCCATCGTAAACAATCACATCACGTGCAGGGTCAGCGGGATTAGGCTGGGCGATTAATTCTGAAACCACGTCATTCGTTAACACAGTTTGTCCATTGCCAATCATGATGGTCTGGAAATTTTCCTGCTCATTAACAACCGTAATATCAACCTTACTGGCGAGCACTGTCATCAAGGCATCTCGCTTATCGAGCAAATCAGACGATTGTTGACTAGCGGCTCCAAACGCATGTGAATCAGTTAAGCCTACATTAATATCCCGTATTGACCTCACCAGCTCATTGATGTCATCGACAATATTCCTAACTTCATTAGTGGTATTTTGAGATAAATCTTCCAATCGGCCATCAATGCTTTGAAATCGATCAACCATCGAGTTTGCATCGCCAATCATGGCGTATCGGGCTGTGCTTGACTGGGGATCATCGGCGACGTCCTGTACCGAGGCGAAAAAGTCATTTAATGCGGGTGATAAACCACCTTGCGGGTCAGCCAGTAAGTCGTCGATATGGCTGATGAGCGCTGTGAATTTTTCGCTTCGAGCATAAACCGTTGTAGTGTCGCGGACTTCCTTAGTCAGAAACTGATCGTAAGCACGCTCAATCGTATCCACTCTGACACCATTTCCAACAAACACGTCGCCGATAAATGAAGGCGTGTTAGTTCCAATATCAACTCTCTGCCGACTATATCCGTCAGTATTGACATTGGCTATATTATGACTCGTTGTACTCAGCGCACGCTGGAAGGCCAATAACCCCGAAACTGCTGTATTTAACATATCAGGCATACTGTTCTCCTTCACTAGTGGAAGATTCTGCAGGTTTAGCGGAAATTGCCGAGGCTAGAATTTCGCCATTTAGGATCGAAAGTATTTTATTGGCGTACTCTGGATCGGTTGCATAGCCGGCATTTTGCAAACCATGAAAATAACTGGATACGTCGCCTTCATGTTGTAAGGCAGACTGGTAACGTGATCGACTCTGAATAAAATCGACGTAATCCTCAAACCCATCCGCAAGTGACGAATAAGCTCTAAATTGGGCAGTTTCAGTTTGCAGCACTCCGTTTCGATACTCAAGTGTAGCCTTGGTGACACTGTCCCCATCCCAGTTTGAGCCAGTTTTGATGCCAAACAAATTAAAACTGGGTTGTCCATCGGGCAGTCTTATGACATGTTTACCCCAACCTGTTTCCAACGCTGACTGAGCCACTAGTGCCTCGGCACTAATCCCCAGTTTTTCAGCGGCTTTCACTGCATTTGGAAGAACATCCTGCACAAACTGTTCAGGTTTACGCCAGTCAAAGGTAGCAGCCACCGCATTAATGCCAGGTTCCAGTGATCCATTATCAACATAGGCTTTTACCTGGACGGCAGAATTTTCTGTTTGATAATTAGAATTACTCAAGGTAAATGCAGTAGCATCCTCATACTCAGGCATGACATAGGTTGGTAAAGTTTCAACAATGGCCGGATTTGGAACCAGGGACTTCTGCAATACCCGGTTTAACGATTGCGAGGCTACACCTTGATAGTCTGATAAATTTTTGCCATCACCTATCGAAACGTCAGCAGGGCCCGATATTTGCTGAGTAATCATCCGGGCTATTCCAAGACCACCCTGTTTAGCGGAAGTCTGGGCCAATTGCTTATCGTACATATCTCGATAAAAATCAGTGTAGGAACTGTGTTGTTCGGTATCAACAACGGCCGCTGCGCGCATTGACGACAACATTTGCTGCATAAATAAACCTTCAAACTGTTCGGCAACCGATTGTGTCGCTTCAGCTGACTGATTTCGGGCTCCCGCCTTTAAGCCGGCAAACCGGTTGAAGTCGAGATAGAAATCAGTTTCCGATGTCATGATCTAAGGCCCGTATCAAATAACAATCAGTTCGGCGCTGAGTGCACCCACTTGTTTTAGTGACTCGAGAATTGCAACCAGGTCACCCGGCGAAGCACCGACCTGATTAACAGCCCGAACAATTTCACTCAGTGTCACGCCCTGTGGAAATCGAAACATCCTATTATCATCCGCATTGACTTCGATATCAGCTTGAACGTTCTGAGCGGTTTCACCACCACTCAGAGCATTGGGTTGATCAACATTTGTAGTATTGGTAATGGTGACAGTCATATTTCCATGCGACACGGCAGCCGAATAGACCTTGACATGATTACCGATAACAACTGTACCTGAACGAGAGTTGATAATAACCCGCGCTGCCGCTTCACCCGGTTGAAATTCAAGGTTCTCAATAAAAGACATGAATCCGACTCGTTGCGATATATCTCTCGGCGCATTGATTGCCACCGTTACACTGTCCTGGGCGAAAGCATTGTTGGGTCCAAGTACATTATTGATCGTGTCAGCCAGCCGCTTGGCCGTTGTGAAATCCGAACGCTTGAGGTTTAGAACAATTTGATCCCCACTAGCAAAAGGATTGGCAATTTCTCGCTCAATACTCGCCCCATTCGGGATTCGTCCGACGCTAGGTATATTGATCGTAATGGATGATCCATCGGCACCTTCAAGACCCAGGCCACCGACAATTAAATTGCCCTGAGCAATACTATAAATATTGCCATCCACACCTTTTAATGGGGTCATTAACAAACTACCACCGCGTAAACTTTTGGCATTACCCAGCGAAGATACCGTGACGTCGATAGTCTGGCCTATTTTTCCAAATGCCGGTAAGTCAGCATGTACCGATACAGCTGCAATATTTTTGACCTGAGGATTTACATTAGCAGGCAAGGTAATTCCGTATTGTAACAACATGCTCTTCAGGCTTTGTATGGTAAACGGTGTTTGCGAGGTTTGATCACCAGAGCCATCCAGACCGACAACAAGTCCGTAACCAACCAACTGATTACTTCGAACCCCTTTGATCGAGGTAATGTCTTTAATTCTTTCGGCTGAGGCCCCGCTATGAAATCCCAAAGCAAGCAGTACACACAGTATTTTTATTCTATTCATGGGTTTCACCTATAAAGGAAACATGGGGCTATCGAACAACCGGCTTAACCAGCCTTTGGTATTGGATTCAGCAATCACACCGCCGCCGCCATAGAAAATACGTGCACCGGCAATCTTTCTTGACATGACGATATTGGTCGACGTGACATCCTGTGGTCGAACCAGGCCAGAAATCCGAATATATTCTGATCCCTGATTCAAACCTATAATTTTTTCGCCTCGAATTTCGAGTAATCCGTTGGGTAGAATATCGACCACCATCACAGCAATTTCACCATTCAGACTATTACTTTGAGCGCTATCTCCGCTACCTGAAAAAGCACGCGAACTATCCAATGAATTATTTAGCAGCGAACTACCGCCATAAGTTGGCGTAATTCCCAGCAATGTCCCCGCACCAACTGCAAGGTCATCATCTTTCGCCGTGGTCGTAGCGGCTGATTTTGAGGCATTGGTGGATTCCGACAATGTCACGCTAAGCACATCACCGACGCGAAAAGCTTTACTGTCCTCAAATAATCGAATCGACCGACCCGCCTGAAATATAGACCCGTTCGGCTTGGGCTGGAACTGAAGTGATTTTAAATTAACCGGAGCATACAGCGGATCGGGCTGGACGATAATCCTGGATTGCGAACAGGCTGTCAGCAGAACCAGGATAGCGGCCATTAATCCTTTTTTGAGTAGAGGATCCATATCAACCTTAAGTGTTATTGTTCAGGTATTGCATCATGCCGTCTGCGGTAGAAATCAATTTCGAATTCATTTCATAGGCACGTTGGGTTTCGATCATTCCGACCATTTCTTCAACAATATTGACGTTTGATGCTTCAAGCGAACCCTGACGTAAACGTCCCAATCCGGTTTGTCCTGGTGTGCCTGCCTGGGCTGCACCGCTGGCTGCCGATTCTACAAATAGATTTTCACCAATAGGCTGCAAACCGGTTGGATTAACAAAATTGACAACCTGTATATTACCAACCCCGACAGGAGCCGCCTGACCGGGCAACGAAACTGAGACAATGCCATCAATACCAACGGTTATAGACTGAGCGTCATCTGGAATATTAATGCCGGGCTGCAAGGTATAGCCGCTAGCGGTAACCAATTGCCCTTGATCAGAAAGTTTAAAACCGCCGTCGCGTGTATATCCTTCAGTTCCATTGGGTAATAGAATTGGAAAAAAACCTTTCCCATCAATCGCAATATCGAGCGCGTTATCAGTAGTCTCAATAACGCCCTGGGTATGAATTTTCTCGGTAGCAACGACTCGAACGCCACTTCCCAGCATTAAACCTGAAGGTAAACGGGTGTCTTGAGAGGTTTGCCCACCTACCTGCCTGAGATTTTGATACAGCAGATCTTCAAACACTGCGCGGGATTGTTTATAGCCACTAGTACTAACATTGGCCAAATTATTGGAAATTACAGAGAGACGGGTTTGTTGGGCGTCGAGCCCGGTTTTAGCAACCCAGAGGGCCTGGTTCATATTTATTCTCCATCCTATGCGATTAATGAAGAATATAAAGCAGATTTCGTGCCAGCTTGTTATCAGCCCGCATTTCTCATCACCTTTCATAGTCAAACGGTGAAAGGTGGTATCTCAGGTGTCTTTCGCGACCGAAGAGTGCGCGGGCATTTCAATACACTGTTGAGCGCTCAGCCCAGGTGAGAGTCACGTAGGGTGCTGCATAGCGCCGTCGCAGTCGAAGTGTGGTGAGAAATGCGCGCTAGTAAGTGCCTGACATCAAAAAACCAGCTCAGTTACCAACCAAACTGGTTTGTGATTACGATGATGGGTTAGATGGGTTCCAGCGGTGTTGACAGTAAGTTGGTCAACCGATTCAAATGATCCAGAGCCATCCTGCCATCGTCAGTTAGCTTGCCTTCCTGATCAATGATTGACTTGCTAGATAACCGGGTAGCTGCTGCAGCAACGCCTGAATCAGGACTATTAGACAAATCGAGACTCGCATCATTATTCATAGAATAGCGTTTAAGAATTTCGATTTCCTCGATTAACTCGCGATCCAGATTCATAACAATTCCTCTTTTATATATTTAAAGATAACCGGTCAAGGCCGGGCCATCGCCTCGTCATCTTTTTCAGGCACTAATAAATCACCTCGGGTAATCCCCAGGCTTAGTGCCGTGGTGGTCGCAACATAAATCGATGAATAGGTACCAACAACAACGCCAACGATCAATGCGAGTGCAAATGCATGAATAACTTCTCCGCCGAGGGAAAATAACGACATCAAAACCAGTAAGGTTGTCAGAGACGTAATCAGCGTTCGCGAAATGGTTTGATTAATAGACGTATTCACAATATCAATAGGAGTATGTTTACGAATTTTACGGAAATTCTCTCGAATTCGATCAAATACGACAATCGTATCGTTCAGTGAATAGCCTATGACAGCGAGTAAAGCGGCTAATACGCTTAAGTCGAAATCAATTTGAAGTAATGAGAATACGCCGAGTGTAATCGTCACGTCATGAATCAGAGCGGCAATCGCACCGAAAGAAAATCTGTACTCAAATCTAAAAGCAACATACGCCAATATTGCCAAAAGAGCATACAAAACGGCTAAACCACCGTCTTCGGTTAACTCATCGCCAATTTGTGGTCCGACAAAATCGACCCGTCGTTCCTCCATGCCCTGGCTCGAGTTTTCACGCAGTAGATTAATAATTTGCGAACTGACTTCAGCTTTGTCCTGACCTTCAGTCGGAACCAGGCGTATTAAAACATCATGCGCACTGCCAAAATGCTGAACAATTGCATCATCAAACCCGGCTTTAGCCAGAGTGTTTCGAATAGGACCCAGTTCCACAGCCTCAGGATATCCGACTTCAATAATGCTTCCGCCGGTAAAATCGATGCCGAAATTTAACCCTCTAAACACCAAACTTCCGATTGAAACCAGAATCAGGGCAATAGAGATGACTGACGCCATCTTTCGATAGGTCATGAAATTAATGTTCTGGTCTAGAAGATTCTTCATATTAGATTGCCAGCCGTGTTACAGCCTTGCGGCCGTATATCAGATTAATGATCGCGCGAGTACCGAAAATAGCGGTAAACATGGAAGTCAAAATACCAATGGATAAAGTCACCGCAAAACCCTGAATCGGTCCGGTACCAAACCCAAATAGCACGATAGCCGCAATAAAGGTCGTAATGTTGGCATCCGCAATGGTTCCAAATGCTTTTTCGTATCCGGAAAAGATTGAGGCCTGCGGCGTATTACCGTTTCGTAATTCTTCACGAATCCGTTCAAAAATCAAAACATTCGCATCAACCGCCATACCAACCGTCAACACGATTCCGGCGATACCAGGTAAAGTTAAGGTCGCTTGAAGTATCGATAACACGGCAATCATTAACACCAGGTTCAGCGTTAGCGCGATGTTAGCCACCAGTCCGAAAACCTTGTAGTAGATGGCCATGAAAATAAGAACTAAAATAAACCCTACGACTACCGATATAAACCCCTTATCGATATTTTCCTGACCCAGGCTTGGCCCCACGGTTCGCTCTTCAATGATGACCATGGGTGCTCGTAAAGCACCTGCACGCAATAACAACGCTAGATCTCGAGCTTCACGGGTACTATCAAGGCCACTAATCTCGAATCGCTTACTGAGTACATCACGGATAGTCGCAACGTTGATGACCTGTGACACCGTCGTCTTCTTGCGAACAGTTTCTTCACCGACCTGACGTGTTTCGTATTTATCTTCAATAAATACCACGGCCATAGGCTTGTTGATGTTATCGCGGGTGACATCGCTCATGCGATCAGCACCCTTAGAATTCATCGTAACAGTGACATTTGGAGTACCCGAATCAGAGGCAATTCCGGATGCGGCTCCTACGATTTGATCACCAGTCACAATAACCTGGCGCTGCAAGAGTATTGGGGAACCATCCGTTCTTTGATACAAACGAGTGCCTAGTGGCCCTTTACCATTCGATGCAGCCGTACTCCAGTCAGTAAAACTTCCATGCACCAGTCTGAACTCGAGGGTAGCGGTTGCACCGATAATCTCCTTAGCTCGGACGGTATCCTGAACCCCTGGTAATTGAACAACCACGCGATTTTCACCCTGTCGTTGAATGACCGGCTCGGCAACACCGAGTTCGTTAACACGATTTTTCAATGTTGAGATATTCTGTTCAACTGCCGAACGCTTTTCAGCGTCAAGCAAAATAGGGCTCATACTTAAATGGAGAAACCAGCTTCGACCATCGTCCGTTTCATCGATCTGGTACTCTCGATATTCTTCATCAAGAATGAGTCTTGAATCGGTTCGGGCATCAAGACTGTTAAAACGAACAGAAATTTGACGCTTATCAATCTGAAGCCCTTTATAAGGAATTTTTTCTCCCCGCATAAAACTTCGTAATTCGGTGCCGGTTCGATCCAGCGACTTTTCAACCGCGGCTTCCATATCAACTTCCATCAGGAAGTGAACGCCACCGCGTAAATCAAGCCCCAGAAACATGGGTAATGCACTAATCGCAGTCAACCAGTCAGGCGTTGCAGGAGCCAGATTCTGTGCAACGCTATATCGACTATCAATAGCCTTTAAAACCCGGCCAATCTGGTCGTTAGCTTTGAGTTGCTCTTCTCCCGTTTGGAATCGAACCAATATGTTTGAACCTGATAATTCAATCGATTGATAAGCGATGTTTTCCGTTTTCAATACACTCTCAACGCGCTCGAGCTCTTGATCATCGATCAAATTAACCCGATGCGAGATCTGTACCGCTGGATCTTCACCAAACAAATTAGGGATCGCATAAAGAACGCCAAAAGCTACGATCAAAATGAGGAGTAGGTACTTCCAGGGTGCGTATTGATTAACCATTCTGATTATAAATTCTTGATCGTGCCTTTAGGCAACACGGTTGATACTGCCTGGCTTTGCAACTTGATTTCAACGTTGTTGGATATCTTACAGGTCAGAAAGTTATCATCACTGTCGGTAACTTTTGCCAAAATACCTCCGGTCGTCACAATTTCATCCCCCTTCTTGATGGATCCAACCATATTTTTATGTTCCTTGGCCTTTTTTTGCTGCGGACGAATCAACAGAAAGTAAAAGATACCGAACATCAAAACTAATGGCAGAATTAGCTCCAATGTACCACCCTGCTGACTCTCGGCACTCTGTGCGAGGGCGTCGTTGATGAAAAAACTCATGTTTATGTCCTGTGATATTGAAATTTATGTCGAATCGGGATCTGGCGTCGATCTCGAATCGGCGCGTATTATGGCATTGGCCATTACTTCTCACAAGATGCCAGAACCGGTTAACCGTCAATGAAACCGCTAACTCACGATTTTTCTATTCAATGCCTCGTTGATAGTCATCGTAAAAACTATGGGCAAAACTGTCATAACCATTATTTTCGATTGCCTGGCGTATTGATTTCATTAAATTTTGAAAGTAAGCCAGATTGTGGATCGTATTCAAACGGGCTCCAAGGATCTCTCCACATTTATCCAAATGACGTAAATAAGCGCGTGAATAGTTCTGACAACAATAACAATCGCAGGTTTCATCGACAGGTCGAGTGTCATCAGAGTAGCGCCTATTTCGAATCCTGACTATACCGTAGCGCGAATAAAGATAGCCGGTTCGTGCATGTCGGGTTGGTATCACGCAATCAAACATGTCGATTCCACGCCTGACACCCTCGATTAAATCTTCCGGCCGTCCGACACCCATTAAATAACGCGGACGATTATCGGGAAGCTCAGGCAGACAGGTATCGAGCGTTGCATTTCTTTCATCGGCGGGTTCGCCTACTGACAAGCCGCCGATGGCATATCCATCAAATCCAATGTCGACCAAACCCTGCGCTGATTCAGACCGAAGTTTTTCAAAAGTGCCTCCCTGGACAATACCAAACAGCGCATTCGGGTTATCCGCAAATGCTTCACGACTGCGCGCGGCCCAGCGAAGCGATAACTCCATTGATTGACGAACGTCTGATTCCGGTGCGGGATAGGGCGTGCACTCATCGAAACACATCACGATATCCGATCCCAGATCACGCTGCACCTGCATCGAAACTTCGGGGCTCAAAAATACCTTTGAGCCGTTAACCGGTGAGGCAAATTGAACCCCTTCTTCACTGATTTTTCGCATCTTGGCCAGGCTGAAAACCTGAAAGCCGCCAGAGTCAGTTAAAATGGGCCCATGCCAATTCATGAAATCGTGGAGATCACCATGTTTCTTGATGATATCCGTCCCTGGCCGCAGCATCAGATGGAAAGTATTACCGAGCAAAATTTGCGCGCCACCTTCCGCTATTTCCTCAGGCGTCATTGCTTTGACTGTGCCATAGGTACCGACTGGCATAAAAGCGGGTGTTTCAACCTTTCCGCGTTGAAAAACTAATCTACCTCGACGAGCCATTCCGTCGGTTTTGTCCAGTTCGAAATCCATCCTGTACCTCAGTGTTTACTATCCGCGGAGGTCGAAATTAGCATGGCGTCACCATAGCTAAAAAATCGATATTGTTGTTCGACCGCGTGTTGATAAGCATTTAACATCAGATCACGTCCAGCAAACGCACTGACTAACATTAATAAAGTTGACTTTGGCAGATGGAAGTTGGTGATCATGGCGTCTACGATTTGAAACTGATAACCCGGTTTTATAAAAATTGAAGATTCACCATCAAATGGTCGCATTTCACCTTTTGTTGCAGCCGTCTCAAGGCTTCGAACAACCGTGGTACCCACCGCAATCACTCTTCCGCCCTTTTCACGGGTTTGATTGATCAAGTCACAGGTTGATTCTGGCACCAACACCCGCTCTGAATGCATAACATGATCTTCAATGCGCGCGACTCTCACGGGCTGAAAGGTTCCGGCACCAACGTGTAAAGTCAAATAACTCGTATTAACACCTGACCGAGACAGTTGACCCAATAGTGTTTCGTCAAAATGCAAACCAGCGGTGGGTGCTGCAACTGCGCCCGGTTTATCCGCAAATATAGTTTGATATCGCTCTCTGTCCTCAATATTGTCAGCCCTTTCTATATAAGGTGGCAACGGCATACGCCCGTATCGTTCGAGCAAATCAAACCAACTTTCAGAACTATCGAGGTAGAGTTCAAATAATTCACTCCTGCGCGAAACCATAACGCAGTCGAAAGCTGATTCTAGTATAAGGCGTGATCCGGGTTTCGGTGATTTACTCGCGCGGACTTGTGCAAGTAATACCTTCTCATCAATAACGCGTTCGACCAGTACTTCAATTTTACCCCCCGTCGCTTTTTGTCCAAATAATCTGGCTGGAATAACACGGGTATCGTTAAAAACCAGTAAATCATCCTGCCTTAAAAAAGACTCAAGCTGATTAAACTGGCTATCGGCCAATTTATCCGTATCCGGTTCGACGACAAGCAAACGCGAATCACTACGATTCTCGAGCGGTTGCTGCGCTATTAAATTTTCGGGCAGATGAAAATCGAAATCACTCAGGTTCATTAAGTCAGTATCAGAAAATGCCGTATGATAGCTGGTGTCTCAACCGATTGCATGATCCGAATAGATATTCAGTTAACACTACCACTCGAATTTAAATTGTTTTAGAATGCCCCGCTCGCGACGCCTAAGGCCCAGATTTTTAAGCCAAAGTGATTAAACAGTAGACGTAGCGAATTATAAAAACCTGACTTTTTAGTCAGTTATTGTTTTAAATAAATTACAATTAATATCGCGTTTGTAAAACATCGAAAATGGTGTGTTTCAGTTAGTATTTAGGCCGGTGTGGTGAAATTGGTAGACACGTTGGATTCAAAATCCAATTCTGGAAACAGAGTGGCGGTTCGAGTCCGCCCACCGGTACCATATGATAGTTTTTTTCCTTCCTGTAACGTCTGGGCATTCACCTCAAACCTTATTTAAAGGCAATTTTCTGGCCTATATTATAGAATGGACGGCTGGATTATAGCGCCCAAAGATTACAATTGTGTTGGTTAGGCTTCCCCCCTGATTTTTGCCCGACTGCACAGTTACTTAGAGAGATATATTCCACAAGGGTTAAGATATACGCCTTACAAATCGGTTTTATCCGACTCCTGATGAAAACAGCTGTGTTAAAATATAAGAGTTAGCGTAAGAATAAAAGGATTTCGATATGAGTCAAAATTTTTCTAGATACGCGATTTTTTAGCTACTCGCCTTTTCTTCAGATTAGGATGCGAGTCGAATATATATGAGTCAAAATTTTATCCTTGACTCAACTGGGCTCTACGATTAAATATATCTTCAATTTAATCTCGAGGCGCCAATTTTGGGATCTGATAGAGTACTATATTACAATGCGCTACGGCCTGATTTACTATTTAATGTGATAGCAGTATGGAATTATGAATAAAGAAAACAGTTTGCCACCACAGGTAATCTATCAAACTCATCCTGCCCAAGACGATGAAATCGATATCAGCGAACTATTTAATAAAATTTGGCTGCGAAGAAAATTTATTATCGCCATGGTATTTATTGCGACCGTATTGGTTGCCGGGATACTGGCTGCCAATCTCCTTATAAACCCGCCGCAACAGCGTTATTCGCAGATTATTCAGTTTAACTTCTCAGGGGCAGAGCAAGGTCTATATCCGGGGGGTCAGAAATTTTCTGCCAATGATCTGGTCTCTGCCAAGGTGTTGGAAGAAGTTTATCGGGTTAATGATCTCAAGAGTTATAACCTCACGTATAGTGAATTCGTCGCAGCTATCACGGTTAACCCGTTCGCTGAAAATGTAGAATTTATCAAGCAAAAATATCTAGGGTTATTGGCTGATAAAAAACTTACTCGTCCTGAAGTAGTTTCGTTGGAACAATCATTTCTTAAAGAAATTAATGTGTCTCAATCACGTTTTGTACGCCTGTCCTTTCTGGGTTCAGGCCTGAAAGGGCTGGATTCCATCCTGGTGCAAAAACTTCTCATGGATATCCCCAGGGTTTGGTCACGCCTGGCAATCGCTGAATTGGGTGTTTTGAACCTAAAGGTGGTCGGTACAGATTTTTATCAACCACAACTGGCGGATCGCTTTGAATATATGCAGGTAATGGAATATATGATAAAGAGTTCAAATACACTCGACAGCGCTTTAACGGTATTGGTGGCGGATGAAATCGGGGGGCTAGTGCGTAATGTTGAGACCGGTGTGACGGGTTACGATATGCAAGTCAGGCTCGCTAATCTGATAGAGTTTGTCATAGAACCATTATTTTCTACCATTACTAACCTGGGTATTACCAAGGATAAGTATAAGGCATCGGTTTACCTGCAAAACACCATCCAGAGCCTGGAAGATAAGAAAGGTGTGTTAGAAAAGAAGGCGCTCAATATTGAGCGCATTGCCGATCAGTACTCGGGGGTCGTATCGCAAAGTAAGGGGAGCACGCAAGCTGGTGCGGCAGCCGGCTTTGCGCAGTACGATAGTAGTTTTCTGGATAAATTTACAGCATTGATCGAAGAGAAAAATGACACGGCCTACAACCAGGGCTTATTAAGCCAGCGGTTGGCGGTTTTGCAGGAAGTTGAAGAAATTATGGGTCAAATCATCAAATTCAAACGTGCAGAAAGGCGCTTGAAAGCCAATGACGAAGAATCACCCGAAGCAGTACGCAAAAACGTGATTCAGGATATCTCCATTGTGCGCGATAATTTTGAAACTCTGGTGGCTGACTATAAGGAATTATTGGACGTACGCAATCAACGGGTACTGGGCGATTCTAATTTACTCTATCGACTCACCAGCGATGATGTATTGGTTGAATCGGATATGCGGGCAAAAATTAAAAAAATCATCATAATTGCTATTTTAGTATCGGTAGTTGCACTGATGCTAGCAGTCGTTATCGCCCTGTTCAGACGCACGCCTGAATTGAAACGTGATGCGACAGAATCTATGGGATAACCATTTATTCAGCCTTTGTTCGTTGGGGAAATTTATCCCTGTCTGAATCAACGGTTGATATCAGTGTCTTATGCCGCTGGCAATGTACCAATCTTGCAGGCGAAGATCAGGGTCAGGAGCACGGATTTAAGATCAGTTGTCGTCAGTCTGGGTCAATGATTACTTTTTTGCGGTGATCAGTATCTGTGCCATCAGGCTTATCCCACGGCAAAGTCAGTCAAAAGCCACAAGGTCGACAATCCAGAGAATCGGGCCATAGGCACATTTTTATTCCGCCAAAATGAACGATTTGATCTGGCTATAGAATTAAGGCCCGGTAAAAAGTAATCGTGATTCGAATGCCTCAGTCAGCCGTAACCTTCGGTCTTTGCGCAGTGACTTTGGTGACAGATTGTACAAAGAGCATCCAATTGAGAATCCATGAGCGCATTGACGGTTTTCTCGCTGCGCTGCTGTTCGAGATGTGCAATTTCCAGTTTTGAATTCTGCCGCACCAGTGATTTACTCTGCTGCTCGAGTTCCTCTAGCAGTTTCTCGTTCTTTGCAACCAGATCTGAATCAAATAAACGCAGAAAATTCCTTTGATTGTTGGCATTCCCCAATACAGTGTC
Organism: Gammaproteobacteria bacterium; assembly: GCA_047639625.1. Classification (GTDB taxonomy): domain Bacteria; phylum Pseudomonadota; class Gammaproteobacteria. The sequence continues at coordinate 17,373 of JBLIOG010000005.1, forward strand.
GACTTGCCCACTACGTATTGCATTGCGAACATCGGAGAGCACTCGGCGCTCATTATCCGCCTCGTTAAAATGCCGTTTCCAATTCCCAGCCAAAAGGACTCATATTGCGGACTATATCTTCGGGCGTTTCTTCGAAGGTTACAAATACACATGATTCAGCAAATGTATTGATGCCCCTAACAATGAATTGCATGCCAATATCGTTTAGGCACTGACAGAAGTACCTGTGACCAATGTTGACTTGCCCCTGGGGACACCACCATAGGAAATATCGTCAAATTCAGGAATGCAGGTTTTTATTTTTACCCGGGCGTTTGGCTCGCCTTTTTTGATTGGCTAATGAAGGAATACACCGAAACTATCAAAAAGCAGGCGGCAAAAACTCGTTTTCGGAATATTACACTGCAAAATATGGAAATGCGCTGATCTCACCTGAACTACGTGATCGAATTGTTTATTCAAGACACAACCTGGCAGTTGTTCTTAAATCATTATCAGAAAATCAAATCATTGACAGAAACCCGTAAAAATACTGTACTGACTCGAATAGGGGCAGCGATGTGTGTCTATTTAATATTGGTTTTCATATAACTAAAAACCTGTTTACCAAAAGGCATACAACAAAAACCCCCTAATGACCCAGGGAAGTTTAAGGACTAGCCCTCAGCTAAACCTCTGACTGTTGCGAGTTGTTCTTCCAGATAGTCGATTTCGCGGGTTAAATATGAAATTCGTTTTGATCGGTTATTCGTTGTTTCCAGTTTCCGAACCTGATCACTTGCGCAAACAATCATTCTAACCAACCTGGCTTCATCGATTGCGAGTTTTAAATTCGAGAGTAAACGGTCAGTGGTGTTGGCCTCGATTCGTGGCCGGCGTGTGTTTAAAGTAGCTTCCATGACGATAATAAAATGGGGTTGAGAGTTTTCAGAAGAATTAATATGCCAAGTTTATATTCGAATTGCTATCGACTTCAGCGGGGATTTTTGTAAGAAAATTCTTACAAGGGTTAGGCTGTTGATGCTGGGTGGAAACTCAAAAAAGGAGCGACAATTTGTCGCCCCCCTCTTCTGCCTGTTACTATCAGGCGGCTTTTTCTTCCGATTTGTGCTCGATTTTACCGACCGACCGATTAATATTAATCGATTTTGGCTTCATAGCCTCAGGTACTTCTTTGACCAGACTAATAACCAAAAGCCCGTTATTGAGATCGGCTGCGGATACTTCAACATGATCAGCAAGATTGAATTTTCTTTCGAAAGAACGATTTGCTATACCCTGATGCAGGTAGCTATGGTTTTGTTTATCGCTCACTTTTTTACCTCTGACACTCAAAACTCCGTTCTCAACTTGAATGTCGAGTTCACTGTCATCAAATCCGGCAACCGCAATGGTAATGGAGTATTTATTCTCACCGGTTACTTCAATGTCGTAAGGTGGGTAACCCGCGACTGTTTTGTCAGCGCGTAAGGCAGTGTCGAGCAATGAACCAAATCGGTCAAAACCAATACTGCTGCGATACAAAGGGGTAAGATCTATCGTATTCATATAAAATTCTCCATAGAAGCAATTAATTAATTTTAGCTATAAACAATCTTCTAGAGACTTGTTTAAGCTATTACCATAAATAGGAGTGAGATTACCTTTTTCAATACTTGAAGATAAAAAAATCTAACTTATTTTTGAATGCAAACACCCTTCCAATTCGCTAGCCACACGAGTAAATCAGGAAAGGGCTGCGGTTTACAAATAAAATATCCTTGTACCTGATCACAACCCAGCGATTCGACCAAATCCCAGTCAGCCTGATCTTCAACGCCTTCGGCTACTATTTTCATGCCTAAATTTCGAGCCAGTAATACACTCGATTCTAATATTGCGCGGGCGGAGTTATCGTTATTGGCACCATGAACAAAAGCGCGATCGATTTTGAACTCGGAAAATGGAATTCTTTGTAATTGTTCCATCGAAGAATAACCCGTTCCAAAATCATCGATAGACAGATTAAATCGTTTCAAACTCAACCGGCTCAAAATATCAAGTGCAACCGAAAGATGTTCCATCAATCGACTTTCGGTTATTTCAAGCGTGATTTCAGAAGCGGATAAATTAACAGCTTCAATTTCCCGGGCCATTTTATCTGGCCAATCGAGTGTTTTTAAGGCATCAACCGAAATATTAATCGCAACATTTAATTCAAACCCCTCACGTCGCAGATTAGCCGCATAATCCAACGCAATCTGACTCACCAATTCGGTTAAAGTCATTATCAGGTTATGCTCTTCCGCAAGCGGTATAAAAACATCCGGCCGAATCATTCCTTTTAGTGGGTGATTCCATCGCGCCAGAGCCTCTACGCCGACAATCTTTCCTGTTTTGATATCGACTTTTGGTTGAAACCAGGTATCGATAACTCGTGTTTCTATGGCATCGATTAATTCAGCAATGGTGACTGTCTGGTTATTAAACAGGGTTCGGTTATCCTCGTCCCTATTTAGATTATCCAAAACTGTAACCAGCCGTGATTTGTTCAGGGGTTTTTGTAACGTCCCTAACATTTGCAATTCATGTTCGATAGCCAGCTTTTCAACAGTTCTAACGATTCGTTCATCTTCACCGCTGGAGAGTATTAATCCTCCCGAAAATTTTAACTGAGATAGATGTCGAATAAATTCAACACCATCCATTCCGGGCATATTTAAGTCACAGATAATGACATCAAATGGTTGTGATGAGTTTCGGATACGATCAAGCCCTTCCATTCCCGACAGAGCATTCAATATCTGGTGAACCCCCAGATCGTTCAGCATAAAACGGGTCACTCTATGCAAAACAGGGTCATCATCTACCAGTAAAATTCGAATATTTCCAACATCAATATTCGAGTGATCGAGGTTAGGTAGTGCTTGTCGGGTGCCAGCCATTGGAGGACCGCCACCCATTGCCTTTATCGACTGTTCAACCTGCTCTATCCGTTCCCGAAGTTTTGGGATAAAGTTTTCGATATCACCCCAGTTGTTCTGCTTTCCGGCATTCTCAATAACTTCACAAATATCACCTAACTGAATGGCTCCCAGGCTCCGCGCAGATGATTTCAGTTTGTGGGTTGATTCGATGAGTTGGTTGGTTTTTTTCCAGGCAAAAGCATTTTCAATATTGTCCAGAAACTCAGTCAAATATTCTGCAAAATCTTTCAGTAATTTAAAGTGTACTTCAGGTTTTTGACCGACTGATCTCACCAATACACTCAGGTCAATTGCCTCGACCTTATCGGATAGCAAGATATCTAAAGTCACTAATGGAGATTGCCAGGCATCCAGTTTTAGTTTAAGCAATTCGAGTTCAACCGGTTTGGGTAGCACTTCATCGGCACCTGCCTCCATGCACTGTTGAATGTCTTCTTCCATCGCGTTAGCTGAAATTGCGATTATCTGGGTACTGGTCTCTGTCAAAACGTTATTTTCGCGAACCGCCCTTATCAGACTCAAGCCATCCATTTCCGGCATTCGGATGTCAGTCAGTAAAATATCATGTTGTTTTACTTTCCATATTTCGAAGGCTATGTGGCCGTTTTCCGCAAAATCGGCCTGATATTCAAGGGCCTGCAGTTGTGCACGCATTAATTCTCGATTAACCGGATTATCTTCAGCAACTAATATTCGAGGCTTTCCATATTGTTGAACGGCATCAGACTCGGAAATTTCATTCACTGCAATGACCAGATGTTTATCTTCTACTGGGCTGATATCAGCACGTTTTAGTTCGACTGAAAAAGTACTGCCTGAATCAATTTCACTTTTAACGAGTAAACGACCCTGCATTAATTCAACCAATTGCCGGGTAATCACCAATCCAATACCGGTGCCTTCAATTCCACTCGATTCTGCGCCTAAACGATTGAATGGCTGAAATAATTCTCCGAGTTTTTCCGCAGCGATTCCCGGCCCTGTGTCTTTAACGTTGATGAGGAGTTTTTCATTTGAAATGAGGGTAAGGCTGATGGCAACTTCACCACCTTGACAATTGTATTTGATGGCATTGGTTAACAGATTGAGGAAAACCTGTTTTAGTCGAATCCCATCGCCTTCAACCAGGACGCCAATAAAATCAAACCGATTAAACTGGATCTTTATTGACTGAGAATCAGCAATAGACTTCACCCACGCCAGGCATTCGTCAAAAATCGATGCAAGTGCAACTTTCTCCTGTTTAACCGCAAACTCACCGGCTTCGATTCTCGACAGATCGAGAATTTGATCGATCAGATTTAATAAATGTTTACCGGCTCGATTGATTTCACGAGCGTTAGACATCTGATTTTCGTTTAACAACGGGTCATATTCAAAAAGCTGTGAAAAACCAATGATTGCATTCATGGGCGTTCGCAATTCATGACTCATACTCGAGAGGAATTCAGATTTGGCGTTACTGGCTTTTTCCGCTCCGGTCTTGGCTTCTAATATTGCGGCTTCAGCCCTTTTTCGATCGGTTATGTCTTCGTGAATGGTAATGACGCGTGCCCAGCTATCTTCATAGCCGCGAACAATGGTAGTAATCGACCGAGTTTCAAAAAAACTGCCATCGATTCGAGTATCAATTCGCTCAGCTTCGTAATAAGGGACACCTTTCAATAAGGCTCCAATTTCTTCGGCATAAAAATCGACCCAATCTTGATCCCACCATTCGTCGATATCGTTTTCGACTTCGAGAAATTCTTGGTTGGTATCGGACTTATGAAGACGCAACAAAGCGTTATTCACCGCTATAATTGAAGTATTTGAAACTAAATTTTTGAGCAGATTCGGGTGCTGCCTGAAATAACTCGCTATATCATCCTGCCCACGATAAACGAGTTTATCGACCGCTCGCTTTATCACGGAATAATCTTCTTCCTGTATTCCAAGTGGCACATCTTCAAACAGGGTAGCGAATCTTTCTTCACTTTGCTTCGAAGAGGAAATTGCTCGAACAAATTCAGTAATATCCTGAATAACACCATAGCTCTTTATCAAAGTCCCCGCTTCATCGAAAATACCATATTCGGCTTCTCGAATATTCACCAGGTCACCGTTAGGACGTTTCACCCGATATTCATAACTATGGATGATGCCCTCTTCCCCCTGCATCTGAAGGAAGTTGCTCCTCTGCCCTTGAAAAAACTTCAGATCTTGCGCATACACAAATTGATCAAAATCAGAGGATTTGTGAATTGTTTGAGACATTAAACCGGGATCGATTCCAAACAAGATGGCCAATTCAGGTGATAGATAAATAGGCTGATCATTAACTTCATCCCATTCCCAAAGCCCAAGCTCGAGGCCTCGAGATAGACTACTGAATAAACTTAAATCACCTTGAATTCGAACTTCCAGTGAACCAACATTAGCGCGTAGCCGAGTGATTTCTGCTAGTAGCTCTTCTCTAGTGGCGCTTGAATCCGGGATCGGTGTAATCTTCGCTGTCAACGCATTTTTCCTGATTGTCTAACTCAGTATAGATCCAGATACTTTATTTTTCACAATCAATGCTGAATCTTTCGTCATTGAATCGAGATAAGAATCAAAATTGATCTACCAGACTTAAGCAAGCCTATCGATAGGACCTATTTTGCAGACTTAATGGCGTGCATATTTTTGCAGGAATCGAACGCCCCATAATTTCAACTGATAAATCATCCCTATCTGTCATTCGCTCACAAAAATAGGCCAAAGCAACTGCTTTGTTAAGCCTATGCCCATAAGCACCCGAGGTTATTATCCCTATGGGATTCTGATCCCTCATGACCGTGTGAGAATAGAACGGATCGAACTCAGCTTGTTCTAGCTCAATTAGGTGCATCGACCAGTGGCCTGATCGATTCCAGCGATCTAGTAATGCCTGCTTTCCGATAAAGTTGCGATGATCAATTTTGACCAGAGAATCCAGTCCAGCCTCGAGCGGCGTCCGCTCACTGGTCAGATCGGCACCCCAGGCACGATAGCCCATCTCCAGTCGCATGCTGTTCATTGCGAAGGCACCATAAAACCCGCAATTAAATGATTTCCCGACCAGCATTATCTGCTCATACAAATCCACCTGGTAATTAACATCATGGTGCAATTCAAACCCTGGTTCGCCCACATAAGACAATCTGAGTAAATCAACAGGAATTCCATTAATAGTCACGCGTTTAGAAGTAAACCATGGAAATACAGCCCTGGACAAATCCTGATCGCAAAGCTGCGACAACATCAATTCTGCATTCGGTCCCATCAATCCAAATACTGCTTTTTGACCCGTTACATTCTCGATATTGACTTCCTTGCCTATTGCCCTGTCTCTTAAAAGATCAGCATCCTGACGTTGAGATGCAGCAGCACTGGCAAGATAAAACTGATCTTCAGCTAACCGGCAAACCGTGAACTCCGATAACACACCACCTGATTCACTCAAAACATGAGTTAAACGTATCCTGCCTGGCTCGGGCGGCGAATTAGCCCCGAGGTGATTAATGAATTGAATGGCATCTTTGCCGCCAATAAGAAACTTGGAAAATACTGATAATTCACCCAGCCCAACATTTTCGTTCAAATTCAGGCATTCTGAACGGACCGAATCGAACCAGTTAGGCCGACGAAAGCTTAATGTCGGGGCTTTTACTGCGGGATCATTCGAAAACCAGTTAGGGCGCTCAAAACCATAAACAGAACCAAATATTGCGCCCCGTTCTTTAAGTCGAGAATGAATAGGAGTCAATTTAATATCTCTACCGGCAGGTCTTTCTTCAAAAGGGTAATGAATCGCAAATTGTGCTGCAAAACTTTCTTCAGCTTTATCTACTCTGTATTTTCGGTCGGCATAACCGCCAAACCTTCGCGAATCAATCGCAAGCGCATCCATCGGTGGTTCGCCGGCTTCCATCCATTCAGCCAGAAACTTTCCTGCTCCACCACCTTCCATAATACCCATTGATGAACCCGTCAATAGCCAGGCATTTGTTAAATTCCAGGCGGGGCCAATCAGTGGATTGGCGTCAGGTGTAAATGTAATGGGGCCATTGACGATATTTTTAATACCCCCTTCTGCTGCTGCAGGTACACGTTCGGTCACCAGTCCGGCTATATCAGCAATCGCATCGAGATCAGGATCGAGTAATTCCATACCAAACTCCGGCGGTACTCCATCAATTGACCAGGACTTTCCCTGTTTTTCATAGGGCCCAATAATGACACCATCACCTTCCATTCTAAGATACCAGCTTTCATCCGGATCCCGAATTATCGGTAATTCATTATCCAGTTCTGCAAACGCCCCAATACGATCGGTCACTATATATTGATGCAACATGGGAACAACCGGAAGATCGACCCCCATCATGTCACCAATTTCACGACACCAGGTTCCAGCTGCATTAACAATGTGCTCGGCAACAATATCACCTTTATTCGTTGAAATGATCCACTCGCCATTGGGCTTCTGTTTAATGTCAATAACTTGTGTTTGCCGGTAAATCTCGCCCCCCCGATTCCTTGCACCTTTTGCCATCGCATGTGTCGCCTGACTGGGGTCTACATGACCGTCCAATGGTTCGTAAATAGCGCCCAGCAAATCATCCGTTCTGGCTAGCGGATAAATCTCCTTTAATTCGCTGGGATCAAGAATATGGAAATCAAAGCCTGCGAATTTACCTATCCCCTGGACCTGTCGAAATTCATCAAGACGATCCTGAAACCGGGTTACTCGTAGAGCGCCACAGGCATGAAAACCAACTGGCTGTGCTGTGTCTTCCTCAAGCAATGATTTGTAGAGTTTGACGCTATAAGCGCGCAAATTCATGATCGTTATGTTGTGTGCATAATGCGTACAGAGACCCGCAGCATGCCAGGTCGAACCGGCTGTTAGTTCATTTTTCTCGAGCAGTACGCAGTCTTGCCAACCCAGTTTTGTGAGATGATAAATGAGTGAAGTGCCCATTATTCCACCACCTATTACGACGACCTTTGCGTGAGTTTTCATCGGTTTCGGTTCCGCTGTAGGGGTGTAGATAAAACAATCAATGGAAAAGACTGTCCCGCTATTTCGATTTGCGTATCCGATATCAGGTTACGGTCCCATCGATAAAACATTACAAAGCAAAGTACCGTGTCCGTCCTGAATCCAATACCGCCCGAGGTACAATGCCCGACTAACTGACCGGCTTGATAAACCGGCTCATCGTGGAGAATAAGTTGTCGTTGAGATAAAACTTCGCAGAGTTTTAGACGTTTAGAAACGTTTGATCCAGGAACAGAATCCAAAGCTCGACGACCGATAAAATTAATTTTATCTTCAAAATTCACCAGAAATCCAAGCCCAACCTCAAATGGGGTTTCTTCGCATCCCATATCGTGACCCCAATGCAAAAAACCATTTTCCAGCCGACAGCTATCCAGAGCCATGTGGCCGGCATATCCTAGATTAAGTGATTCACTCACCGATTGAATGCGTTTAAGGATATCGACGCCATTGACGTTTGGTATGGTTAACTCCCAGCCCAGCTCCCCGACGAAACTGAGTCGAGTAGCGACGATTTCAGTGGCGTCGATCTTGATGGTTTTAACATCGCCAAAACGGAAATCTATTTCACCAAAGTCATTCGAAGATATTGACTGTAACAGCTGTCTTGACTTAGGCCCCATTATTCCGAGAACGGCAAAATCATCGGTGACATCGATGATCTCAACATCCTCTTCAGGCAGTTTATTTTTTCGCAACCAGAACAGATCTTTAAAACGAGTTGCGGCACCACTGATCAATCGGAACTGATTGTTATCAAATCGGCTCACGGTGATTTCCGACTCTATCCCGCCTTTATCATTCAGCATTAAAGTATAGACAGCACGTCCTGGTTCAATATCCACCCGACTGCAACACAGGCGTTCAAGATAATCACAACAATCCAGTCCTTTAATGTCAATTTTGGTGAACGGGCTCAAATCAAACAAGCTTACATGATCACGACAATGTAAGGCTTCACGCTCCGCCATCGGCCACCAACTTTGTTCATGGTAACTATATTCCTGTTTCGATTCCGCATCAGACTGCGCAAACCATAATGGTCTTTCCCATCCGGTAGGTGCGCCAAAAAAAGCACCGCATTCGGCCAATTGATCATGCCAGATTGATTGTTTTCGGTTTCGACCCGATTGATATTGTTTGTTAGGCCAGTGCACATCGAATTGATTAAAAACTGATTCCGGTAGACGTTCCTTTAAAAAGGCCGCATCGTTATTATCACGCAGATCAAGCCGATTAACATCGACCTCCCACAGGTCGATGGGCGGATGGTTATCCCTTACCCACTCAGCCATGACTTTACCGACACCGGCCGATGACATGATGCCAATTGAGTTAAAACCCGTGGCCACAAATAGATTTTGGCAGCTGGCACACTCCCCCATGAGTTGGCGCGTATCGGGCGTAAAACTCTCCGGCCCATTCATGAAATGTGAAATGCCATGATCATATAATATAGGTATTCGATGAATCCCGGCTTCAATCATAGGTTCAATATGATCCCAATCTTCATCAAACATTAAGAATTCAGAATCGTGATTTTTAGGCACCCAAAGTTTCGGATTTTTTTCGAATGTACCGATCACCAATTTCCCTGCATCGCCTTTGATGTAAACACCCGCATCCAGATCACGAATAATTGGACAGGGCGCTGGTAAATCGTCAATTTGATCAGTAACTACATACATGTGTTGGCAACTAACGGTGGCTATACCCACATCAATAGTGGCGGCCAGTTGTCGTGTCCAGGCACCTGCCGCGAGTATCAGCTTGTGACAACCTATGGTTTCGCCATCTTCAAGCACAACACTGTCAATCATTCCTCCATTTTTCTGAAGGCGATCAACCCGGCAATTTTCCCGAATATCGACTCCAAGTTGACGCGCCGCTTTCGCATAGGCCATGCATAAATCAACCGGATTGACCTGTCCATCCTGGTCAACCCACATACCACCGCTTAAATCTTCAACATTGAGTAATGGAAAACGTCTAGAAATTTCACCTGGTGGCAACATCTCGGTATTTAAATTGTTTCTGTCCCCCATTGCTTTAATACGTTTTAATTCGATCAGTCGTGACTCGTTTTGCGCCAGCCACAATCCACCTGTTTGCTGATAACCCGTCGCCTGTCCGGTCTCCGATTCGATCCGCGCAAACAGATCGATGGCATAACAGGCAAGGGTTGTTAAGTTTTGACTGACGCGCAAAGGACCGACAATTCCGGCGGCATGCCAGCTGGTCCCACTGGTCAATTGATGGCGTTCAAGTACAGTGATATTTTTTAGACCGAGTTTTGCCAGGTGATACGCGATACTCAAGCCAATAGCACCGCCACCGATAACAATGATTAGATCTTCCTTGCTCATTAGTACGCCATATCAGGCATGCTTTGCTTGCGTTTAGCGACATAAGCCTGCAATTCTTCGAGTTTGGCCGGGTCGATGGGCGGCTGTTCGTATTGTTCGAGTAGGTTCTTCCAGATTTTGTTGGCTCGCATTGCCGCAGTGAATGAACCTTCGCTTTGCCATTGCTCAAAGGAATTGGCATCCGCGGTATTCGAACGATAGAAAGCGGATTCATAATTATTCAGCGTGTGTGCACTGGAGAGAAAATGATTACCAGGACCAACCTCAGCAATAGCATCAAGCGCCTGCGCATTCTCAGACAAATCTATGCCCTGACAAAAATCGATTAGTTTGCCGCAAAGGTCTGCATCAAGAATGGTTTTTTCAAATCCAGTACAGAGCCCACCTTCTAACCAACCGGTGGCATGATTAATAAAATTAGCCCCCGCCAATACAGACATTATTAAGCTCATAGTACCTTCCTGCTGGGATTGTTCATCTGGCAATTTCGATGACGTCAAACTACCCACGGTATGGAAAGGCACACCGAGTCGCCTTGCAAGCTGACCTGCAACGAGTACGGTTTTGGCGGCCTCTGGCATTCCAAAAGTCGGTGCCCCTGACTGCATCGACATCGGGGTCGCAAAGCTGCCCATTAAACAGGGAGCCCCCGGCCGAATAAGCTGGGTCAGCGCACAACTCGCGAGCGCCTCGGCGAGCAATTGAGCCAGGGTTCCTGCTTCAGTACACGGACTCATCGCACCCGTAATCATCCAGGGTGTGCAAGCCACCGCCTGATTATTTTTCGCATAAACTTTGAGAGATCCGGACATGGCATCGTCCATGACCAGCGGTGCATTGGTGTTAGAAACGCCATACAACACGGTATTTTGATCGACAAAATCATCGCCAAATAATATCTTTACCATTGCTACCGAATCTTCGGCACGCTCAGCACCAATCAATGCACCAAATAAACCCCTATCCCCATAGGTGATATGCGTTAACATCATATCCAGATGTCGTTTATTGACGGGGGTATCAACAGGCTCACAAACAATCCCACCGGCATGATGTAAATGGGGAATCATCTGATGAACTTTTGTCAGGTTTTCAAAATCTTTGAGCGTGGCGTAACGCCGACCATTATCAATATCATGTACAAACGGTGGGCCGTAAACCGGACTGAGAACGGTATTATTACCCCCAATTTGAACATTATTGGCAGGGTTTCGAGCGTATTGGGTATATTCACGCGGAGCACTGTCCTGAATGATTTTTCGACACATGCCCGGTTCAAACCGAACAAGCTCACCTCGAACATCCGCGCCAGCTGCGCGAAAGTAATCAAGAATTTCTGAATCACCTCGGAATTCCATGCCGATATCACATAAAATTTTATCGGCATTTTCCTCGATCAAACATAAACCTTCTTCTGATAAAATATCGTAGGTCGTGACCTTGCGCTGGATATAGGGAGGACGTACCGATACAGGACGGTTTTCCTGACGTTTACGACCTCGCCTGCGATTCGTTTTTTCAGATTTTGTCAAAATTGTCCAATCCGGTAATTCGATATTATCCTGACAGAGAATACTCCGAATACAACCACGATTTATCCCTTTTAGTGCAAGCGATGGCATCCATCCGTTTGTTTTAGGGTCGGGCCTGAGTTAACTTGCCTGAAAACATTATTCGGAGAGAAACAATGGCCTCGCAATTTGATAACGATCAGCACGAGTTTGAAATTAACTGGGATAGCGATGCTATCGTGAATCGCAGAAATACCTATTACGCGGCTTCACAGCGAGCTTTTGTGCCGTACAAAACACCGCTCATTTTCCATCATGGCCAGGACCAGTACCTGTGGGACGAAAAAGGAAATCGATATCTCGATTGTCTGAGTCAGAATCTGACTGTTAGCGTTGGTTACAACAACCCCGTAGTCACCCGTGAAGTGCAAAAACAAAGCGAATCCATGCAGCATTGCACGACTATGTTTTTTCATCCGGTCCCTGCGCATTATGCAGAAGAACTCACTAAAACCATGCCGGAAGGCGAAGACTGGGTCGTTCATTTCATGAACAGTGGGGCCGAGGCCATCGATATGGCGATGTTACTAGCACGCAGTTATACCGGTAATACCGATATTATTTCACTCACCAATAGTTATCATGGCGCTACCTTTGGTGCCCAATCTATTACGGGTATTAGTGGGTTTCGTCATAATGTGCCCTTGCTTGGCGGCATTCAATTCACCGCCGTACCCGATCAGTACCGAGGTATTCATGGTGAAGGTGTCGAGCCATATCTTGAAGAACTTGATCGCACTATTCACTTCGGTACTTCGGATAATCTGGCGGGCATGTTCATCGAGCCGATACAAGGTTACGGTGGGATAGTGCATATGCCCAAAGGTTATATCAAAGGCGCGCAAGAACGCGTTAAAGCCAAAGGAGGTTTACTGATTGTGGACGAGGTACAGTCCGGTGTCGGTCGAACGGGTGATAATTTCTGGTCATTCGAAGAACACAATGTAATCCCTGATATCGTTGTCACAGCAAAGGGTATCGGTAATGGCTATCCGCTTGGAGCGGTTATTGCTCGACGTGAAGTCGCCGAGGCGATGGCGAATAAATTTTACTTCAATACCTATGGCGCAAACCCGGTTAGCTGTTCTGCAGGACGCGCCGTTTTACATGTCATTCAGCACCATAAGTTACAGGAAAATGCACGTTTGGTAGGCGCCAAATTACTAGATGTTCTTAAAGATTTACAGACTCGCCACGACATCATCGGTGATGTCCGTGGGCAAGGTTTGATGATGGCGGTAGAGCTGGTAAAAAATCGTGATAGCAAAGAACCCGCGCCGGAGGAAATGATTAAGCTGTTTGAACTCACTCGCGAAAATGGTCTGATAGCCAGTAAATCGGGGGCCTACCGGAATGTATTGCGTATTTGTCCTCCGCTTTGTTTTCAGATGGAGGACGTCGAATTTTTTAAAGAGGCCATTAACAAAAGCTTCGATAGCCTGTAAATGGGTGGCGTAGAATAATTTTGCTGGCGATCGCAGAATTAGCGGCTGGTTTATGTTCGAGTTCGAGATATAATTTATAACAGATATTTCATTCTCAAAACGGACACTTAACTATGGCCAGAACGCCTTCAAGAATGCTCGACATCGGAACCCAGGCACCTGACTTTGAGTTACCCGATCCGGTTTCTGGCCGCTCGGTTGCCCTTAATGATCTCGCAGACAAACCACTATTGGTGGTATTTTCCTGTAACCATTGTCCTTATGTCATCCACATTCTTGAATCTTTTAGCGCCTATGCAAATAGTGCTCAACATCAGGGTTTGTCTGTCGTTATGATTAACGCTAATGATGTCGATAACTATCCCGATGACAGCCCTGAAAAAATGATTGAGTTATCTGCACAGTATGGCTTCGAATTTCCTTACCTTTATGACGAATCACAATCGATTGCACGAGCCTATCAGGCTGCTTGCACCCCTGATTTTTACCTGTTTAACCAGCAACACAAACTGGTGTACCGCGGTCAGTATGATGCTTCACGACCAGGCAATAATGAAGCGGTAAGTGGTATTGATTTAAAAGTAGCCTGTGCAGAGATGTTGGCAGGTAATCCGCTTATGACCAGTCAATTGCCCAGCGTCGGCTGTAATATTAAATGGCGTGCTGGTAACGAACCCGATTATTCCTAGTCAGGGGTATTGTCATATCGATTTATCAAACATCGGATACTTTCGAATCATCCTGATCTGAATCTTCTTTGATAACCTTTTCGACGATATCGCCCTGTTCAAGCTCATGATCGCTGCCACCGCCAAACATATTGCCGTACTCTCCGATCATATCGGCCATGGTTTTATTGGTTATGGCGAGTTCTTCACGAAGCGAAGCATTCTCTTTTACCAGCCGTTCTAACTCAGCGAGTGTTGCCTCGCTATCACTAATATCCAATTTTTCTTTTTTGGGTTTAAGTGTTTTGTAAGTATCAATTAACTCGGCTAGATCGGCATCGATTGATTTTATACGGTCGGTTTCATTCTTTGCAAAGGCATCGATAATAACCTGGAAAAACTTCTTTTCATGCTGGTCAATCGTTTTTACAGCTTTAGCCAGTTCAGCATCTTCTAACTGGTAAATTTCCTGCAGAAACGAACCCGTTTGCTCTGTCCGCGTTTTTGACTGCTGATGGATTTGACTAACCAGTGCACCAGCGGCTTTTTGCATCTGCGACTGCTTTTTAATTTTAACAACAATCAGCCAGGTGCAGACTATCGATAAAACCCCGACGGCTTCGCAGAGTAAAATAAAAATCGCAGGATTTATTTCAAACATTAATATCTCCGGCATCGCCTTCAATATTAAACTCATCATCCAGGATAAAAACTTGATTTTGGCGCTTTCTTATAAAAATAAATGCACCGCCCAGGATCAATACAAGCAGCAGATTAGTCACTCCAACAATGATGGAAACCATCTCCCAGTCAACACCCGGGTCATCCTGTAAAGGTTCGTCAGAATCAGTAGTTCCTTCAGCATCAAGCGAACTATTAGCTTCGGACTTTGGTGGTTCACGATAAACACCGAGAATGGAGTATTTCCCAAGATTATATCTCTGCTCTACCTCGGATTGATCAGTCGCATTGACTACAATTGACAGAGAATACATCCCGTTTTGTTCGGTTTCGATCAACTGGGTCCATTGAAGATCCTTTAATTGCATCGTAATCGGCAATTTGGTGCCATCAGGTGCATGGAGTTCAACTTCAAGTGATAATGAGTCCGGCTTTAAATATTCTTCTCGTGGCAGTATTGAAAGTTGGTAGTCACCGGCCTTTGCCGTCGTTTCGATATCGACCATGACAGGCCATTGAACCTCAATAGTAAGTCGCTGACTCCGGGAAAAGGTTCGACTATCGGCTGTAATTATCAACTCGTGATAACCTTCTTCGATGATTTCTGGCAATGGATACAGATACCGGCCTTTATTTTTACGGACCTTAGTCGCCTCCATTTCAGACGTTTTGGTATCACCATTCGGTCCAACATGCTCTACAGAGAATTTCACAAATCTGAGAAAACTATTTTTACTGATTAATTTGTCGTTGTTATACAGTTCGGCAATCAATTCAAGTTCCGAATCCGGCGCAGCATAAACGGGCAATCCCTTAGCTTTAAGTTTCAGATCTGTGACAATCATCAGTCTATTATCAGGGTCAATCTCTGCGTCCATCTTCCACACGCCTGGCGCTGGCTTATTAATCGTGACCAGGTCGTAGCCGTCTTCACTTCGCCAGGTTGCTTTACCAGGGTTCAATGCCGTAATCGCATCGCTGGATGGGGGATATAATGTTGATGGTTTTGAGGTTGCTTTATTAAATACCAATAACGTCATCTCGCGAATATTCTTATCAACCTTAAATTGATTGCCATCGATTTGAAGGGTGTCAGGGCTGGTTGCTTTTTCAAACATGCTAAAAAAGACTCTCTGTAACGTTTGGGCATCATTGACACTTTCAAAAAAACCGCCGGTCTCAAGTGAGAGCCGTTTCAATAAGGCTGTATCGGCATTCTTAGATAGAGCAATACTATAAACTCGTGCACCCTGGCTTTTTAATTTTGCTATTCCTGTTGAGAGTATTTTCTGACGTGATTTCAGATTTTTATCGGCATCTTTTGATACATCCACTTTTCCATCGGTCAGTAGAATGACATTTCGTGTGGTCTTTTTTTCAGGTTTAAGCCAGCCTTGGGTTGATCGCTCCAGGGCACTTTCAATATTAGTAAAAAGACCATTGGAATGCAGTTGCTCTGCACCCTTATCGGCTCGTATCCGCCAGGCTTTATCTACCTTTCCCCAATCAACACTCATATCGACATAACGACCGAAATACCAGACTCCGGCATTCGAGCCTGTCGGTAACAAACCGTTGAGTAACTTTAGAGCGGAAACTCGAAGGTTCTTAGGATCATTTTTTTTCATGCTACCCGAGACGTCAATCAGTATTCGAGTATCAACGGCAGCGCATAATGACCCAATGCCAGCCCAATAGATCAATGCCAGTAATAACCACCGGAGACTCTTTATCCGTAACATTTAATCGCCAATTCGTTCGTAAAAAAGTTCAATAACGTAGTTTTTGTCTTTATCGCTACAGGGCTATCGGCCAATATGGAAATTTCTAAATCATGATTTTCATTTAGCCTAATATCGGCGAAAAACAACTACTCGATGAATCGACCTGTTATATGATTGAATGAACATAGGTCGTGAAGAGCGCTCAAAATTTCATGAATAAGAATAACCTGGTATTGAGAAATTCCAGCGAGGAAAATTATGGATTTGCCTGACAACATAGCGATTAATCACAGGACCTATCAGCTGTGTGTTCGGGCCTTCAGAACTGCACGTAAGCTATTGAAGTTAAATATAAAACTACATGCTGACGATGATTCCTATGATGCTGCCAGGCAAGGTGATATTTTTCTATTCAATCACTTCGCTCGATTCGAAACTTTTATTCCCCAATATTTACTGCACGAAGAGGTCGGTGCCTATTGTCGCTCCGTGGCCTCCTCTGAGTTTTTTAAAGGTGATCAACGATTTAGTGATTTTCTTTACTCAGTCGGTGTAATCCCCAATGATATGCCAAATCTGTTCTCTTTCCTTGCTCGTGAGATCCTGCATGGGCGAAAACTGGTTATGTTTCCAGAAGGCGGCATGGTTAAAGATAAACGGGTTATCGACCAGGATGGTATCTATAGCATTTTTTCACGCTCTGCAAACGAACGCCGCAAACATCACCGTGGTGCAGCGGTAATTGCACTCGCGCTCGATGCTTTTAAGACGGCGATACTCAGTGATTATTCGAAGGGGAATTATCAGCGAGTTGATCGCTGGGCCGAACAATTAGATTTTGAGAATACCGAAACATTGGTTGCCCGGGCCATTAAACCAACCGTTATTGTCCCCAGCCATATCACTTTTTATCCGCTCAGGGTGAATGATAATTTTCTGCATCAGTCGGCCCAATTATTTAACAACAAGATTAACAAACGGTTTGCTGAAGAACTTATTATTGAGGGAAATTTACTCTTTAAAGATACGGATATGGACATTAGGTTTTCAAAACCCCTGATAGCCGGTAAGTATTGGCGTCCATGGGAAAAATGGATGCTGCCAAATGTCGTTCATAGCTTTGACAGTCTTGAAGAACTTTTTAGCCTTAAAGCAAAGAAAAATCATTGGGGGGGGCGTCTCTTTTCTACTGGCATGACTGCTCGTTCAAATCGCGTTCGTGATGATTACATGAAATCGATGTATCAAGCCGTAACGATAAATTTAAGCCATATCGCATCCCGGCTGGTTCACAGTTTATATGAATCCGGACATACTCGTATTCGCTGCAACCGCTTCCACAAGATACTCTATCTAGCGATTAAACAAATACAGAAAACAGATCTATTCCTGCATCGTAGTTTAATGAACCCCGATGATTACGGGGCAATTGTCAATCAGGGTAGCAGTCGGTTGGCTCAGTTTCTGAAAACTGCAAATAGACTTAAACTGGTCTCGATCGAAAACGGTCAGTACGTAATAAATGATAAACTCAAACACGAATTCGACATTGATGAAATTCGAACTGAAAACATAATTGGTGTTTACTCAAATGAAATTGCACCCTCATCTGAAGTTACAAAACTCATAGAAAAAAGCATCTCATTGGCGCAGACAACCAGTGCAGTCACTATGGCTGACCATCGATTCGATGATCAACTATTAGCCCTTCGTTATGATCGGAAGGCCTTCGATAAACCACGCTATAAAGAAATTAATGATCAGCAAACAGCAACCGAAGATGCAAACTGGTTTTTCTTGAGATCATCTGATCGATCCGCCAGCGCAGTGTTATTGATTCACGGATTTCTTTCGAGTCCTGCTGAAGTTCGAAGCCTTGGGGATCATTTGCATAGTTTGGGACACCACGTACTGGCCGTCAGATTAAAAGGTCACGGTACATCGCCATGGGATTTAAGGAACCGTAACTGGCAGGACTGGTATCGGTCGGTCTCCCAGGGCTTTGATATTTTGAAGGCCTACTCAGATACAATCCATCTTGTCGGGTTTTCAACCGGTGGCTTACTGGCACTGTTATTCGCTGCTGAAAACCCGCATATTAAAATTAAGTCGACTACCAGCGTTTCAGCGCCTATTGAGTTTCGAAATAAAAACCTTCGATTTGTTCCGCTGCTTCACCATGCTAACAAGTTGGTGCGCTGGGTATCATCTGAAGGGCTGATGCCATTTCGTCCTAATCAACCGGAAAACCCCAGCGTTAATTATCAACACATACCCATTCGGGCTGTCTACCAATTGCAAAAACTGATTGCCCATATCCTCGACAATAAATTGAATATTGGTGTCAGGACTTTCTTATATCAGGGTGACCAGGATCCGGTGGTAGATCCAGCTAGTCTACAAATTCTGGGCGATGTCATTACCTGCCCTCGATTAACGAGCGATCTAATCGCCAGCTCACACCATGGTGTTATCTTCAGCAACATTGGTAATATCCATCAAAAAATTGGCGAAACACTCAATAAGTCGTTATACACTGCCGCTTTCGCATCCAGCGGAATGAAATCGGCGATCGATGATCATAATTATTAACAGGGTTCAGGTTGACTATCTGATCCGATCAAAAATTAAACGTATTTATCAGTAGATTATGATCAACGACTCAATCCATCAGATAGCTGTTTACTGATTCCAGTTAGTCAAGTTTTATGCCACGGCGGCCAGCATTTCCAGTTCAGGTTTACTATGGGTTATCGGAGAATTCGTTCTACTCAGCTATGGGCCAATCCAGCCGTCTCACACCCAACAATTATCTACTAGCGGTGCGCTTTTATTGTAGCTGGAGAAAATGACCCTGTTAATGAACTCGCCCACAATATTCACAATGGTACCCGATTCATGCTTTGCCGATGTTTCTGGGGCTTTTGAGTAACTTGATACGACCTATAAAACACACAGCTATAAAAGCGATTCAATAACTGTAGGTTTTGATCGTAGACAATGTGCACACGCGGGAATTTGTTTTGGCGAACTAAGACAGGTATTCGATGGCAACCGTTACCCTCCTATCGATATAGATGCAGCTTCCGTCGACACGATTGTTTCCGTCGTCGAAAAATGTCCCTCCAGTGCGCCCGCCTATCAACGTCACGATGGTAAACCCCAGGAACAATATTGCGAAAGTGCAGCGGCCACTGTAATCCCAGAAGACCCTTTGGCGGTAACGGGAACATTGCAATTCGCTGAGGAATCTTTCGGAAGATTAACTCTCTCTCGTTGTGGTCAAAGTAACAACAAACCCTTCTGTGACGATGGTCATGAAGGACACACTTTCGACAATGATGGTATTTCTGAAGCCCACTATGAGAGCCTAACGGTTGAAGAGACCTTGTCCCGTCAATTTTAAATCAATTGCAAGTGGCCCTTTGTTTACAATGGAAATCCAGTTTATCAAAAAGCAAAGGCGGCAATTTGCCGTTGCGGAGCCAGCAAAAGCAAACCGTTTTGTGATGGTAGCTATAAGGAAAGCGGATTTACCGAAGCCTAATCAATAAAAAGCCCGCTGCCTGGCGCATTGAGACCGATCAAAAAACAATGCCACAACCAGAAAGTAATGTGTCAGTAGCTTTTTCATTGAGGTTTCTCATTAGTTATAACAGACGATTTTCATCGTCCTAGAATACGGCGCAAAGTATTATCTTTGTTAATAAAATGATGCTTTAACGACGCCAGTACATGTAACAACACAATTATCATGATCAGATAAGCCAGGTATTTATGTAACCAGCCAGCAATGTCTTCCTGCCGTTCTATAGATGTTATTGTTGCTGGTACATCGATAAGGCCAAAGATAGAAATATTTGAACCATCAGCCTTAGTAATGAGATAGCCGCTAATTAGAATCAAAGGAATCAGACTTAACATGGCCCAGTGAACAAAAGAGGCAAGATAGCGCATGACGGGTGCCAGTTTACTCGGCAATTCAGGCTTGACGTCGACCCTCTTCCAGCAAAGCCTAATGCACCAGAAACCAGCTAGAATAAGCCCGATGCTCTGGTGGATTTCAGGTAAAATCTGATAGAGCGAATCATAATAAGTCAAATCAGCCATATACCATCCGAGACCAAATAATCCAAAAATGGTAAGCGCCGAACCCAGTGCATTAAAAAGGCAACCAAACCATATTGGTTGGTATTACTTTTCCAGTTTATATTCACAATCCGTTGATTTTTTCTAATCTGATGTGACCCTGCGAGCCGATCTGGTTCATTATTTTATAAATAATTTTGCCCAGGCGCTTAAAACTTGACGGAATCCTATAATAGGACTCAAATAATGTGATAGCCTAAATCGTTATATCGATGCATGGAAGTTAATTGACGAGATGAAAATTATATTTTACGGAGTGCGCGGTTCAACTGCTGCACCCGGTCCCACTACCGCCCGTTATGGTGGGAATACTTCCTGTGTACATATCGAACTCGACTCAGGCCATGACCTGATTCTCGATTCCGGAACGGGCATTCGACGGTTAGGGCAAAAACTTGCACACAAGTCTACCGAGGTAAATATCGTTCTCTCCCACGGCCACTGGGACCACATTCAGGGCTACCCTTTTTTCGCACCTATTTATCAACCTGATCGAAATATTAACGTTTTCGTTAATCGAGAGTCAGGAAAGAAATTGCTTTCTTCACTTTTCGATCAAATGGATGGCTTCAATTTTCCGGTCAAAGCGGTCGATTTACCGTCCAACAATCTCTGGAAATACAAAGGTGTGGAAAGCGAACTCTATGAAAAAGATGGAATCACTCTGGTTCAAAAACCCTTGAATCACCCCGGCGGTGGCAGTGCCTACCGTATCACTGAAAATGGATTGTCGGTTGCTTATGTCACCGATAACGAACTTGACCCTCCCTACAAAATGAATACCCAATATCACGAATGGGTCAAATATCTGCATAATGTTGATGTCCTGATCCATGACGCCCAGTACACTGAAGATGACATGCCGCACAAACACGGTTGGGGACATTCCCTTATCTCTCAGGTTAGAAAGCTCGCGGTTGATGCTGAAGTCAAGGCGTTAGTCATGTTTCACCATGACCCCGACCGTAGCGATTCAGAACTTGATGAAGTACAACGCGAAAACGAAAAATTCCTGACTTCTTCACGAGCACCAGCAAGGAGTGTTTGCGCGGCAGAAGGTATGCAGATAACCCTGAGCAAGCCTGTTCTAGGCGGTGAAACCCATATAGAGATCACCCAAAACAATGATTATTGACTAAATATTAATCGTAAAAATGTATCGTAACATTTCGATTTTTATCGCGTTCAAACCGGGCGTGATGGACCGAGCTATTTACCGCTGGATTTTCGAAATACAACTTTAAACTGTGTTTTATAACAGGAAATGCCAGGTCATCCCAGGGCACCTCTGACTCTTTAAATAGTCCGACTTCCAGGCTCTCCACACCAGGCGCAATCTCACCACATAAATCGCCTCGAAACATCAAATAGACCTGTGAGATATATGGCATGCTGAAAACACCAAACAATTTCAAATTTTCCGAACCTGCATTGGCTTCTTCCATGGATTCTCGCGCGGCTCCTTCAGAAATAGTTTCGCCATTCTCCATGAATCCAGCCGGTAAGGTCCAATATCCGTAACGTGGCTCTATAGCTCGTTTGCAGAGTAATACCGCATCACCCTGAGTCAAAATCGCACCACAGATATTATTCGGGTTTTGATAATGAACTATACCGCAATCGCCACACACAAATCGTTCCCGATTATCATCCGGTGGTATCAGTAAACTAACGGTTTGACCACAGTGGTTACAATAATTCATACGCTCTCTTTTTCGAAGAAGTTACCTAACAGCCGCCTAACATCATCAATCCCTGAATGCAGTGTTTTCATAATATGGTCCATACTAATCGCTTCACGGGTGACTCCAGCCGCCCAGTTGACCACGACTGAAATAGAAACGTAGGCGATCCCCAATTCCCGGGCGAGTGCAGCCTCGGGCATTCCAGTCATCCCGACAATATTACAACCGTCATGACCTAGCTTACGAATTTCACCGGCTGATTCAAACCGCGGTCCATTAGTACAGGCATAAGTTCCACCATCAACCAGGTCATATTCAAGCCTGATTCCGAGCTCAACCAACTGCTGACGCAAATCGGCATCATAGGGATTAGTAAAATCTATATGTTCGACGCCAACACTGCCATCAAAAAAGGTATGGTCCCGACCCGAACTATAATCAATGATTTGATCGGGAATGACCAGTTTTCCTGGCGCCATTTCGGAACTGATTCCTCCGACGGCATTGACCGAGATAATATGCGAAACTTTTTGCTGCTTGAGTGCCCAGATATTGGCGCGATAATTGATCTTATGCGGTGGAATTTCATGCTTTCCACCATGTCGAGGTAAGAATACGATGGGTTGCCCTAACCAGGTTGCGCTAACCAGATCCGCAGAGGTTTGCCCATAGGGCGTCGCTACTGCTATAACACGGACATTCTCGATACCCTCAAGTTGGTAAAGCCCACTACCGCCAATCAGAGCATAATACCCGGCCACTAGTGTTTGACCTTTTCAGGAATAGAATGAATACTCGAAAGATTACGAAAATGGCCATTTAAATCCATTCCCACCCCATATAGATGGCAATCGTCGCTTTCGAGTCCTACAAAATCGGGCGCTATGTTTGCCATTTTTTTCTGATGCGTTTTACGCACTAAAAAGACACTGACACATTTTTCAGCACCTTGCTTGAGGCAATAGGTTTTTACTTCTTCAAGGGTATAACCCTGGTCAAATATATCATCAACGATAATAACGTTTCGGCCCTTTAAAGCGTTTTGCGGGTAAGCTTTCCAGAGCACATCCTTGCCGAGCGTCGCAAGTCGATATCGAGTCGCATGCACATAATCAACAGTTAACGGAAACTCCCAATGCCGCAATAATTGGCCTGTCAGGTAGAGCCCGCCATTCATCACGCATAGAACAAGGGGAAATTCGTTTTTATAATCCGCTTCTATTTTTTGAGCCAGCTCAGCAATAGCAATATCAACCTGGTTGGCGTCAAACTTCAAACTAGACTGTTGATGCACCTCTAATGCGCGCTCAAGCTTCATGGCGCATTTTCCTGACTAATAACAGATAGGCTATTTCCCATATATAGAGTCGACGTCGGGTAGGCAATTTCAGCATGATTAGCTTCAATAATTCTAGCGATTTCCAACATTACTGCCTGTTTGACTTCGTGAAATTTGGCCCATTGAGTTGTTTTCGTAAAGGCATAGATAAAAAAGTCAACTGAGCTATCAGAAAAAGCATTGAAGTTAACCATAAGGGTTTTTTGATTATTGATTTCGTCATGATTGATCAGCATTGCCTGCACTTCAGAAACAACTGCATTCATATTTGTTAAATCCGAATATCTTAGTCCAATTGTTTCATAGATGCGCCGGTTATCCATTCGTGAGGGATTCTCAACGATAATATTGGTAAAGACCGAATTGGGAACATACATAGGTTGAGACGCAAAATTTCGAATAACCGTGACACGCCATCCTATTTTTTCCACGGTCCCTTCAATTTCCCGATCCGGTGATCTAATCCAGTCACCGATAGCAAAAGGGCGGTCCAGATATACAACCAGGCCGCCAAAAAAATTAGCGAGTAAATCCTTGGCAGCAAATCCTATGGCAATGCCTCCAACCCCGCCCATTGCCAGAACACCTGAAATACTAAATCCCAGGGTTTGAAGAATAACCAGAGCACTGGTAATAATGACCGTGAGTCGGATCAGCTTACCCATGGCTTCGGCCGTATGCTGGTCTAGCTGTTCCGAATTTCGAGTAAGTTCGGCTTCGGCTCCCCGTATCAATGCAAGAATAAACCAGCTTATGCAAGTCAGAATACCAACTTCACGAATCGAGTCCGAATAATTGAAGATTACACTGCCAGTTTCGGATCGAATAAGATCAGCTGCAATGTCGAGACCGATCAACCAGATAACCCAGCCTGATGGCCGACGCATTGACTCAACAATGATGTCATCCCAGCGAGTTTTTGTTCGACTTAATTTCAGTAACAGGCGTCCCAGAAATCGCTTGAAGAGAAAACCGCAAAACGCAGTCAACAGAACAATAATAAAAACTCGAATAACCCAGACCCATTCCTGATCAATGTCGGAAATTAACAGTTCGATATCGGTCACAATTTAAACACCTGCAAAAAATTAATCAGAAAAGGATTGCTTGAAGCGCTCAAGTTTCAACACTGCCGACAGCCATTTTTCGCGTTGAAAAACTGATTCATCAAATTTACGCTGACATTTATTGAAACTATTCCATCGGGCTTGTAGGGCATCATTTTTATACCCATCAAGCGCATCAAGCACTTCATCGACACCATCGGGATTATTGCAGACCAGCAAAACATCACAACCCGCTGATAGTGATAACCTGGCCCGTTCAGCAAATCCACCGGCAGACTCCGCACCACGCATCGACAAGTCGTCACTGAACACCAAACCCCGGAATCCAAGGGCATCCCGTAAATAGTTTTTAATCCATATCGACGAATACCCTGCCGGTTGCTCATCAACCCGAGAATAGATTACATGAGCCATCATAATTCCCTGTATCTGATGCGCACAGAGCGCCTTAAATGGAATTAAATCCCTGGCCTTAATTTTCTCAATGGGTCGATCATCGACAGGAATTAAATGATGCGAATCTCCTTTTACCGAGCCATGACCGGGAAAGTGTTTACCGACTGCAGCCATACCCGCCTCATTCATCCCAGCTACCCAGGATTTCGTCAATTGAGAAATGATTTCAGGGTCTTCGTGAAACGCTCGATCGCCAATGACATCACTAACCGCATCGCCTACATCGAGTATCGGTGCAAAACTGAGATCTACGCCATAAGCCAGTAGCTCAGTCGCCATTAACCAGCCAGTCAAGGTTGAAAATTCAAGCGCTGCTTGTGGATTTTTCTGGTAATAATTTCCGATTTGGCGCATCGGAGGAATTATTTGCAACCCATCTCGAAATCTTTGAACACGACCCCCTTCATGATCCACTGATATTAACAGGGGTTGTTTTCGCAGGTCATGCAATTCAGCAGTCAGCCTTTTAAGCTGCTGTGGTGACTCGTAATTACGGCTAAACAAAATGACACCGCCAACCAGTGAGTTCTGAAGTCGTGATCGATCTGAATTATCGAGTTCCAGTCCAGCTATGTCACAAATAAGAGGCCCGGTCATGAAATTTTCTCGAGCAATACAACCGCGTGAGTTGCAATGCCTTCCTCACGACCGATGTAACCCAGTGATTCTGTCGTTGTCGCTTTGATATTAATCGCATGCTCGTTGCATTGAAGGTCGGCCGCGAGGACTTTCACCATCTTTTCTGTATGTTTGGCCATTCGAGGCGTTTGCGCAATAATGGTTATATCTGCATTACCCAGGCGATATTGTTGCTCTTTCATCTGGCTAAGCGCCTCGCAAAGAAAATCCCGACTATCACGATTTTTGTTAACGTCGTCAGAATCAGGAAAATGGCGTCCAATATCTCCCAATCCCAATGCACCAAAAATTGCATCACAAAGTGCGTGGATTAAAACGTCTCCGTCGGAATGTGCGATGATTGACATGTCACAGGGAATATTTACGCCCCCAATTGTAATATAAGACCCGCTGCCAAATGCGTGTACATCATATCCATGTCCAATTTTCATGATCGGCATCAAATAAATTCCAACGAGTACAGGTATAGTAATTCGAGTTTAATATTAAGCGTTATTATATCTAACTAATAAATTCTGATCAGGGAAATTAGTCAGATTAGACAATTGTCCATTGCGACTATAAACGTAATCAACCATCCTTGAGCACTATGAAAAAAATAATTTTATTACTCTCTGCAATTATCTTGCTATCAGTTATACACACTAAATTGGTTGCTGGTGAAACTCGCAACATTAGTGCTTTCGATTTAACCCAATACCAGGGCAAAGTGGTTTACCTCGACTTTTGGGCGTCCTGGTGTAAGCCATGTAAAAAATCGTTCCCATGGATGAATCAATTAACGCGAAAATATGCCGATAAAAACTTTGTAGTGGTTACCATCAATCTTGATACTGATGTAAAAGCTATGGAACAATTTCTCGAACATGCACCGGCCGAATTCGATATATTTCACGACCCGAACGGATCACTAGCTGAAAAATTTCAATTGCAGGGCATGCCAACCAGCTACCTGATCAGTTCAGAAGGTAAAGTTGTTTCACGTCACATTGGGTTTAAAACATCCGAAACAGACCAATACCAATCAGAAATTGAAGCCTTATTTTAATCCTCCCAAAGAAACCCTCTTCTATGTCTCATCAAGGAATTAATACGCTTAGCCAAATTAGAATATTTTGTTTCGGCTGTCTATTTTTACTTGTCGGTTGCGCAAATCTTGGGGTGAAACCATGGCAACGTGATCTGCACGCCGAACCCGAAATGGCAACTGACACAGATGCTCTCGATTTATCGCTCGATGAGCACATTTATTTTAGCAAGGAAGCTTCAAGTGGTGGACAGGGCTTTGGTGGCGGAGGTTGTGGATGCAATTAAAAGGTAAACTCAGCGGTGCGATTTCGTTAGCCAGCTGCAGTTTACTCAGCCTGGGTTTGGCGCAGGCGGATACTCCGTGGGATGTTAATACCGCGGTTATGCTGTACACCGAAACAGGTCGAGTTTCGGCTTTCGAACCGATCATCAGTGCAAAAAAAGAAACTGATGATGATAGCGTTTCGATGAAACTCACGCTGGATTCTCTGACCGGAGCGTCTGCAACAGGCGCCGTACCCTCCTCGCAGGTACAAACTTTTACCCGGCCCTCGGGCAAAGGCAGTTATTCCATTGATCCTGGCGATACACCGCTCGACGATACCTTTCACGACACACGGGCCCAGTTTACGATGGGCTGGGATCAAACCGTTGATCGCAAAAACCGCCGTACGTTTGGATTCAATGTTTCCCGTGAGTATGATTTCACCTCGATATCGGGCAATGTAGGCTGGATCCGAGAGTTTAATCAAAAAAACACATCACTTAATGCCGGAATCAATCTCGAATTAGATGATATTCGGCCCGTAGGAAATGCCCCGTTACCGCTTTCTGTCCAGGACATCAACGCATCCATCCAGAGAGATGGTTCCAATAAAGATAAAAAGCTTATCGATATCCTCTTTGGAGTCAGCCAGATCATCGATCGATCGAGCCTGTTCCAGTTAAACTTATCTTTTGGTGTCGCCGATGGATACCTGAACGACCCTTATAAACTGGTTTCAATTGTAGATAGCTCTGCCGGCGCCAACCAGGGCGAACCGATTAGCCAAATATATGAAAACCGACCCGATAGCCGAAGTCGAGCGGGCTTATTCGGGTTATATAAAAAACAATTTGGTAATCGAGATATTTTGACGGCTTCTTTTCGCATTATGTCAGATGACTGGGGCGTGGATTCGACAACATTTGATTTAGGATATCGGGTACGATTTGGCAGTGGCTTTTACCTTCAACCCAGGTTTCGGTATTATCAGCAATCCGAAGCTGATTTTTACCGATATTTCTTGCTTGATAGCGATACTATTCCCGATAACGTCAGTGCTGACTATCGTCTTGGTGACCTGAATACAACTACGGTTGGTTTAAAATTTGGCAAAACCGGCCTGAACGGAGAAGTCTGGTCATTCAGAATCGAACAATATGTTCAGAGCGGTGAAAGCTCGCCCTCTGAAGCCATCGGTCAATTACAAAACCAGAATTTATTTCCCGATGTCGAAGCAACTGTTGTTCAGTTCAACGCCAGTTTTCAGTGGTAAAACCAGCGAAACCTGACTATACCCTGACTCGAGAACTGACCCATTTTACGGGCAGGTTCAATTGCATGGCCAGTCCTTGCGAAATTTTGGTAGACACCCTGGAAAAGAAACTGGCTGCGGGAATTATTGAGACCGCTGTTAACG
>JBLIOG010000006.1:0-43381 GCA_047639625.1 Gammaproteobacteria bacterium
TCGCCGTGAATATCCCGGAGTACACAAAGCCACACTCTATGCCTTTCGAGCCGCCTGCTTTCAACTGGAAAACTAATGACTTTCCACTGCACATGCTCACTAGCGGTTGTCGTTGCTGGATTCATATGGATGTGCGCAGTTATGACCGAAAATACCTGGCTGATAAGTTTTTTGTAATAGACGAAGATCAATTATGATTATTAGTATCAGTCCATATATTTCCTATTTTGATATTTCCTGAGGGCCAGTAATTTGAACGATCGATTTAGTAAAACTCCAGAACCACCCTATTACGCCGCTATATTCACCAATCAGCTCAGTAAAGATGATGCGGGATATCATCGCATGGGTGAAAAAATGTTTGAGATGGCGTCCGAACAACCAGGCTGCCTGGGGGCTGAAAGCACTCGAGATAACGATGGTGTCGGGATAACAGTTTCATACTGGAAGGACGAGGAAAGTATTACAGCCTGGAAAGCTAAATCAGAGCACATTGCAGCGCAGCGAATGGGTATTGAGCGTTGGTACGAACACTACGAGCTGAGAGTCGCCAAGGTCGAAAGAGCTTACTCTGGACCCACTAAAAGGTCGGTCTAAATATTTGAGACCCGAGGGTCGCTATACCCTCGGATCTCAAATCCAACACACACGAATTTACTTTTTATTAGACTTAGCTTGCGCGAAGGCCAATGCAAAGGCGCTCTCGGTTGGCGGTTCGGATCGAGGCGCGGCTGGCTTTGGCTTGTGGTTACGTGAAGATGGTTGTTTGTCACTGGATCTCTGTACTGTCTTCGATTTTTCCTGCCGTGGTTTTTGAGCGCCGTTGTTTTCCTGATCAGCAGCCGAATCATCTAAGCGCATACTTAACGCGATACGCTTTCGCTTTATATCAATCTCCATCACTTTAACCCTGACAATATCGCCCGTTTTAACGATCTCACGCGGATCTTTGACAAATTTGTTTGCCAGCGCTGAAATATGAACCAGGCCATCCTGATGGACCCCGATATCAACAAAGGCGCCGAAGTTGGTCACATTGGTAACATTTCCTTCCAGTATCATATCGGGTGCAAGATCAGATATTTTCTCAATCCCTTCTTTAAAGGTCACGGCTTTAAATTCAGGCCGTGGATCACGACCGGGTTTATCTAGTTCAGCAATAATATCCTGAACCGTAGGTAGACCTACGTCATCAGTTACAAAGTCAATCGGGTTAATTTTCCCCAGCAGCGATTTGTTACCTAACAAATCGATCACTTCACAGCCATTTTTCGCCGCGATGTTTTTGACCAAAGAATAGGATTCGGGGTGCACTGCCGAAGCATCCAGAGCTACGTCACCATTTTGAATGCGTAAAAAACCTGCCGCCTGTTCAAAAGCTTTGGCACCCAATCGTGGTATTTTTTTCAATTGCTCGCGCGTGCTTATTCGGCCATTGGTATTTCGCCATTCAACAATATTATTGGCCTGAGTTTCATTCAAACCCGAAACTCTATTCAGTAATGCAACCGATGCAGTATTTACCTCAACACCGACAGCATTTACACAGTCTTCAACAACGGCATCGAGGGACTTTGACAATTTGAACTGACTTACATCGTGTTGATACTGACCCACCCCGATTGATTGAGGGTCAATTTTCACCAATTCGGCAAGGGGGTCCTGCAAACGTCGAGCTATCGAAATTGCACCCCGGACCGTGACATCCAGGTTCGGAAATTCGGCCGATGCAAATTCAGAAGCCGAATAAACCGAAGCACCCGCTTCATTGACGACGACTTTGGTTAATTTTAAATCGCCATGTTTCTTAATAAGCTCAGCCGCGAGTTTCTCGGTTTCTCTTGAGGCAGTTCCATTTCCGATGGCGATCAGTTCTACATTATATTTTTTCGCCAGTTTGGCCAGCGTACTAATTGATTCATCCCACTGGTTTTTGGGGACATGTGGATAAATGGTGGTGTTATCGACGTACTGTCCTGTGCCATCGATCACAGCGACTTTAACGCCGGTTCTTAACCCGGGATCAAGTCCAATGGTCGCACGCTGACCGGCGGGTGAAGCCAGCAATACATCTTTTAAATTATCCGCGAAAACTTTAATGGCCTCGGCTTCGGCAATTTCTCGCAGATCACCGAGCAGATCATTCTCGATCTGCATTTGCATTTTGATTCGCCAGGTCCATCGCACCACTTCAGTTAGCCATTTGGTGGCGGCAGGTTTTCCGGTGAAATCTCCATCCGGGCTGTAGGGTATTTCAAAAGTTCTTGAGATTGCGACTTCACAGGGATGTGCATCGGTCGACTCTAAATCTGGGATATCCAGTTTAATCGACAAAATGGATTCTTTTCGTCCACGGAATATCGCCAGGGCACGATGAGGTGGTATTTTAGAAATAGGTTCTCGATAATCAAAATAATCTCGGAATTTTTCGCCCTCTTCCTCTTTACCCTTACTCACGCTACCCATTAACTGGCCTTTGTCGGCAATGATTGAGCGCAGACTGGCCAGCAAATCGGCATTCTCAGTAAAACGTTCCATCAAGATATATTTAGCACCTTCGAGTGCTGCTTTGATATCACTGACAGATTTTTGTTCATCGACGTATTGTGCCGCCAGCGATTCCGGCTCAAGATTAAAATCGTTCATTATTGAATCGGCGAGAGGCTCCAAACCCGATTCAATGGCAATTTGGCCTTTGGTGCGGCGCTTCTTTTTATAGGGGAGGTACAAATCTTCCAATCGAGTTTTGGTATCGGCTTGCTCAATCGCTTTGCGAAGCTCTGGCGTCAGCTTGCCCTGTTCTTCAATACTCGAGAGAACCGTTTTTCGTCGGTCTGCCAGATCTCGTAAATACCCTAGTCGGTCATTCAACAATCGTAGCTGTGCGTCATCGAGGCCACCTGTGGCTTCCTTTCTATACCGTGAAATAAAGGGAACTGTCGAACCTTCATCGAGCAATCCGATGGATGCATCGACTTGTGTTTGGTTAACATTGAGTTCCTGAGCAATTGTTTGAGCAATAGTGAGCATATAAAAGGTTTTACCGGTTCGGGTTGTCAGTTTTAAAGGACATTTGTTTGAGCATTATCCGTGAAGACATAGATCAAGTCATGATTGTTTTCATGTCTTTCAAAAATTAAAGTAACTAACAAAAACGGTTTCAGCAGGATATATATTTCTTGTTTTTAATGGCTCGAGAATCCATTCTTCGGTTTAGCTAAATAAACGTTGTGCTTTAGCATTCCAAATTTATTACATTAATAATCGAACCTGTAAAAATATGATTACAACCATCCCAGAACGCACTCAAACCATCATTATTGGCGGTGGCATCGTTGGCTGTTCAGTAGCCTATCATCTCGCCAAAGCAGGACACGACGTCGTGCTACTCGAGCGTAAGCAACTCACTTCAGGTTCGACCTGGCATGCTGCAGGATTGGTCAGTCAATTCCACGGTTTCCCCTGTGTCACCAAAATGGCCTGTTATGGCATCGAGCTAATGCAGCAACTCGAAGCTGAAACCGGACAAGCCACCGGATTTAAACGTGTCGGTGCAACCGCAGTAGCGATGAACGAAGCAAGACGCGAAGAATTACGACGACGTAAAGATGTTGCACTCGGTCAGGGTATCGAGGTTAGAACGATTGGCATCGATGAACTCTCCGAACAATGGCCGTTGCTACAAACCAAAGGCATTCTCGAAGCCATTCATTTCCCCAACGATGGGCAAACAAATCCTATCGACACCACCATGGCTCTGGCAAAAGGAGCGCGACTGGCCGGAGCCCAAATTTTTGAAAATACTGAAGTATCACGCCTTATTATAAAAGAGGGGAAAGCCGTCGGCGTAGAAACCGAACATGGCATCATTCACGCAGAAAACGTAGTGAACTGTACCGGCATCTGGGGCAAGGCATTTGCAGAAGCAAATGGAACGCATTTACCCATTCAACACAATCAACATTTCTATATTGTCAGCGATCCTATTGCTAACTTGGCTCATCCCACCCCTGTTCTGCGCATTTATGATGAGCAGGCTTACTACAAAGAAGATGCTGGCAAACTGATGATCGGTTTCGCCGAACTCAATGGTTTGCCCTGGGATCCTGAAGGCGGCATTCCGTCTGACTTTGAATTTACCGAACTGCCCTACCCTGATGATCATTTAATGCCAGTGCTCGAAAAGTGTATTGAACGTGTTCCAGCCTTGAATGATGTCGGGATCAGAATATTTTTTAACGGCCCGGAAGGTTATACCCCGGACGGACGTTATTATCTGGGTGAAGATCCGAATATTTCAAAGCTGTTTGTCGCAGCGGGATTCAACTCGAGTGGCATTCAAAATGGACCCGGTGCTGGTATGGCATTGGCCGAATGGATTCTTAAAGGACATCCAACCCGAGATTTAATCGATGTTGATCCACGTCGCATTCAACCTTTTCAAGCCAGTCGAGATTACCTGTTAAAACGTGGCCCGGAAACACTCAGCGAAACCTATGCCCAGCACTGGCCATATAAACAGCGTGAAGCCATGCGAGGAATCCGAAGATCACCGATTCACCAACAATTGAAACAATCGGGAGCCGTTTTTGGAGAATCTGCCGGTTGGGAGCGGCCCATGTGGTTTGCACCCGAAGGCGTTAAAGCTGAATACAATTACGGTTACAACAAAACGAAATGGTTCGAGCACTGGAAAAACGAACACGAAGCGATTCGTAATGATGTTGGGTTGGTCGACTTAAGTCCTTTCTTTAAAATTCTGGTTGAAGGCCCGGATGCAGAAAAAACACTTCAGTGGGTTTGCACTGCGGACGTCGCGGTTGAAACAGGACGGGTGGTTTATACACAATGGCTAAATGATCGAGCGGGAATCGAAGCTGACGTGACCATAGCCCGTTTAAACGAGACCCAATACCTGGTCATGACGTCGGCCGCCACTGGATTGTCTGAACTGGCCTGGTTACGTAAGCAAACCGATCAGGACGCACGGGTTAACTTTACCGATATCAGTTCGTCGCAGGCTGTTTTCGGAATCAGTGGCCCTCGGGCACGAGCTTTGCTCTCGGCCTATACCGATGCCAATTTATCAAACGATGCTTTTCCGTTTAGTACCAGTCAAAATATTAACCTCGGCCCGATCCCGGTGCGCGCACAACGTATCAGTTACAACGGAGAATTGGGTTGGGAAATATTTGTCGATAGCGCCTTTGCCGCCTATTGTTACGAACTTATCATGTCGGGTGAAAAATCAGCAGCACCAAAACTGGTCGGTTTTCATGCGGCTGAATCTTTACGCACTGAAAAAGCCTACCGGCATTGGGGGCACGATATTGGTTACACCGACACCCCATTGGATTCGGGTTTATTATTTACCTGTAAAACTCAAAAACCAGGGGGGTTTAAAGGACTTAATGCGCTGCGGGAACAGATTGATTCAGGCAGTAACCGAGTTCTCATTCAATTATTACTCAACAACCCTGAGCCATTCATTTATCACAACGAACCCATTTATATGAATGGCGAATTAGTCGGTGCCATTACTACGGGCACTTACGGGCACACTTTGGGAGGCCCAACTGGGTTAGGCTGGATTTCAATCACTGATCAATCTCTTATTCCAGATCTACAGGAACAAAAGTTCGAGGTACTCGTTGCAGGAGAAATGATAGGCGCAAGCGCTAGTGTCAAACCGATGTATGACCCGACTAATAGCAGAATTCGGGGTTAGTACCCCATATCTGATATGTGACATCCAATATGCAAACTGCTAACAAGACCTACCTTTGAAACACTTTTCCATTGACCGTTAACTGCCCCTGTTCAAATTTAATAGAGGTTTTCAAATTACCGTTTTCAAGGATTAAATAACCCTGTTCCTGGAAAGAAGGCACAGAAACAGCAAACGGAGTATTTTCGATTAACGGTGCGGGAACACTAATCGCGGAAGAGGCATTAACCGCAAGCAGTAACAATATCGGATTTTGAATTAACGAAGGATCATCAACTTTGATCGAAGCTTCAAGGTTTGCTTTGACTCTGCCATGTTCGGTATCCGCCTGTAAGGTGCTAATTTTTACCACGGGGCCGGCTGCCAGTATTTCCGCCAAATCATCCTGTAAGGTTTCAAGGTCAGGTTGCTGATTTGTTGTACCGTTTTTATTCTGATATTCCGCAATTTTGGCCGTAATGGACTGTAACGGTCCGGCCGGCAGATTTTCCACCTCAATCGTAAATTCGATTTGGCTGGCGACCGATTTATCTTTAACAATAATATTATCGACGGTTATAGTGGTATAACCTCGCACAAAATTGCCGCTATCGACTTCGGAATGCGCCTGGAACTTTAATGACTCTAGATTTACGGTTGTGAAATCTCCACCCAAAATCACTGACGCATTAGAGCCAGGATTAACAGAAAGTCCTGCTATTGAAAGTTCATCGTCGCCCAACCACAGATTATCCATCAGTCGAATTTTTTCAGTATGTCCAGTTAATTTACCCATTAAGAATTTCGAATCAGCAATATCTACGCTCAACCCATCCCAATCGATTGTTCCCAATAATTTAGAAAAGTTATCGGTCAAAGTAACGGTTACTGACAGATCACTGACGGTTACAGAACTGGTCGGATTGTTTTCATCGTCACTTAGACTAAACCCATCTACTGATATTTCCGTCATGGTATTTCCGACAAAATCCACAAAACTTCTGATGCGAATGGGGTCTAGATTATCTTTCCAGATTTTGACAACACTCGCTTCCAATTCCTCATTGAGTGGGATTTTCGTCTCGATTGATGCCAATCCAAATTTTTCTTTACCTTCGAATAATATAGGCCCATGTCTGACATCACTATTTAGCACGATCACAATGTCATCCTGCTCAGGAATCAATACGGTGACCGTATTGATGGCCGTTGAATTAAACCATCCCCGTTGATAAACCAGGTCGACTTTAATATCGAATGGCACGGACTGCGCTGCGGATGAGTTCTGCAACCCCGCAATACTGGCTTTGAACTGAGCTTCAGCCTGAATGCCCATTACGAAAGGTACAGCGAGGACAATTATGGCTAAAATAACGACCAATACTCCGATCTTAACTGCAGTTCCAGAACCACTTCGAGTGTTTGAACCATGATGGTTACCGACTGCAGATACACTAGCACTCTGATTAAAGGTTAAATGGGGAGTTTCGGCTACTGCCGGTTTTTTAACAATGTCATTTTCGACCTCGTCGGTCGATTCAGTGGCAACTGACGCGATTTTGGAATCTGACGGCTCCTTGCTAACCTCCGTGGAGGGTTGACTGGCGGCTTGAGTAGCAACTGGGATAGCCGACATGGATAGAGCTAAACAGATTGCACCCGATCTTTTGAACGCTAATACGTATGTTTGAGCTGTCTGCTTATCCAGACCTTTTTTAACGATGACGGGTTTACCTGAAAACAACCGAGTAATCTGCGCTTCATTAACCTTTAACAAACCGCCAATTTTCGACTGCACGTCATTCAGATCTGCGCCTTCGGTAATTTGACCCGAAAATGATATTTGAAATAATTCAACAGCCATTGAGTATTAACCCCCCCAGTTGTTTCAACCCAATAACTATTAGGCACCTCAGAAAATGCACCCAGAAACAGGTGCAAGTGCTATCTAAGCCATTCTAACCTCAAGTATGTGAATAACTCTATGGCTGCTTAACAGGCTATGACGATAATTATCTCTTTGCTGTACGACAAAAAATTCAAAAAAACATGGCTAAAGGTTTATTTTGGGGCCGACGTAATATCCATAAATAATGCGAATATCTAAGCGATTTACCTATTTTTTTCCAACATTATAAACAGTAAGGCATAAAATGGTCTTTGAAGAAATTTAGCCCAACCTTTAAACCTGATCCTAACTCCTGTATAAGGCCGCCATGAAAATTCCAAAACGAATTAAGCCCCTCGTTGAAGACGGACTGGTCGACGAGGTTCTGCGCCCACTCATGAGCGGAAAAGAGGCAGATGTATTTATCGTGCGCTGTGGGAATGAGATTCGCTGCGCGAAAATTTATAAAGAAGCTGACAAACGCGGTTTCAAACAGGCAACCCTGTATCAGGAAGGGCGAAAAGTCCGTAACAGTCGGCGTGCCCGGGCGATGGAAAAAGGATCTCGTTTTGGCCGTAAAGAACAGGAAGAGGTCTGGCAAAATACTGAAGTAGATGCACTTTATAAACTGGCGCGAGCCGGAGTACGGGTACCAAAACCCTACGGTTGTTTCGATGGCGTTTTGCTAATGGAATTGATATCAGACGGACAGGGAATTGAAGCGCCACGCTTGAACGATGTTGCCCTGACACCTGAACAGGCCCTCGAAGACCATAAACTGATGATGCGCTACGTTGTTATAATGCTGTGCGAAGGTTTGGTGCACGGAGATTTGTCGGAATTCAACGTTTTGGTAGATGATTACGGCCCTGTAATCATTGATTTCCCACAGGTCGTTAACGCAGCTGCGAATAATCATGCCAAAAGCTTTTTGACTCGAGATGTTAATAAAATTACTTCTTACTACGGTTTGTATGCGCCCGAAATTTTGGACACTCGGTATGCTGAAGAAATCTGGGCAATATATGAAGCGGGAGATCTTAATCCCGATACTGAACTGTCGGGAAAATACGATGTTATCGAAGCAGCCCCCGATGTCGATGCAGTGCTCGAAGAGATCAAGCAGGCAATGCTTGAAGAACAGGAAAGAATCGAACGAATGGAAGAATCAACTTAGGTAAACAGCTGAAAACAGCACAAATCTGCTATGATGCGCCGGCTTTTCACCGGACATCAATTACGTGACATCTTCTGATTTTTCATCACTGCCTATTCAGGCTGAACTTCTGTCTAATATCGATTCATTGGGCTTTAAATCGATGACGCCGATTCAACAGCAAAGCCTGCCTGCGTTATTGAAGGGTCAGGATTTATTCGGTCAGGCAAAAACCGGAAGCGGAAAAACAGCCGCTTTTGCGATCGGCATATTGAATCGCCTGCAGACACAGATCTACCAAACTCAGGCGCTGGTGCTTTGCCCGACTCGCGAACTTGCAGATCAGGTCAGTAATGATATTCGTCGATTAGCCCGAGCGACACCCAATACAAAAGTTCTCACATTGTGCGGTGGAAAACCCATAAGAGAGCAATACAATTCGCTGGAGTCACCGCCACATATCGTTATTGGTACTCCCGGTCGTATTTCAAAGCACCTTGAAAAAGGTAGTCTGGATCTCCAACAATTAACGACCTTCGTTCTCGATGAAGCCGATCGGATGCTAGACATGGGGTTCCTGGAGGACATCATGCTTATCATCGATCAAATGCCTCGAAAGCGACAGACCGTTTTATTTTCGGCAACCTATCCGGATGAAATCGCTTATGTCAGCGATGCGATTCAAAACGATCCGGTAAAAGTTCAGGTTGAGAGTTCACACCACAATAAACAAATTAAGCAAACTTTTTATGAAATACAAAAAGGCGAACGAACGCGAACTTTGATTGCGATTCTCGAACACTTTCAGCCCGAATCTGCCCTCGTATTCTGTAATACAAAACAACAGTGCGGCGAGCTAAAGGATGAATTGTGTGAAAGAGGTTTTTACGCATCAACTATACATGGTGATCTGGAACAGTTTGAACGTGATCAGGTCTTGATTCAATTTTCGAATCGCAGCACGGCGATTTTGATCGCAACCGATGTCGCCGCTCGAGGTCTGGATATCAAAGAGTTACCCGCCGTCATCAATTATGAACTAACGCATGACCCTGAAATTCATATCCATCGAATTGGCCGCACCGGTCGCGCTGGAAACGAGGGGCTCGCACTGAGTCTCTTCATGCCGAGTGAACAGTTTCGTGTAAAAGCGATTGAAGAGTATCAAGGTAGTCCGGCTAACATTGAAAGCCCATCAGTTCTGAAAAAGAAGGACAACTATAAATTTAAACCGCCGATGGTGACAATTTTCATCAATGCAGGCAGGAAAGACAAAATCAGGGCCGGTGACATCCTCGGAGCCCTGACCGGCAATACCGATTTACCCGGTAAGTTGATTGGCAAAATCGATATTCTGGATAAGATGGCTTATGTTGCTGTTGATCGGCAGATAGCAAAACAGGCCCTGAAAATTCTGAGCGAGGGAAAGATTAAAGGCAGAAAATTTCGGGTCAGGAAGTTATCAACCAATAAGTAACCGGCTAACGTCTGTTAAACCGTGTCTAAATTGTTTGAACTCATACTCCAATATTAGGGAATTTCCTTTTCCCCTTTAAGCAGAACAAATGGATTTCCGGAGCAATCCGGGCATTGGTTACGTATAACAAAATTCATAATTCCATCTTGATCAAAGTCTAGCGGCATAATATTTTTATTGTTTT
Source organism: Gammaproteobacteria bacterium (assembly GCA_047639625.1). Classification (GTDB taxonomy): domain Bacteria; phylum Pseudomonadota; class Gammaproteobacteria. The sequence continues at coordinate 10,413 of JBLIOG010000006.1, forward strand.
CAATCAGACTGCCGGTCGCAAGTGTAACTTGGTTTTTCGTAAAGCTGCCATCACCTTTGCCAAGAAATAACACGTCATTTAGCCCGTAATCGTTTAGCCACCAGCTTGCATTATCAACGACTAGATCCAGCAAGCCATCACCATTAACATCAGTCACGGTAGAACAATAGAGTTGCAAGTCTGGAGGATAATTTTCAATCGGACTTGAGACTCTTTCAAAACCAAACTCTGTATTTCGAAGTAAAAAGAGATGATTAACAAAATCACCACCTTCAATAATTAAATCGTTGTTTCTTTCCTGATTGGTAACCGCGTAAGTTTCTGTCGCATAAAGCACATCGATATCACCATCATTATCGAAATCAGCCGCATGCGACCAATAGTTCCCCATGCCTGCAAACCAGTCATCATTTATATCGATTACTTTGGTCTCACCTATGTCGCCATTCCAGGCTTGGTATGGGTGTAAAAATGGCGATGGTTCAAATTCAAAGTGAGTAGAAAGATTAAATCCACCTGCACAATCACCTTTATAGTTAAGAACGGTCCTGAGTTTCCGGCCACTGTCTGGTTGCCAAAGTATCGATACAACCATCCCCATCGAAATCGGCTAGCGCTGTTGAATTTGCATCATACGCCAGTGTATAGTTGGTTTGACTAGTGGTTTCAATCCAGCTTCCATCCGCAGAAATATCGTATATTCGGGTTCCCTGGCCATAATTGCCATCGAGAATCTCAAACACCCCGTCCATGTCGATATCGGCAATTCCTACATCATGGGACCAGGCGGGTTCGCCTACTTTAAAATTGCTAAATCCGCCATTTAGATTACTGATAAAAACATCGTTAGAAGCACCCATGTTGCTGTTACCTGGAGCCGTTAATCGCCCGTCTTCCCGATTACTGGAAAAGATAATGTCGTCGATACCATCCACATTAATATCAGCGAATCGAATTTTTCGAACAAGAGCCCCAAATGAACTGTTGCCGAACTTTTCAATCGTTCTATTTTTGAATCGACCATCATTCGGATCGTATTCGTAATAGTTCAGGGTATCGATACTGTCGGCATCCGTCTGTGTAGCAATTTGTAAATAAGTACTTGATGCAAGCAAATCAGGATAACCATCACCATTGCCATCAAACACTTTCATAATACCCGACCCGACCCGGCCTGGTCTCGGTATTAGCAGGGGCATTATTATTATCGAGGAAAAAATCCGAACCGTTTTTTACAACCGAGAAATATGCACTGGAAAACTCAGCGCTACTTAAACTTGGACTACTATTATCTGAGTCACCGCCACTTCCGCAGCCAATGAGAATGAGAATGGAGAAAGAAATAACAAACACAACCCATAGCTTGAATGGAATAATAAACTTCCAACGGTTTTCAACCTTCATTTTTCACACACCATTATTGAATACATTCCAAACTGATTCTGCCAAAGTTCGGAAATATCAGAATATCCCGGTATTAATGCTAAACTTTTTCTTTCAAACGACCGGTTAGAAACGATTGGATAAGAGTTACCTTAACCCACAATATAGTTTAGATGACATTCATATCATTAATATTTTTTATTTTGATCTAACTCAACTCCAGGAACGTAGTTAACATTATAAGAAATCTCGATTCGAAGAGCACTAACCCGAAATTATCAAGTAGTTCTCATGACTCAACTCATCGATCAACCTTTTTACTAAACCGATAATATCAGGCTGACTTTATTTGAATATTATTCAAATACATAGCATGTTAATGCTTATCTTTTTGATATGTCTGTGCGCGCATGTCTGGGCTAAAGAACTGGATTCACCGCAAGGCAAAAACCAAAGGCGTGATATCCCTGAGGGGTTTCTATATGGCCTCGCTCTCAACACTAGCCAAGAATTATATATTGGCGCAGATAACAAATATCTGGTCTTTCCTGTGCTGGGTTACAGGAAAGATAAACTGTTTATTTTTGGACCGTTTGTTAGTTACCAGGCCGCTCAAATTGGAAAAACGAAATTGTCGTTAAAAGCCCGACCAAGATTCGACGGCTATGACGAATCTGACAGCGCTATATTTAAAGGTATGGCCGACAGGAAAGCTGGCATAGATGCAGGGCTCGAATTGCAGGTTGAGGAGAATAAATGGAAATTGAGTTTTGCAGGCTTTCACGATGTGCTTGGCCGATCTAACGGCAGTGAATTTTCTTTCGGTCTGGGAAGGTCAATGAGATATGGACCCATTTTTATAGCACCCGAAGTCAAGTTTGACTTACAGGACCGTAAACTGGTTGGTTATTATTATGGTGTAAAACAATCCGAAGCAACAGAATTTCGTCCACAGTACGACCCAAAATCTGCCTTGAACTCGTCGATTGGTATAACGCTATCAACCCCAATTTTCTTCCAGGGTTTAACCCGCCTGTCATTCAAACATGCTAGATATGACTCTAGTATCGTGCGAAGTCCTTTAATTGACACTGAGTCCAGTACTTCCTTCATCATGTCTTTTTCAAAATTTATAAAGTAAGTATCTACATAATCTTCGACAATTGTTCTATGTGTCGAGGCTCTATTCCACAACAGCCACCAATGATTTGCGCACCCTTGTCTGCCCAACGCCTTGCCTCCATACAATAATTTTCGGGGGAAATGGTCCCGCTAAAAATAATTTTATTATCAACAAATTGACCAGAATGCGCGTATACACCAAACGGTCCTTGCCAGTGTGCTTTGAGAACATCCAGGCTAGCATCGATGTATTCAATTTCGGTGTGCATGATATTTATCATATCGACATCGTTTTTGTCGATGCATTTCAGCGCATCTATCAAAGGTTCGCCATTGCGTAAACAGATAACTCCATTGTTGTCAGGCTCGCAGGTAATTCCAATCCAGACAGGTAATCCGGTTGACCGGGCCACTTCCAATAGAACAAGCATTTTGTCGATGTCGATCATCATCTCGAGCATTATCAGGTCGGCACCAGCCTCAGCCATAATACCGACCTGTTGAAAGGCAGCTGACTTCAAATCATCCAACGCAGGATGGTTGCCGGTCCATGACCAGTAAGACATTCCACCCGCGACTAATGCGGCTGGATTATTCTGATTATCTCGGGCCTCGATAGCCAGTTCAACACTTCGCCGATTATAGTCATTGAATCGATTTTCAACACCCGCATCTCTGAGTGCGTAGTAATGTGTCGCAAAGGTATTTGAAATAATAACTTCGGCACCGAATCTGAGGTAATCTTCATGTATTTCTCTGAGAATATCAGGGTGACTGAGCGCCCCACCTCCATTCCAGGCGTGATCCAGTTGCGGGACGCCGCGACGTTCTAATTCAGTACCAGTACCACCATCCATTAAAATACACTGACCCGATTGCAAACGATGTAAAATGTTTTGATAACGATCCATACTTCAACTCTCTATTAACCGGTTTATGCCACATTTTTATAAGCAAATACTTTAAGGTATCTGGCTCGATAACGCCCTGGCTATTGATATTGCCGACTCTGTCCCGAACTTCAATCACTATTTGGTTAATTATCCAAGATTCCACATTCAGCACATTGATTAATCAACAAACGATTCAGATAAATAACGCGACACCAACCAGGCTAGCAACGCTTCCCACAGGCATGTTAATTTATTTAAAAAACAAACGAAATCAACACTATTGGTCGTCGTGGTCGCTATCTATTCCTTAAATGTTTTTGTGCGGGTACCCCGGCTTCTGCAAAAAATCTTTCAGGAATTCGTTCAAAACAACTATCAGTCGGAGTTACGAATTGAACCAGTCAATATTAACTCATTTGCGCTCAGCTTAGGTATTCAGGGCCTGGAACTCGATGACCCCAAGGGCATCTACTGCGCGCGTGGCGGAGAATTACGCAAATTTCCAGCTGAGCTCTCTTTTGCATCTAACCTGGACTTTTGATGAATTTCGAGTGAGCTCTCCCGAGCTTTTTATTGCCCGGAACAAAGATGGTGTTTCTAATCCTGACGTTGACGGCCTCGCATTGCGCTCTGCGCCTTTAGAGGCAGAACTCGAATTGCTCATTAAATCTCTCGAAATAGCAGGCGGTGGAGAATCAATGTATGCGCAAATTAAATCTAGTGCGCTCGAACAATTAATTATCGAATCGCCAGGCGACCCGTCAAGGAAGATGATTTGAACACCCTGGCTACTGCACGAGAAGACAATACCGGAGACGCATTATTAGAGATCGATCAGGACTTGCAGGCAAGAATTACCAGGAGTGATAACACCGAAACCTCCGACGAAACAGGTGGGCCGATAACGATGAAAGTTAGTCTAGCTTCAAACTCTGATACGAACATTAGGAAAGGGGGAGAGAAGTAGGTACTGGATACTATCAAGTCCAGTACTTTTTTTAGAGAGTTAAGGTCAGAATAGTATTAGATTTCAGTTGGCCAAAGCCTCTTCAGAGATATTTTCGATGGTGAGAATAATCTCACCTACTTCGAAACCCCATTTCAAAAGGGTTGATTCGTTTAAAAGGAGTCGGTCAGTCAGTAAATACATTCGATCATCAATTCTTAGATCAATCTCATTTCCATCATAGTTGATGGTTAGCAAATAATCGAGAAACAAGCTGTTTCCGCTGGCATGAATCCTGGCTTGACCGACCACATCTCCAGCAGTTCCAGAATAACTTCCATCTACATTTTTGGTTAAGGTCCATATCCTTTGCTGAGTTTCACCGTCATTAAAGATAAAATTCTCATCCAGCGTTCCGACTCCGTTTTCCCAACTGGCCTTAATATCAACAGAAAAAGAACGAATGACTTTACCCGATCTATTTTTGATGACTCCGTGACCCACTAATAGGCCATTAAAAAATGACTCCAAAACCATTACCGGTTTGTTATCGCGGTAATCAGTAACCTTAACCGATGAACAGCCACCAATAAGCAGCGTAAATATAGCTACGATTAGTACTCTGGAAAATGTCATTTCTTGTTATCCTCAATAATTTCCAACGGGCTCGGTAATGTCTTTGCCCATAGTGCATCTACATCGACAGCATCACACTGTCTCGCAGATACGGTTTGATATTCATAGTGAATATCGACTTCATAACCCGACCCATTTCGATCTTCGACATTTGATAAACCCCGGTATCGATTCAGTTGCCGACTATTTTTGTCATAACCAAGTTCGATCGGATCGAGTAGTGCTGACAATAACCAGCTCGCAGGTTCCATGCTGAAGCATTGGTCCTGCTGATTATCGTATCTGCAGTTCGATGCTTTAACTTCAAAATTGAAAATCGATTTCCGCGCAACAACCGGAAACTGGAAGACGATCGTCCGACCTTCAATCAACTCTGCCCAGTAGTCTCGAATGAAATTATCGAAACCAGCATCTATGACCAGCGGAACCCTGGTATCTACCTTTATAGATAGCGATTCAGAAATGTCATCACTAAACATATTGACCGAGTTTCCGACGAGGCTCATCGCGACAGTCTCTTCTAAAACGGCGTCTATCTGGATCATTGAAGGTGTTGAGAGCCCTCCTTTATAATCGAGCCATTTCGATAATATTTTTTTATTTGTGTCATCGTAATATTCAACAATTCTTTGCTTGTTATCTAAATCAATACAATGAAATTCCTGATAAACCAGTTCACCGGAATCAAGATCAAACGCACGACCCTGCACATCAATATTTATTGATGGTTTCGAAGTTCCTATGGAAGGAATACTCACAAGAAGAAAAAGGATTATGGCTTTCATGTAGAGCTTTTCACAGGAATATTCGAGTCAAAAACCAGCTTGTTTGCGATCAGAAAAAATGTCGGCAATAAAAAAGCCCAGCCAATGCCTAGCAAGCCTAATGATCGAATTAATGGCAATCCCATTTCTATGTCACTTAGGTTCGTACCCATCCAGTAACTAGCCGGCCCAAAAAATGCTCCCAGCAAAGCAGAAGCCAGATAACGCTGTCGAAGCCAGGACAAACTATGAGACAACGTCATCGCAAATAATCCCCAGAGACAAATAAGCCAGACGGGAATGAACAGGGAATACTCCAGACCCAGTATGAGCACATCTAATTGACTCATTGTGAAGTCCCAGGCGGCACCTGCAGAAACGACAATCACGATCAGTAACCATTCGCGGGAATAGTGGCTAATCCACAAAAAATGGGCTACAAGCGCTAACAGAAAAAATGCGACTGCAAATGTACTGCCATAAACGACACAGACAATCCACCCTATCTGGAAAAGCAAAAAGTTAACTAATTGCTTCACCAGGCGGGCGTCGATGAAGGGTATGGACATTGTATCGAATGCCTGTTGTCAGGTTTGCGGACGCCAATCAGGTCGGGCTAACAGGATCTGTGCGGTTCCAATAATGCGTTCACGAAAGCCACCCTCGCAATAACAAAAATAATAGTCCCACATTCGTATAAATTGTTCATCGAAACCAAGGGACTTGACCTCATCAATTCGATCCCAAAACCGAAGCCTCCATTCGGCCAAAGTCCTGGCGTAATCGATTCCTATTTCCTGCATATCGATTAATTGCATGTCCGTATTATTCTTAATTGAAGACATTACAACCTGATGACAGGGTAATGATCCGCCAGGGAAGATATACTTTTGAATAAAATCAACGGAGCGATTCGCGAAATCATACCTTTTATCTGGAATAGTAATCATCTGGATCAGCATTACCCCTTCAGACTTTAGTAGCGATGAACAAGTCGAAAAATATTCTCCGTAATACCTTGCCCCAACGGCTTCAATCATTTCAATCGATACAAGCTTGTCGTACTGGCCTTGCAGATTACGGTAGTCTTCGAATAACACTTCTATCTGATCTTCAAGCCCTTCAAGCACTACCCGTCTTTGAGCTTCATCGTATTGTCGTCTAGATATCGTAGTAGTTGTGACCTTACATCCGTAATGTTTTGCCGCGTGTATAGCCAGACCGCCCCAACCGGTACCGATCTCAAGCAAATGGTCGGATGGATTAAGGTCTAGTTTAAAGCACACCAAATCCAGTTTGGCGGTCGCTGCTGAATCAAGATTCTGGTGTTCGTTACTAAAAACAGCAGCCGAATACATCATTGATGGATCAAGGAATAGCTTGAAAAAATCATTACTAAGATCGTAATGTTTAGCGATATTTTTTTTCGAATTAACCTGGGTATTTCGATTGAGCCAATGGAACCCTTTTTCGAGCCATCGCAAAGGAAACGATCGGGAATCATCGATTCGATTTAGAAAGTCAATATTTGCGCTCATCAAACGGATCACGTCAACTAGCACGGGAGATGTCCATTTGCCTTCAATGAATGCGTCGGCGGCGCCCATTGAACCCCCTAATGCAATATCTCGGTAGGCTGCCACTGAATGGATCTTAACTATGGCTAAGAGCTCTATTGAGTTGCCTGTGCTGCCAAGTATATGCCTTTCTCCCCCATCCTCGATAATCAACCGCCCTCGTGGCAGCCCTGAAAGCCGGTGAAGCAATTGGCGTTTAAAGAATGTTTCCAACCCTAAGTTTGAAGTTTCAACATTATCTAAAGAGCGAGCAAGATCTTTCATGAGTCAGTCATCTTTTCTTTTTCATTCACATTTATAGCCTTGCTTTCGACCATTGGTTCGGGATGCCAATATAGTGGTGTTTTCTTTATCAGGAGGATTATTGCCTGCCAGTAAATCGCGCAAACTACTTTGACCGTCATTACAGGTTTCTTAATCAATACCAATGCCATACTCAAACTGTTTATTTCGAACCGATCAAGAACCAGAGTAGCATCCATATGTTTTTCATTATCTTTCATAGTATCCAGATTAAAGCTCAATTGGTTACCCGGATATCGCGACTTCCACAGGTATTGCATATTCATAGGATTAAATGGTGAAACGTGTAACCGCTTGTCAAACTCTATACGCTGAACAGATCGATCCGGATCACAGTTCAGGACATAGGTCTGGCTTTCCTTCCAGGGTGTGTTTGTGACTTCTAGAACTATATTTTTTAACGTTTCATCATCATTAAAGCAGTAATAACAGGTAATAGGATTTATCAAAAAACCAAAGTACCTAAAATTACTAAGCATTCGCGTGGCACCCGTATGAACCTGACCTGTGGTTTCTTTTACAAGTGCTCTAATTGAATCGACAAGTTTTTCTTCGGGATCACCATAATAATCCTTTCGAACAAACCTCGCGGGTCGCCAATTACCTGAAGACCAAAACCAGGAACTATTTAATACCTCATCAACCTCATCCAGATCGATGTACATCATGAAAACAGAATAGGAAAATCTGTTTGTTGTTGGCGAAAACCTACGGTGCCGAACACGCCCCTGATATATGGCACTATGCATTGACAACCTCTTTCAAGACTTCGCCTTGTTGTAGAATACGCTTATCCTCAACCCACAACTGGTTAATTTTATCGGCGACCCGTTTGCCGCTTCGCACTCCATCCTCATGAAACCCATTACCCATATAGGCACCCGCAAACCAAAGCCCGTTCTGACCATTCCGTTCTGTTAAATCATTTGCAGCTTTTATGGAGTCCGCAGAAAAAACAGGATGGCTATAGTTAAACTGCTGGATAATTTTTTCTGGGTTTATCGATTCGGTCGCATTTAAGGTAACGCAGTAATCATGTTCGGAAGCAAACCCCTGTAAGGTATTCATATGATAGGTCAAAATAGCTTTGTCCTGGTTTTGCTTCTTTAACCAGTAATTCCAACTGGATAATGCCTTTTTTCGCTTTGGCAACAGTTTGTTATCAACGTGAAGCACGACTTCATTGGACTGGTAGGGTATTCGCGATAAAAGTGTCCTCTCTGGAAAACAAACCGGATCGAGTAAAAGATGTGACTGATCACTATGACAAGCCATTACTACCTGATCGAATTTTTCAGTCGATCCATCATGATGTTCAACATGAACACCCATTCTGGATGGCATTACACTTTTGATTTTTGAATTTAGTTTTATCTGCCTCTCGAAACCTTTGGTTAGAGGCTTTAGATACGATTTAGAACCACCCCTTATCACTCGCCATTGCGGTCGGTTACTTACACTCAACAGACCGTGATTTTTAAAAAAACGAATGAAAAACAATGCAGGAAAATCGAACATATCATCGGTTGAAGCCGACCAGATAGCGCAGCCCATCGGAACGAGATATTGATTTATAAATTTTGAACTATACCGATTTTTTTCTAGATATTGCCCCAATTTCATAGATGGAGAAAGGTTATTATTTTCAAGATCAAAAATAGATTCACGATTGAACTTTAGTATGTCCCGTATCATTCTGTGAAAGGATGGTTTAAAAAAATTCAGCCTTTGGGCAAATAAACTATTAAAACTATTTCCACCGTATTCTATGCCAGTGGTATCGCAGCGGACACTAAAGCTCATCTCTGTTTCCTTCGACTCGATGCCTAATTCATCCATTAGTTCAATAAACGCTGGGTAGGTCCAGTCATTAAATACGATAAACCCGGTATCAATTGATTGCTGTTCTCCAGCGAAACAAACGTCAACGGTTGCCGTATGGCCACCTATCCAGCCTTCGGATTCAAAGACCGTAATATCATGATGCCGATACAGGTAATAGGCTGAGGTCAGCCCGGATATTCCACTGCCAATAATCGCTATTTTCATAATTTCCAATACTCTCCAGGATATTAAAAGCTTTGGCTAACCAGCTTTTGCCATAACCTCGGAAACCAGCCTGACAGAGACAACATTAACTTTAGCCGTAATGGAAAGTCATAAGTACGTGGCCTAAACCTCATACGATTTACTATCAATTTTGCGGCTGCATCTACATCCATGAGAAAAGGCATTTTAAAATTGTTTTTCTGTGTTAAAGGCGTATCAACAAAACCAGGGTTGACGATTGAAATGTCGATATTGCCCTGTGCCAGATCCGTACGGAGACTGTTAAAGAAATACTGAACAGCTGCTTTCGAAGCACCATAGGCTTCTGCTCTAGGAAAAGGCGCACTTGTTACCTGCGAAGCGATTACTACAATATGAGCTCTAAAACCTGAAGCTGATTCCAGTAATGGCCAAACGGCTCTAAGACAACGGATGCTACCGAAATAATTCACATCCATGACTCTTGCCGGTATGCCCCAGTCAGGATCAGAGAAATCCATATACTCACAATTACCGGCATTTAAATAAACCTGATCAAACACCGGTGAAATGGCTGCAAGGCCAGCACCCGCTTCGTTCATTTGTTTTTCATCCGTGATATCACAGGGAAACGGAATAATATTCGGATATTGATCTGACAACTCATCCAATTTCTGATGATCTCTGGCACTGACCACTACTGTGTGACCTTGACCAGCAAGCACTATTGACAGGCTTTTACCTAAGCCACTACTGGCCCCGGTGACCCAGACATATTTTTTAAATTTATCCATGGCCTTAAGCTGCTAGCCTCCGACGTAACCAACGGGTCATACTTCCCAACACTGGAAGCTGATCATACAACATAGCTCCCATGTCGTAGAAATCTTCATGGAACTCAATTTTATCGGTCATTTGGAGATGACTAACACCTCTTACGCTGATCAATCGATTTCCGAGCCTGGGATGTCGGAAATGCATGTTCCATTTTATATAAGCGGCGTTTTCAGATCGCAGTTCATCCAGGAATTCAAATCGGCAATCGGATAAATCACTGCACAAGCTCGAGAAATAGTCTTCAAGTTCGACGAGGCCCCGTATTTCATGGACTGGGTCTCGGAACACAACATCTCGGCTATATAATTGATCGAGTTGATTTAATTTCGACGAATGAAGCTTGCTATAGAAACTTCTGAAGTTATTGAGCAACGTATTGTGCGGCGACATGCCTGTAAATTCCCACCAGTTTATTTTTGGGTTATACGGTGTTTGATTCGTTTTGGATCAACAATGATCCAAAACGAATCAAACACCGTATGAGAAGTGTGTTTTAATCAAAGACTAAGGTAGCAATGGAGAACAGAAGATCCCTCGTGATAAAAATCGCAGAACTCGGTGATCACATGCAACGCGTAGCCTTGCATCAGGACAGACAGGCTTACTCAGTGCTATTTGACCATTATGCCCCTCTCATTAGATCTTATAGCCTCGCACGAGATCCGGGAGCAAATCTGGTTGCTGACGACCTGGTACAGGAAGTCATGATTCGACTATGGATCAAAGCAGCTACCTATAATGCCAAAATGGCCAACTTGAACACATGGGTTTTCACCCTTGCGAGGAACTGTCGCATCGATTATTTGCGTAAGAACAGTCGGTACGTTACTGACATAGATCCAGATATTATTTTCAATGAACTGGAAGATGAAGCTCCAAACCCATTCCAGCGAGTCCATGGTGTCCGGATGGAACAAACGATTCATCATAGCTTAAAACAACTTCCGAAAGAACAAACTGAAGTGCTTTCGAAAGTTTACATGGAAGGGAAAAGCCATCAGCAAGTCAGTAACGAACTGAAGCTACCATTAGGAACTGTGAAGTCTCGGGTTCGCTTAGCTTTGAAAAAACTTAATGGGCTGCTAGGAGGCTTTCATGAATAAACCAAACCACCATCCAGAACTTGAACGTCTCGCCCTGTTTTCTTCTGGCAGCCTTTATTTGAGCGAAGCACTTTGTATATCAGCTCACATAGAAGTGTGCGAACAATGCCGGGGCACGATTCAGCACCTGAACCAGGTTGGTAGTGAATTGCTCACTCAATTGGACCGGTCTCCGGTATCCGTTGATTTAAAATCTCGCGTGCTCGCTCAACTTGATAAAATCGACGACCTTAGCCCGACTCGTCGCTTTGAATATAAGAGACCACCAATACATTCAAATCTCCCCCGCTGTCTTCGATCATTTCTTGATACCGATTACCATAATTTAGAATGGAATAAATTAACACCCGATATATCCAATATTGAACTGTGTCGTGATAGTAATGCCGCTCGGGTGGAGCTTCTGAAGATAAGACCCGGAGGTACATCAAATACTCATACGCATCTGGGCAATGAATACACGGTTATTCTCGAAGGCAGCTTTTCTGATGAAAATGGACTTTACCAGAAGGGTGACTTTATTGCTCGAGATGCGAGCCATGCCCACACTCCAGTTGCAAGCCTGAATGGAGACTGTATTTGCCTGGCTGTTACCGAAGCACCCGTTCAGTTAACGGGTTGGTTTGGTCGTTTATTTAATCCAATGCTTCGTCGTAAATTTTCTCTCGCGATTTAAATAACTATGGCCCTACCTAGAATTCAGGTCGGTATCAGCAGTTGCCTAATTGGAGAAAAAGTTCGGTTTGATGGAGGGCATAAACAAAATCGATATATTATGGATACACTGGGGAGTTCTTTGCATTCAGAGCTTTTTGTCCGGAAGTAGCGATAGGTCTCGGTGTGCCACGCCCAACCCTTAGACTGATTAAAGGTGACAAGCGCATCGAGGCAGTTGGAGTTAAAAATAGAGAATTGAATGTCACTGACCAGCTCATAGAAACAGCGCATGAACAGAGCAAGTGGCATCAGACTATTTTTGGATATATTGTAAAAAAGGGCTCTCCCAGCTGTGGCATGGAACGCGTCAAAGTTTATATGGACGAACATCCCTCTGATAAATCTAGTGGCTTATACACCTTGACTCTGATGCAAAGCTTTCCAAACCTTCCAGTTAATGAAGAGGAGAGGCTTGGAGATCTGGTGCTGCGTGAGAACTTTATCCAACGTGTTTTTATTTATAAGCGTTGGGGCGATTTAATAGCTTCCGGCATTGATAAAGCCGGTCTCATTCAATTTCACAGTCAGCATAAATTAATCCTGTTTAGTCATAATCAAAACTTGGCTCGCGGACTGGGTAAGGAACTAGGCCAACATAATCGAGATGTTACTGTCTACGCCGACCAATATTTAAGTCAACTTATGAAAATTCTCAAAATAACTGCGACAACCGGCAACCACGTTAATGTACTTGAGCATATTCGCGGTTATTTGAAACACAATATGGACAAAGATGACAAACTCGAACTTAGCGAAAGTATTGAGAACTATCGGTTAGGTTTACTGCCGTTGATCGTACCGATCACATTGCTTAAACATCATTTTAGAAAACACCCCCGATTGGTATATCGATCAGTCATTCTATATGCAACCCCATCCTGCTGAATTGATGTTATTGAATAACCTGTAAATACAGAGCATTAAGAATCTGCCACTAATTATTTACTTTTGGAGCGATTTATCACCACGAAATAACAAATATATTTCATGCACTAACCGCTCATTGGTCTGCAATTCCAGCCATTTTTTGTTTGGGGATCTTTCGTTTTACGAATTCCCTAATAATCTTTAATGCAAAGGAATCGTTCTGCAGGCTCGGGTCGGATACAGTCATGACATTTCTCCGGTCAGAAAAACTTTATCAAACAAGCTTAAAATTTATCACCCGCTTTAAAACTTTCCGGCTTGGGAAGGGTCCATTTTATAGAACTATGTCACTCTAAAGGCTTTGCCAGATAGCCCTTTAAAGGATTTTCACAAATGATCGCCGTCAACATAGAACCATTGTTCATCTTCCTTAACAAATCGACTTCGTTCATGTAACCGAACAGCTTTACCATCAACTCTAAATCGGGCAATAAACTCAACTTCTCCCACATCATCCTGCGGGTTACCGGCAACGGTTTTTTTAATGGTTAAACCCAGCCACTGAGATTTATCGTCAAACCGTAGACGTGAGGGCCGCGTCGATAGGTGCCAGCTATCCAACAGATATTGTGACTCTGCGGTGACGAAGGCTGTATAGCGCGATCGCATTAATGATTCTGCAGAAGGGGCTTTATCACGTCCGCATAGATAGGGTTCACAACAATCAGCATAGGCCTGATTCGAACCACAGTAACAGAGCGATGTCATTCTTCGAAGACCTGTCTGAACTCTGATTTTTCAAGAATGTCTGCCAGCGAATCAATCAGTCCATCGATATCATCAACGCTATGTTGAGCCGACAAAGTTACTCGTAAGCGTGCCGTATTTTTCGGCACAGTGGGTGGTCGGATTGCAGTCACTAAAAATCCGCGTTGATATAATTGCGCGCTAAGATCATTACACAGCTGGTTATCTCCAATAATGATCGGTTGTATCGCGGTATTCGAATCAAGGAGCCGACAACCAAGGCCGTTAATTCTGTTTTTAAAGTGGGAAATCAGCGATTTTAGACGTTCGCGTCGCCAGGATTCCGTTTCAATCATATTCAGACTACAAAGGGTTGCTGCAGCAATGGCTGGCGGCATAGCGGTCGTGAAAATATAAGGCCGTGCGCTTTGAATCAGGGATTCGATTAACGCATCACTTCCCGCTACAAAGGCGCCAGCCGTGCCCACAGCTTTGCCAAGTGTTGCCATCATCACAGGCACCTGGCTTTGATTCAGAGAAAGACTGTCTAACAATCCCCCGCCAGATTCACCAAGAACACCGAATCCATGCGCGTCATCTACCATTGTCCAGGCTTCATATTTATCCGCGAGCCGGGTCAGTTCACTCAATGGAGCCTGATCACCATCCATACTGAATACGCCATCGGTCATGATCAGTTTTCGGCCGGCTTGATCAGAGCGCCCTAGCTGATACTCGAGGTGATCGAGATCATTGTGACGATAGCGATGAGTCGTTGCACGGCTCAGCCGAGCAGCATCAATCAGCGAAGCGTGGTTAAGTTTATCCTGAAATATAAAATCACGGCGACCGACAAGTGTCGTCGCCACAGCAATATTCGCCATATAGCCGGTAGAAAATAAAAGTGCACGATCCCGACCCGTTAGTCTGGCGAGTTGCTCTTCACATTCATGGTGTATTCGGCTATGGCCATTAATTAAATGGGCAGATCCGCTTCCGCTTCCCCACTGATCGATTGCCGATTTAAATGCCGAATTAACCTCAGGATGATTAGCCAGGCCCAGATAATCATTGCTACAGAAGGCAATAAGTGGCTTACCATTAATGACTGTATGAACTGACTGGGCAGATTCACTAACCCGCCGGCTACGGTACAATCCCGATACGCGGGCTTCGTTTAGCGTTTCTTCAAGATCAAATTTCAATGGGAATCAAGCGTGAATCAGGCTGTCGCTGTTTCTTCAACTGCACTTTTCTGCTGCTCGGCATTCGGTTGAATTCCAAGACGAGCAAATAATTCCATATCGGTATTTTGTTCAGGGTTCGGGGTCGTTAATAACATGTCACCGTAAAAGATAGAATTCGCTCCTGCTAGAAAACACAGTGCCTGCATTTCATCGGTCATATCATTTCTACCCGCCGAAAGACGGACAACCGACGCTGGCATCACAATACGAGCGACTGCTATCGTTCGTACAAATTCGATGGGATCCAGTTTATCGGTTCCGTAGAGCGGTGTATTTTCTACCTGCACCAGAAGATTTATTGGAACTGATTGTGGGTGTTCGGGTAAATTTGCCAATTGCTGAATGAGCGCCGCGCGATCAGTGTCAGTTTCGCCCATGCCAACAATTCCACCACAACAGACATTGATATTTTCGGCACGAACATTTTCGAGCGTATCAAGACGATCCTGGTAAGTCCGAGTTGTTATGATGTCGCGATAATACTCGGGCGATGTGTCCAGATTATGATTGTAATAATCGAGCCCCGCTTCCTTCAGTTTCTTGCTTTGCTGCTGGGTTAACATACCGAGGGTAACGCAGGTTTCCATGCCGAGATCACGCACAACAGATATCATTTCAATAACCTTGTCGAGATTTTTATCAGTTGGATTACGCCAGGCAGCACCCATACAAAAACGTGATGCGCCATTTTCTTTCGCATTAATGGCAGCCTGTTTGACTTCTTCAATGGGCAATAGCCTTTCCCGCTCAAGACCGGTATCGTATTTAGCGGATTGCGGGCAATAAGAACAGTCTTCAGGGCATGCACCTGTTTTGATACTGAGTAAGGTACTAATCTGAACTGCATTCGGATCGAAGTTTTGACGATGTATAGTCTGGGCCTGAAATACAAGGTCATTGAATGGCATCGAAAAAAGCGCTTTAATTTCGGTCAAAGACCAATTGTGGCGAATCAGGGAGTTGGTTTCGGTCATGGTATGCCAGAGCACAAGAATCAGGAATGCCAAGTCTATTGCAAGACAGGGAATAGTCAATGAAAGCTAAACCGCTCTTCGATCTTTTAAAGTCTTTCTTTAAGAACTTAATTCGCGTCAATCAGTGCATGGCCTGCCAGATAATAATACGATCCCGAGGTTATTTTTGCGACAGTTGCCGAGCGCGTATCAAGCGACAGCGATCACCCTGCAGACTTTGTGGTCTGGAACATCAAACAAACGAAGCAATATGTGCGGCCTGTCTATACGATCCACCCCATTGGGACTCAATGGCGGTTCCCCTCCAGTACGACGGACTAGTGCGGGATCTATTATCACGATTGAAATACTCAGATGATCTTCCGATAGCTGAGTGGCTGACTGAAGAAACCAAAGCTAATTTTGATGTAATCGCCATAAAGCCGGACATTATTATCCCCGTGCCGCTTTACAAAGAACGGCTGATTGAACGCGGTTACAACCAGGCATTTGAAATCGCGCGGTGCTTGTCGAGTCAGCTCGGGATACCCGTCGATAGTAAATCATTAATACGAAAACGACATACTGACAGCCAGGCCGGTTTAACCGCTAAAAAACGCGAAAAGAATCTGATCGGTGCTTTTGCATTTGATAATCGAAAACAATATCAACATGTCGCCGTTGTCGACGACATTGTTACAACCGGATCAACCTTGAACGAAATAACCCGGGTTATTAAACGCAGCGGCGTTCAAACGGTCAGTGTTTGGGGGTTGGCTCGTGTCGAAAAATATTAAGCCTTTTAGTGACTAGCAAGAATACTCAGTTCAAGCTGATAATTAAATATCAAAGAATAGTATTCAAATAAGTTATTTTGCCTGTTTGCTAAACATTTATCCGCACCCAAATGACACCTGCATTCCATAGTGACTTCCTCTATGGGGTACGCCTCACTTTTGAAGCCCCAAAAGTAAGCAGGTCGTTCCTTCGCAGAGCCTGCCCCGTGAGCACAGCGAATGCCTTGGGTATCCATGAGACCACGACATACCGTTCATCCTGAACATAAAGGGCTGTCCCTCCGAGAGTGGCCTACGGCTTCCTGTCAAATAGGCATTTAAAGTCAAAAGAAAATACAACTATCTCGAAATCTACGATGTTTTTTTAATTCCTTTTCAAGCACTCGGATAAATAGCGTTTTAATCGGGGTCAATTGGCATGGACGCCAATTGAGGGTTAGCGCGGTGGACCCGCGTCTGAGCCGACCGTGATTAAAATGCTATTTATCCGATGAAGGGCTTGTTGGGGGGTAGCCTTTTGCTTACTTTTCTGCTGTAGGAAAAGTGAGGCGTACCCTGTCGAAATGTTTACTATGAAATGAGGTAGCATTAAGGGTACGAAACCATTACACATGATTACCATGGGTGATAGTTAATTGTATCCTGCTGAACACTGTTGCTAATCACCAACCTTTTAATTGATTCCCCGATGATCGAATTCGACCAACTGTTGTTCAATTTTACCTGCCCACAATTTTGGTCCCGTTTGATGTATTGATTCACCCGCCGAATCTACTGCAACAGTCACCGGCATATCTTCAAGTTCAAATTCATAGATAGCTTCCATACCAAGCTCAGGAAAAGCGACAACCGTTGAAGACTTGATTGCCTGTGCAACCAGATAGGCGGCTCCACCGACAGCCATCAGATAAACTGATTCAAAATCACGGATGGCCTCGATCGCAACTGGGCCACGCTCCGCTTTACCGATCATACCTAGTAAGCCAGTCTTCTCTAGCATCGCACGGGTAAATTTATCCATTCTGGTTGCAGTCGTAGGACCCGCTGGCCCAACTACTTCGTCACCTATGGGATCAACCGGTCCAACGTAGTAGATGAATCGACCGGTTAAATCGACCGGAAGCGATTCACCTCGATCCATCATATCAATCATCTTTTTGTGGGCGGCATCGCGGCCAGTTAATATTTTCCCATTCAATAAAAGCGTATCACCCGGCTTCCAGGTTTTTACCTCATCGCGAGTAACGGTATCGAGATTAACCCGTTTCACATTTTCGCCGGCTTCACGCGTGATTTCAGGCCAGTCTTCAATTTTCGGCGGCTCTAATCGAGCAGGGCCACTGCCATCGAGGACAAAATGCGTGTGCCGGGTTGCTGCACAATTTGGAATGATGGCAACCGCTTTATTCGCGGCATGCGATGGATAGTCGAGTACCTTAACGTCCATCACGGTAGTCAAACCTCCCAGTCCCTGGGCACCGATCCCGAGTCGATTAACCTTGTCGTATAATTCAAGACGCAATTCTTCGCTACGACTACTGGCACCTTTTGCCTGAAGGTCATGAATATCGATGGGTTCGAGCAGCGCTTCTTTGGCCAAAATCATCGCTTTTTCTGCGGTTCCACCAATCCCAATGCCAAGCATTCCCGGCGGACACCAACCCGCACCCATTTTCGGAACCATTTCGAGAACCCAGTCGACGACCGAATCAGATGGATTCAACATCGCAAATTTTGATTTTGCTTCACTTCCACCCCCTTTGGCCGCAACATGAATTTCAACCGTATCGCCGGGTACAATTTCGTAGTGAATAACACCAGGCGTATTGTCACCAGTATTTTTTCTCGCACCATCCGGGTCCGACAGGATAGAGGCACGCAAAATATTATCCGGATTCATATAGGCCTGACGAATGCCTTCATTGCACATATCGGTTACCGACATTTCGGCATCCCATTGAACTTTCATACCGACTTTCAGGAATATGGTGACAATCCCGGTATCCTGACAAATCGGGCGATGACCCATTGCGCACATCCGTGAGTTAATCAATATCTGGGCGATGGCGTCCTTAGCAGCTGCATTCGCTTCACGCTGGTAGGCTTCATCCATCGCTTTAATAAAATCTAGTGGATGGTAGTAAGAGATGTATTGCAAGGCATCCGCAATACTTGAAATAAGGTCTTCTTGTTTAATGATGTTCATCGGAGTTTCCTCAATAGATCATCCTATTCTAGCGCTTTCGTTAGAAAAATCGCACTCATCGACTCGCTTAGCGTTGATATTTAAACCTTGCTTATTACTTATTACTTATTACAAAATAGATTTGACTGAGTTAACCCGTTGAAGCTTCCTTTGTCTAAACTTACCCTGGCTAAACTGGCCAGCCTCTATGCCGGGATGGCTTACGGTCTTTACTGGATCCCACTTCGAGCACTGGAAGAAGCCGGTTTAACCGATGTCTTGCCGTCTTTGGTCTTCAACATCATCCCGATGATAATAATACTGCCGTTGATTATTTGGCGGTGGCGTTTTATTCGTCGCGCCAGCATTCATTTCCACATTACCGGTCTGATTGTTGGTTTATCCATTATTGGTTACACCAACGCCTTTATTTATACCGAGGTCGTGCGCGTTTTGATCCTCTATTACCTGACGCCTATCTGGGGGTTTCTGCTCGCCAGGATATTTATTGGTGATTTGATATCGCCCGTAAGATGGATATCTATTTTGGTTGGTGTTAGCGGTATGTTAACGATCTTCGGGGTTGAATCGGGATTATCCTTACCTGAGAACATGGGTGACTGGATGGCACTGGCAGCGGGAATATTGTGGGCAATTGCCAGTTTAATGATGCTAACAGGCAAGGAGCATCCAATCGATTACGCGCTTTGGTTTTTCCTCTGGAATGGCCTGGCCGCGATCATATTGACGTTCGTCTTTTATTCATCTTTCGATCAATCGCTACCCGATCTATCATCTTTGACCAGCGTTATTCGCTGGATGATCCCACTCGCATTAATTTTAATTATTCCAGCTGGATTTGCCGTTATCTACGGTCCGACTCAGTTAAACCCTGGGGTTGCAGGACTGTTTTTTATGGTCGAGATCGGAGTCGGCACATTGACCGCCAGCATTCTCACCGACGAACCACTGGGATGGCGCGAATTCTTAGGGATAACAATGATTACAACTGCGACTCTACTTGAACCAATTTTCGATCTTTATCGAAAACGACAGCGTTCAATTTAAAGACGGCAAGCCCTTAGCCACTCCTGATTGAACAACCGCTGGGTCATAAGCTTTTCGGGCAAACACTTGTTCTACCATCGGCTCAAAGAAACTCAATGGTTTACTATCAAATGCAGGATCAAAACAATTTTGGTCCCAGCGTTCACAGAAATCGAGGGCTGCCTGATAACTCGGATGTCCAGTATGGCGATCCCGAGCATTTTGATCCCAACCGAAATGATGGGCGTAATAATACATTTGAAAAACACCGTGGTTCTCGACAACCCAGATGACTTCTTCGCGAAGAAATGGTCGTAATATTTCTGCAGCAAATCGATCGTGATTTTGCGGCGATAGACCATCACCGATATCATGTAATAACGCTGCTACAACCCAGTCAATATCAGCACCATCATTATGGGCATGGGTTGCACTTTGAAGCGCATGCTCTAATCGAGTGACTTGATACCCAGATAAAGTTTCTTCCGCTTGCGAAGCCAGTTCGCGTAGCAGACGTTTAGCCGTCCCTTTACAAAACTCCTTTTCCAGACCATGCAGCATTTCATACTCAGCCTGGGTTCCGTCCTTCATATGGACAAATGACACTGTGCTACTCATTTATATCTCTCCAATCTGGAAAATAAATCTTAATTCAACAATAACGCATTTAAATGTTCTTTGGCTTACTTAATTACTATGACCATTGCCTAAGTTTCGCTTAACCTTTGCGCAAATTATTTCCGATTCCTCGGAATGACTTCATGACCTTCGGTCTCGGGTTCGTTATCGGTTAAATACTCAGGAAACCCGTCGGCGCGTAAATCTTCAGCACAGGCGTCTTCCAGACGTTTGACAACCATTGATGACCAGACACGAGGCCCATCGCGCATAATCTCGACACAAAGCGGTGATAACTCAAGCGGTACACCGTGTTTTTTTGCCTAAATCATCGAACAGTGTCAAATTTTTAACGTTATGATCCATTGTGAAGTTAATATTGTAACTACCGTTTAAAATCAACTGGCCTTCGGTTTCATGAACAAATGAATTCCCGGAGGAAATACGAATGGCTTCATAAGCTGTGGCCAAATCAACTCCTGCCTTTTTTGCCACCATAAACGCTTCACCTGTCGATATTAGTTGAACACCGGCTAGATAATTTGTTGCTACTTTCATGATAGAAGCGGTACCAAGCTCACCCGTGTGTAAAACATCCCGTCCCATTTTGGTTAACAAAGGTAATACTTTTTCAAAAGCGGCTCGCTTACCACCTGCAAAAATCGCAATATTGCCGGTCGATGCACGATGACAACCGCCTGAAACAGGACAATCAACCGGATAGCACCTTTAGCCTCGACCAGAGCTCCTAAACGACGAATTTAATCAGCATCTATCGAACTCATTTCAAGCCAGATTTTCCCACTGCTCAAGCCTTCTAGAACACCGCCTTCTTCTTCCATAACTTTGGCAGACACGGCCGGAGAAGGTAAGCAGGTAATGATGACATCATTTTCACGGGCCATCTGCCTTCCGCTATCACTCCAACTGGCACCTGTCGCAATCAATGCCTCCGCAGCAGTTCGATCGACATCTCGAACACTCAGATTAAAACCATGACGCAATAGACTACCGGCAAGTTTGGCCCCTACATTTTCGAGTCCTATGAAACCTATCTTCATTTTTGTACCTAATATTAATATGAAATATTTAGCTTACGATGTTCAAATTGAATGCATCGATACCCCACCCAGTTAACACTAGCAATATCGAGGCGAATTCTCCTCGTTACGGTTATTGATGGTGAACCTCCAAATCAGACTGCACACCAAATGCCTGAAGTAAGAATAATCCTGTTAGTTTGATTTTTAAATCTTTTACTGCCTATACTGCCTGCCTCTAGGTTTGAGGTTTATCTTTCACGAGTGCACGATGCGTCTGTTACCACTTCTCTTTTGTTTATTAATAACCCCCTCGATTGAAGCCGCCAATATTAAGTTGCAGACGACCATTACCTGCCAAAGCGACAATGCCTCTATGCTGGGTCGGCATCAGAAATATGAAGCCAAAAAGAATTCAGAAAAAACCAAATCGAGATTTTCTAAATGGCTCTTTGCCGAGAATTTCTCCAATCAACAATCCAAGGTAGAATTTATATGGCACCCAAAAACGAACAAAGGTCCGACAATCAAACTAAATACAACCGACAAAGCACATAATTTGCACCAACTTCGGTCTTACACTAAAGATAGTCTGATAGTCGTCACCTCAGCGTCAAATCCCTTCTCTACTGAAAGCTGGACCTTCGCGCTTAATTTTAATCTCGAATCGTTAGTGGCCACACGGGTTCAATCGAATCTGGCCATCATCAAAGGCGAAGTCATCACCTACAACTGTCAATATGAGAGCCTCAAGCCACTAGAACCGCTTTCAGACACTCCAGCCAGCTAATATTGCAATTTAAAGACCAATGCCCCGAGAGATGATTCTATTCAGCCTAAATTCATCCAATTTGTTTAATATGATTCGCATATATCATCCAACGTATTCAATATATCGATATTACTGATTGATTTTGATGATCAAGATAGATATGGTTCCCCGAGTTTAGTGTTGAAGCCAAAAAAAAAACGGTGCTACACGACGGGTTAATACAATATTATTAACACCATCATCGAATAATTAAAGAGACAATAATTCTATGCCGAGCGAAAACGCACTTGTTCGATTTGTTGACATCCAGAAAAGCTACGACGGTGAAGAACTTGTCGTAAAAAATCTAAACCTGGAAGTCGCGAAAGGCGAATTTTTAACTATGCTGGGCCCATCGGGATCGGGTAAAACAACTTGTCTGATGATGCTGGCTGGCTTCGAACCGGCAACGCATGGTGAAATTTATCTAAAAGAGAACCCCATCAATAAGGTCCCCCCCCATAAACGGGGAATCGGCATGGTGTTCCAGAATTACGCACTCTTCCCTCATATGACGGTTGCCGAAAATCTGGCATTCCCATTAGAAGTTCGACATATCGATAAATCTGAACGAGAGACCCGTGTGAAACGCGCTTTGGATATGGTTCAGCTTGGACCATTTGGTGATCGTCGGCCCGCTCAACTATCAGGTGGACAGCAACAACGCGTCGCCGTTGCCCGCTCTTTAGTTTTCGATCCCGATTTGGTCCTAATGGATGAACCACTGGGAGCGCTTGATAAAAATCTGCGCGAACAAATGCAGTATGAAATTAAGCATATTCACGAAAACCTTGGATTAACCGTGGTTTATGTTACACACGATCAAAGTGAAGCATTGACCATGTCCAATAGAATTGCTGTATTTGACGATGGCATTATTCAACAATGCGAGCCCCCTGAAGTGCTCTACGAAAAGCCTAACAATGCCTTTGTCGCTAATTTTATCGGCGAAAATAACCGTCTGTTTGGAAATATTATTGAAGACCAGGGTGAGAATGTCGTTGTCGAAATAGATAATGGCGCGGGACAGGTTATCGCCAACAAAGTCAATGTGGGTGGTGTCGGTGAACGTACCACATTATCACTTCGACCAGAGCGGGTTACCGTTAATCCGGAAGCTGGTTCGCTACCAAACATATTTTCAGGAACAGCCGAGGAATTAATTTATCTTGGTGACCATATAAGAACACGCTTTAAAGTCTGCGGGCACGATGATTTTATTGTAAAAATTCCAAATTCAGCCGTTCACGCACACCTTAAAACGGGTGATACGGTCAATATTGGCTGGAATGCGGAAGATTGCCGGGCATTGGATCCTTCCGATTAGCCCTGTAGTTTTTTTTTAAGCTAGAGAAAACCATACCGAGGAGAAAACTCTAATGAAAATAACTTTAAAACAAACCCTGCTGGCTTCAGTCATCGCGGTTACTTCTGCAGCACAAGCTGAAGTAAACATAGTGTCATGGGGAGGTGCTTATACGGCATCACAGCAAAAAGCTTATGCCGATACTTACAAAGATCCGTCTAGTATCAACTTCATCAACTACAACGGTGGTCTCGGTGAAATCCGAACTCAAGTAGAATCAGGAAACGTAACCTGGGACATCGCTGACGTACTTCCACACGAAGCTCGTGTTGGTTGTGACGAAGGCCTGTTCGAAGAACTTGATCGTTCAGCTTTCTCTAAAACAGCTGATGGCACATCGATGGATGATGACATCATGGTTGAAGTTCCTAACGACTGTGTCGTTCCACAGATCTTCTGGTCCTACGTTCCTTTTTATGAAGAAGGTACATTTAGCGGTGCGCAACCAACGACCATTGCTGATTTCTTTAATGTTAAGAAATTCCCTGGTAAGCGCGGTATCCACACATGGCCAAATGCTTTGATTGAAATGGCATTGCTGGCTGACGGCGTTGCCGTTAAAAACGTTTACAAAGTCATGAGTACCGATGCTGGTATTGATCGTGCGTTTGAAATGCTCGACAAAATCAAAGATCACTCTGTTTTCTGGTCATCAGGTGCAAAACCTCTTGAACTCGTAAAATCAGGTGAAGTTGCTATGTCACTGGCTTATAACGGTCGAATTGGCGCTGCTGTGCTGTCTGAAGGCGAAAAGTTCGTAACTGTATGGGACGGACAGGTACTGGAAGAAGAATGGCTGGTTATGGTTAAAGGCGCACCTAATAAGGCTGCAGCTATGGACTTCCTGATTCACGCATCTACTCCAGCGTCGCAAGCTGAGCAAGCCAAATACATCAACTATGGCCCAATGCGCAAATCAGCTTTTGCAATCATGGCGAAAGGTGAGCCATGGTTCCATAATGGCAAAAACATCATGGAACACATGCCTAACCGAGACGAAGTTATGGCTCGCTCTGTTGTTGCAAGTCCAGAATGGTGGGCTGATTATGGCGATTCAATCGGTGAACGTTACACCGCGTGGATGGCTCAGTAATCGAGCAGTTAAAAGGGAGTGGTTAATCCACTCCCTTTTTTTATTTCATAACCATAAATAGCCGATAAAAAAATCATGAGTACAGCTCCCGCTACCGTTGATGGCCCAATCATTACAGCCGATGGCATACCGCTTAAGGTCAGCCTGCAAAAGTCGCTACGCCAGGCCAAATTGCGCGCTGTTTTACTGGTTGCGCCTCCACTCGCATTCCTGATTTTTTTGTTTGTTATTCCTATTGGCAACATGTTGACACGTAGTGTCGACGACACATTAATTAATCAAGTTTTGCCTAAAACTTTTATTGCTTTCGAAGCCTGGGATAAAAAAGAACCCACAGAAGCATTATTTGTAGCCATGTACGAAGATTTAAGTGCCGCCGAAAGAATACAAATTGGTAAATCCAGTGTCCGCATGAATTACGCTAAACCCGGCTGGCGCAGTCTGATCAAACGAACTGCAAGAAAACTCAAGACAATGGATGCTCCGTATCGGGAAGCATTTTTAAAAGCTGACGACCGCTGGACTGATAGAGAATTCTGGTTATCACTGGGTATCATGAAAGACGAAACGACCTGGGGTTACTATTGGAATGCCGTCGATAGAACCTACGATTTTGACAAAAACGTTATTCACGTAGACGAAAATCGAAAAGTTTATAACCTGCTGTGGAAACGTACTCTGATGGTCAGTTTGATCGTTACCCTGGCTTGCCTGTTACTGGCTTATCCGGTTGCCTATCTACTGGCGACCCTGCCGATGCGCATTTCGAATCTGCTCATGATTTGTGTATTGATGCCGTTCTGGACATCACTGCTGGTTCGAATTGTTGCCTGGATGATAATGTTGCAACAAAATGGTGTCGTTAATGATGTACTTGTATCATCGGGGATCCTGGACGACGACAATCGATTGTCGATGATGTACAACTTTAACGGGACAATTATCGTCATGACCCAGGTATTATTGCCATTCATGATTTTACCCATCTACAGCGTTATGAAAACCATTCCGCCGAGTTATATGCGAGCCGCTCAAAACCTTGGAGCAACACCTACTCTGGCGTTTATTCGAGTTTACATGCCACAGACTATTCCGGGCATCGGAGCTGGCTGTATTCTGGTATTCATAGTTGCCATCGGTTATTACATTACTCCGGAACTTGTAGGTGGCAAAGACGGCAAGCTAATCGGAAACATGGTGGCTTACCACATGCAACGCTCACTCAACTGGGGACTCGCGGCAGCGATGGGTACTATCCTGCTGGTTCTCATTCTGATTCTCTATTGGGTATACGATAAAATTATCGGTATCGACAACATGAAGATGGGTTAAAACGATGGCCTTACCAATATATACCACCCCTGGACAGCGTCTTTGGCACTACATCTACATGACGTTTTGTATCGCTGTATTATTTTTTCTGGTGGCGCCTTTAGTAGCAGTTATCCCGCTATCTTTTACATCATCCGCTTTTCTAAACTTTACACCCGAAATGCTGAATCTAGATCCGGATGCCTTTTCGCTTCGATGGTACAAAAGCCTGTTCGGAATGTGTAGTCAGATAGAGGATAATATATCCACAATGTGTCATAACAAGTGGATGACAGGAGCAGGAAGAAGTCTTTACTACGCTCTTATTTCAACGGTTCTGGCCACGGTTATCGGTACTATTGCCGCACTTGGGTTGAGTAGTGAACATATGCCGGCAAAACGCATCATTATGGCAATTATGATTTCCCCATTGATTGTTCCTCTGATTATTACCGCAGCTGGAATGGCGTTTTTCTTTTCCAGTGTGGGCTTATCCAATACTGACGCCGGTATTATCCTGGCGCACACAATATTGGGTTTACCATTTGTCATTATTACCGTCACATCCACTTTGGTTGGTTTCGATAGATCGCTTATGCGCGCCGGGGCAAATCTGGGTGGAACACCCGCTCGTTGTTTTTTCAAGATCCAGATGCCATTGATTGCACCTGGAATGATATCCGGTGCACTATTCGCGTTTATTACATCCTTCGATGAAATCGTCATTATTCTGTTTATCGGTGGTCCGGATCAACATACCTTACCGAGACAAATGTGGTCGGGTATACGTCAGGAAATCAGCCCAACTATTCTGGCAGCTGCGACGGTATTAGTTCTATTTTCGATACTATTGTTAGGTACGCTCGAAATGCTTCGCCGACGTAATGAACGCTTGCGTGGTATTACGCCTCATTAGGGGCTTGCATCACTAAATCGCAAGTGAATACTGGAGACAAGGTGTACTACCTGTACACTGACAAGTTTGATAACCAAACCAAATTCCCTGCCTGCATACTCGAAACCAATGAGAATGGTGTCAGGATTCGAATTGGCCGGTTAGATATTGAAACTAAAGAAGTATCCACGATGGAATCCACAGTAAGTCCCGACCTTTTGCAATCAAGGTCTATCCCCTGCAGTTATGAAGATGAGTTAGCCGCGCCTTAATTCTGCGGCGGCCTGGCAAGGTTAATTGAAGTTGATTGGTACTGAGGGCGATATTCTGCTCCAACCTATAAAGTGCAGCGATAATTAATTGAAAAGTTTGCGCTCGATTAAGCAAAGCCTGAAAATAACCTGCTTTAAAAAAACAATCTGACTGCAAGGCATTGGGTAAGACTTGATGCAGCATGCCGACTGCCTCTTCATAATACCAATAGATGTAAGCCGCTTGATCAAGATTGAAATAAAAAATACTCCCCCTTCTACGAATGACTGACGACCTTCGAAATGCGAAGTCGGTTTTAGACTAGCAGGCTTTAGATCAGCAGCGAACAAGGTAGCTATCAAAGAGCCCAATATAAACATTCACCATTCCGAGAAATTTTTCTGACCATTCAAAAGTTTTACTGACACTCTACAAATAAACTGTTTAAACGATCATCCTGAGTGTTTCCATCGTCAAAATCGAATAGGTATTGCCGATATTTAAAACCAAAGTTCATCGGATTATTAGCATCAAAACGCTTTACAGCACAGGGGGTGAAGGGTCGACTTTAGCTTTCACCATTTGCTACCCTGTCATCATCACCAATATAATCATTAACCCAACCTAACGAGCCGAACAAAGTAAACTCGCCCAACTCACACCCGACGCTGGAATCTGAAAAGCGCTTTTTAGGAGATGCCCTAAATTCAAGCGGTGTTTCGTATGGTTCTATACACTACCCCGCTCCAGTCATTCGCCTGTACTTAAAATTAAACACAAAATCTCCCATCGGATATGGATTAATTGATTACCACCATTAATGCAATTGCACCCGTTTTTCTGATTATTCTAATCGGATATATGCTATTTCGTAGCGGTATTATCGGTGAGTCAATCTGGTCTGCAATTGAACATATCTGTTTCTATCTATTATTGCCATTTCTCATCATCCGCACATTAAGTAGAGCAGATCTTGGTAATGTGCCGGTTTTCGAATTCATGTCGGCGGTCATTTTGGCCATTGCTGCAATGTCCGGTGGCATGATCATCATCTATAGTCTCATGCGTTACAAATTCCCAGGTAGCGGTCCGAGCTTTACCAGTTTATTCCAGGGAACCTTACGCTATCATGGCTTTGTCGCACTCGCGGCAATCGGGCCACTTTATGGTGATGAAGGCGTTGCATTAGTGGCCTTGTCGCTCGCAATCATGGTGCCGTTGCTTAATGTTCTATCGATAGTGGTCCTTACCATTTACGGTTCGAGTGATACCGCATTCAGTCATCAAAGAATGCTCCAACAGATTATTCGAAACCCTCTTATCTGGGCCTGTGTTGTCGGATTGCTCCTGAACTGGACAGGGGTACCTGATATTTTATTTAGCAGTATCGATATTATCGGGTCGGGGGGGCTGGGGCTTGCTTTGTTAACAGTCGGTGCGGGTATCAGGCTACAACAGGCTGCCGACAATAAATTACTCATTGTATTCGGGGTTTTATTGCGGCTTATAGGCATGCCAATGTTACTAATTCTAACTTGCTGGTTACTCGGCCTGGAAGGTTTACCCAGGACAGTTGCTATCATTTCAGGCGCCGTTCCAACGGCAGCAACATCCTACGTCATGGCGCGAAAAATGGGTGGAGATGCCCCCTTAATGTCCAGCATAGTGACTTTCCAGATCATTGCAGCGTTCTTCACCTTACCGATGTTTATTTTTATCGCCGAAAGTTGGTAAAAACCTTGTTGCATATCAGGTTCTTACCTTTTGAACGTCTCGCTGGATAAGCTAAAACATTTTGCTGGCAAAGGCTCACTAAATAGATGACCGATTATTTTGATTTAGGCACTTACTCCCGATCAATTAGCACCGACTCGACTGAAGCTGAACTCTGGTTTAATCGAGGTTTAATCTGGTGTTATGGATTCAATCAGGATGAAGCCATTCGGTGTTTTAATAAAACCATTAGGCATGACCCTGAGTGCCCAATGGGATATTGGGGAATCGCTTTGGCAAATGGTCCTTTTTACAACAAACCCTGGGAATGGTATGGCGATGATGAACGCGTAGAAGCCATTTCTGTTTGCCATCATTACGCTTCCGAGGCCAAAGCCCGAATTGAAAAGGCTTCGCCGCTTGAAGCCGCACTGATCCGGGCTATTGTTTGCAAGCATCCCGAATCCAGTGCAGATAGCTGTCAAACGCTTAATCGATGGATGCAGGAATATGCGGATAGCATGCGCGGGATCTACCTCCAATTCAGTGTTGATCTCGACGTACTCTGCCTGACCGTTGAAGCCCTGATCAATTTAACCCCCTGGAGACTGTGGGATTTTCATAATAGTCGGCCTGCCGAAAGCAGCAGTACTGAGGAAGCGATGCTGATTCTGGAAAAGGCAGTCACTATGATGAATCATCCCGAACAGCCCCTTCACCCGGGGCTCATTCATTTTTACATACACGTTTACGAGATGTCGCCCTGGCCGGAGAAGGCACTCAACCAGGCCAATAAACTTCGACAGCTAGTTCCGGACTGCGGTCATCTCGTCCATATGGCCAGCCATATCGATAGTTTATGTGGTGACTGGCAATCAGCGCTTAATTCCAACATAGACGCAATTGAAGTTGATTTAAAGTATTTCACACATCGTGGTACCCAGGGATTTTATTTGATCGCCGCTTTGCACAATTATGAATTTAAGATGTGGGCAGCCATGTTTCTGGGTTTAGAGGCGCAATCGCAGGAGGCCGTAGATGGACTTCATGCATTATTAACTGTCGATCTTTTTAAAGGCAAGGCAAGATACCTCGCTTCGACTCTCGAAGGCAGTTACAGTGGATTCGTACACGTAATGGTTCGATTTGGCCAATGGCAGGCTATTTGCGACTATACGATGCCGAAGGATCCTTCGATATTTCTGGTCACCACTATTTTACTTCATTATGCCAAGGCCATCGCATTCGCCACATTAAAACAGCCTACGCAGGCGGAACAGAATCAGCTTCGATTCAAAGAATTACTGACTCAATTTCCCCGCTGGCACCTTATTCATAACAACCCTACTATCGATATCCTGATAGTGGCCGAAGCAATGATGGACGGCGAGGTTAACTATCACCTGGGAAATTATGATGCGGCCTTCGAACAATTAAACCTTGCCAATCAACGCCATGACAATCTGGTGTATTGTGAACCCTGGGCCTGGATGCATCCGCCAAGACACGCACTAGGGGCACTACTGCTTGAGCAGGATCGACCTGCCGAAGCAATTCTGCACTACGAAGACGATTTGGGTATCAGTGATCGACTACCCCGCTGCGTTCAGCATTCTAATAATATCTGGGCCTTACATGGCTACCATGAATGCCTGCTCAAGCTGGGCCGGAAAGAGGATGCCGAGCACGTCAAACCTCAATTAGACCTCCTCTTGCAACAGTCTGATATTGTGATCAATTCATCCTGCTGTTGCCGACTATCGGTACAATAGAAAAACCTTTTTGCAAATCTATTCAAACCTGCATTAATTAATAGCAGCGACCAGCATGCTCAAATTAAGACACTTTGTTACAACCCTCTTTGTTTCTCAGCCTGCCTGCAGCCTGTGACGAATCAACTGAACATAATCCATCAGCACTATATAATAGACCTTGAATTGCCGGACAGTTTGACCGGTACTCGCCAGTCTCTGTAGCCCTCTGACGTATACTAATCGTATTGATTTGTCCTGCTTTTATCTGGGACCGATTGATCAAGCCGAAGAAACCGGTGACCAGAGTCACCGGTTTCTTCGGCTTGATATTAACCTCGACCTTTAACCATTACTTCGTAGCCTGATTCCTCTGGTTCATCATCAACCATTTCAGGTGGAAACCCGGTGCCCAGAATCTTTTCATCAACCAGCTCTTCAAGGCGCCGAATAATATTTGGCGATAATTCCCTGGCGCCGTATCTAGCCTGTCCATCCTGAAAAATCTGTTCCATCATTGGTGCCAGCTCGAGATCGAGATTGCCCCGTTTGGCGACATTATTAAACAGTCCAATATCCTTACAGACCAGGTCCATAGTAAAGCTGATATCGCGGCTTCCATTTAAAATCACCTGGCTTTCAGTTTCATGAACAAAGGAATTACCCGATGAAATTCTAATCGCTTCGTAGGTAGTATTCATATCCATACCTGCCACTTTAGAAGTCACCAGGGCTTCGCATACGCTCAGTAAATTGGCTGTCGCCAGGTAATTGGTTACAACTTTAAGTACCGATGCGGAACCCAATTCTCCGGTATGTAGAATCCGACGGCCCATGGTGGTTAGTAGCGGCAACATAGTTTCAAAAGTCGCGCGTTCACAGCCGGCAAAAATCGCGATGTTGCCCGTAGTAGCGCGATGGCAACCGCCGGATACTGGACAATCGACTGGCTGTGCACCAACCGAACGGACTTTTTCTCCCAGTCGCAACACTTCATCCTTATCGGTTGTACTCATTTCGGCCCAGATTTTACCTCCGCTTAAACCGGCAAGGGCACCATCTTCGTCTTCCATTACCGCCGCACTGGCTGCGGGGCTAGGTAAACAGGTTATCAGCACGTCAACTTTTTCAGCCATTTCGCGAGGGCTGTCTGCCCATTCCGCCCCTTTATCGAGAAAGGGTTGTGCGATATTTTTATCCAGATCGCGGACGGTCAAATTAATGCCATTTCTCAAAAGGCTGCCCGCGAGTTTCCCGCCGACATTACCAAGCCCTATAAAGCCTACTTTCAACATATTTCCTCCAGGATTGATTTGCTTCACTCCCGAAAACTCTATATTCAGATATTTCCAGAAACAGCTTATATAATAAAAGATACTGAATTAAACACTCCACTTAAAACGCTAGCAACCCATTTTTATCAATCTTCACGATCACGACAACAGCTCGTCGCATTGAGATAATAATTGTTCCCAATTTGCTTTGGTAAGCTTGAGATCATTCATTATACTCGCCACTTTCCCAGCAACTAGATGACGACCATGGCAAAACTGACAACCGTATTCTGGCGTGATATTCCCGCGCAGGTGATAGCCAAAGAAAAACGAGAAAATGCTAAAGCAGTTCTGTCAGAACGATTTGCCGAAGCCATCGATAAAGCTGCAATGCGAGCTAAAATGGCTGGAACTGATGCTTATCTGGAAGAATGGCGACGCGTTGTTACTAACTGCAGTAAGGACTTGCAAGCGGTTGTAGACGAAGCGTCAGCATCTCTTGAGAAGGCCTATGATGACGAACGTCTCGATCAACTCGTTCGTAAAGGTGGGCTTGAAGCATAATAGAATTTAATGTCGAGGTTTTTCGTTTTGAGCGTAACTGTGTGATTTCAGGCAGGTTCAAACCTTTCGAACACTTTTTTCATTTGATCGTAAGACAATTGCATTTCAGTCAAGCTCTGATCGAATCCT